>JALZUO010000155.1 GCA_023301565.1 Oligoflexales bacterium
GAAGACCAAAAAAAGCTATACGAAGATTTAGAGTTAAAGGGGCAACGCGGCTTCACTAGTTTTGGGCGAGAAAGCGCCAAGGGTAGAGATGTTCCAGACCTTAAAGAATTTTGGCATGTGGGAAGAGAAAGCTTTACTCGAGATGTAGACAGGTCTACGTACCCAGATAATTTATGGCCAGCTGATTGGTCTGATTTTAAGAGTGCGTTTAACGGTTTGTATACTTCTTTGGACGTTTGTTCTTTGGATCTGCTAAAAGCATGTTCTCTTTACATTGGGGAGCCAGAAGACTATTTTTCTTCGATGGCAGAAGATGGAAACTCTATTCTTCGCGTCATTCACTACCCGCCTGTGGCCGATGATGCTAACCCAGCAAGCGTACGTGCAGCAGCGCATGAAGATATCAACTTTATCACTTTGCTCTGTGAGGCTACAGATGGTGGGCTTGAACTGCAAAACCGAGACGGAAGCTGGCGCGCCATTGACACAGGTCCTGGGCAAATCATTGTCGACAGTGGCGACATGCTCCAAAACCTAACCAACGGATTTTTTAAAAGCACAACTCATAGGGTCGTAAACCCAGACAACTCCCGAAGCCGGCGTTTTTCTATGCCGTTCTTTGTCCACCCACGCGCAGAAGTTGACTTAAGTCCATGTGGAACTTGCGTTACAAAAACTGGTGGAGACAAAAAATACCCAGACCTAACAGCAGGGCAATACTTGGCTCAAAGGCTTAAAGAGCTTGGGCTTTAGACTTTTAGGAGGGTCAGTATCTAGCCTCCGCAGTCAAACCACAGTCAAGCTATAGTTAAACCACTTTTCAAACACCCCTAGAGCTTATAAGTATTTAAAGCAGTTTTATCCCACTGTGCGACTTGAGCTCGGCCTTTAGACTTTATGACCTGCTCTATGACATCTTTGATAAATCTTTGGTGTTTTCTAAGCTTAGATTCACTGAATTTTACGGGTTTAAATTGCGCTATCCTTTGGTTCACTACTTCAATGCTAGCTGTAGCAGCATCGATAGCATTGCGTATGTCTATGTTGCTACCAACTTTGCTGCACAAGTGATCGACCACATGCTTTTCTCTGCGGCCGTTTACGTATTCAGAGAAGACAAACATCTGCACGCCAGCCTTAAGTGATTTTTCGACAGACTTTTTAATGGCATCTATGCGGTCCCCAGAGCGAAACTGCTTTGATGACACACCTACGGCTTGCCCTAGGGCGCCCATGGTAAAGTCGTCCGAGACAACAAGGCCTTTATATCCAAGCTCTGTTCGCAAGAGGCCTTGGACAATTTTTTTCGAATAGGTTGCAAGCTGCTTGTCTAGGTTCGAAAACTCGACGTGGCCAATCATGACACTGTCAGCGACGTTTTGCTCAATGGCTGTCTTAAATGGAATGAGGTCCTCTTTAGGAAAGCTCGAGCAATCTTTAGTTTTTTTACATCCAGCATAGTGACTATCTAGCTTGGCCATGCCTTGCCCAGGAAAGTGCTTTACCGTTACAATCACGTGCTTTCGCATCCCTTTCGATATTGCCGTTGCATACTTTGCAACGATGGGGCTGCTAGACGAAAAGTTTCGGTGGTACTTAGTCATCGGGTTTTTCTTTTGGCCATGGTCTACGTCAAACACTGGCCCAAAGTTCCAGTTGAACCCTGCGGCAGCTAGGTCCCAGCCCATAACTTCACCTATTTCTTCGGCTTTCTTTAGAGCTTTCTCTGCGCTGAGGCCGTCCAGGTATGCCCCGATGATGCGAGCACTTGGGATGTAAGTAACGTCTTTATATTTTTTTAGGCGCTGAACCAGTCCGCCTTCATGGTCTACGGTCAAAAACATTACGCCGGCCGCTCTTAGTTTTTCCAGCTCTTGACGCAAGGCGCTTGTACTTTTAAAGCTGTTTAGCCCCGAGGAGAACCCAATGATTCCGCCAAAGCCATTTTGTTTCATGTAAGACTTGAAAAAAGGTTGCTGCGAGTAGGTGACGACAAACATCTTCGCTATTTTCGAGCGATAGTCTTCTTTGCCGACCCTGCAGGTTTGAGGGTTGGGCTTTGCAAAACCCAAGCTACAAATAAAAAACAAGCCAATGACTACAGTAGATAACTTCATCCACTCATTATGACAGTGAATATAGGTATTTATCAAGCTCGGTGGCCAATTGTGAGTAGTTTTTAGTGGATTCTTGGCAACAGTTCGAGGGACCTGAATACCCGGTCTTCTATGGCTACCAGCTCCTTGATTCTTTGGTCAACGACTTTATCGCTGTTGTAGTGGCGAGCAGCTTGGAAGAAAATCTTAAAATGCCCTGCCTCGATGTTTGCAAGGTGCGTGTAAAAACTGTTTAATTTTTTATCTTTAATATGTGGAGCAAGGGTTTCAAGGCGGTCGTGAGCCCTTGCTTCGATGATGCCGCTCAACAGTAAAAGGTCTAGAAGCCTTTGGTCGCGTGGATCTCTTGCGTGGGATCTAAGGGTTTTAGTGTAGTCATCGGGCTTACTTTTGAAGGCAACGACCCCTCGTTTGAGCAAAATCTTATGCACATCGTGATAGTGCGCCAGCTCTTCTCTTGCCAATGCAATCATAGGTTCAATCAGCTTAGATTTTTCAGGGTAACTGCGGACTAGAGAAAGAGCTGTGACAGCTGCCTTTCTTTCGCAGTCGGCATGATCTATCAAAAAAGTATCGAAGTTCTTTAGTACCAGTGAGCACCAATGCTGGCTTGTTCTTGTAAGAAGTGGTGAGTCAAACCGTGCCAAGAAGCTCTCCTTTCTTGATAGTGGGTGAGTCGCAGCCAGGCTGGTAGCAAGTCAGGCTGGCCACACCTTATCAAAGCTCTGGTTTAGTCTATAGAGATACCGAAACGACCCAGCTTAGAATTAAGCAGTTTCACCTCTTCTAGAACGTAAAGAGCTCTATGGTATTCAAAGAAGTCCATGGACCCGTTTTGAGTGTTCATTGTATTGATGATGCTTTTTACATAATCCGACTCTTTTTTGATTTGTTTAAGGTATCTTTTTTGCCTGGATTTTTGAAAAAGCAACTGACGCTCCGCTTTTGAATCTAGCCTTGTCGCTTTTTCAATGGTTGAACGAATACCTTTAAAACTTCTGTTGGCTTCGAGGTATCTAGCCCATGATTTTTTTGCTGCAGATAGCAGGGCTTGGTATTGAGGATCTTTGTAGTGAAAATCGCTATGTTTGCTTTCCATCGCAGTTCTTAGTGACTGGTTTGTAAACCAAAACTTTGCATGTAGCGTAGCGTCTACAAAATTAATAAACGAATTTCTCGCTATCAATACTCCGACGTCTTCGTCATCGCCGGTAACAACCACAAAACTGTTTTCAACAAGTTCGCTTCCCATTAGGTGCAGCATTGTAAGGTACATAACAACCGTGCTCGGAGAGGAGTCATATATTCGCTTGGGTACGATCCTGGCAAGTATAGAGTCAGACTCGTTGAAGGCTAACTCTTTTAGGGCCATTACAGAGCAATTGTTTGCGTAAGGAAAAGCCTGAGAGCTTAATTTAGGGTGCAGGCATTCTGACTTGAGGTAAGCCTGGTATTTACGATTTTCGAGGTTGAACTGAAGTTTTCCAACGCTTTCTGGGTCTAGGTTCAAGGTAACAACTTGGATGGTTCGACGCATAAAGTCTTTGTTTTCTGATTTAAATTTGCCCAAGATGCCGTTGCCATTCTTTAGCCACTCAGCCATGTTTTGAATATTTACATATTCCTTGAAAGAAGATACCTGAAGGCGTTTGTAGCCGTAGCTATAAACCCTGTCTCCTACTCTAAGGGCTGTGTGCGGAAACGGCGTAGATTCCACTAGGATTTGAACTTGGTCATGCCTGATTACAGAGGCTGTATAATCCGCCTCGTTTATAACCCCGCCATCGGACCCCAAAATGGCAACTGTATGCAAACCCGTGAGAGCATAGGCGAAAAAAAGTCCTGACTCCCGGATAAAGTCCAACACGTTAAAAGCTTTTGCTAGTTTCGGGTATTTGTATACGGTCGTCTGGCGCTGCCAAGGGTAAGGGTCGTCAAAGTCATATTTTCGTTCAGAATACTTAGAAACAAACGGAACCAGCCACCTATAAGCAGGCCTTAAAAGGTCTATCGTAAGCTCAGCTATAAACCCATCAAGTTCTTTTTCTTTGTGAAACCCAATTCGCGGGCCTTTTCTGCGTGCGTTGCTTTGCAGGTCTTTTGCTATCCTTTGAGCTTTTTTTACTTTTGAAAAAAAGGCGAACACCTTATCCGAGGCCAGTCCATTGGCAACTAGGAACTTTAAGGATCTTTTGCGCCATCTAGATACTGGAAGCTTGTCGATCTCAGCAAAGTCGTATTTTTCTTGATCTAGATTGCGCTGGGTTGTGTCTCTAAATAAATTGTAGGTCTCTAGAGAGGCTTGCTCTGGGGTCTTCTCGAATACCTTTGTGAGACGTTCTCTGGCTTTTTCAAGGGTTTGGTGGATGACGGCAAAAGGCTTAAGGAAGTAGGTTTGGTTTTCAACGGCGTAGGAAAACTCACTGCAAGGCGCTATAGCCTCGGCGGAGCTGCTGTATAGACTAGCTAACAAACAAAGAGTTAATGCATTTTGTAAGAAGTGTTTCACTGGAAAATCATAACATAGAACCCTTTCTTTTCATGGCCATAGGAAGCAGTGAAGGCTGAGCAAAAGGAGCGCAAGCTGCTATTGTAGCGGCTTTATGATATTCAGTCAGTAACTGCACCTACCGAATACTGGTTTAAAATCAGGGACTTACACACTTATAGCTATGTGTACAAGTTCATGTGTAAAACCTCTTTTCTGGCATGGAAAATAAATGCTAAAACGCGGGTGATTCTGGGTTACTTTCATTGTTATTTTTCAACCAAGAGTTATAAGGATGGATGTCAATATGGTTTTCATAAGTACTTACAGGGCCGCATGTATTTTTATTGTTGTTTGTATGCTGTCTTCTCAAACATCCATAGCTAGCTCTCTACATATTCAAGGTGGCCAAGTAGTAGCCCCTGTGACTGTGGATGAAGAAACAGAAATTCTTTTGGATTTGATTGAATCTACTTCAAAAATTGCTTACCGGATGAATGTGCTAGCGCAGTTTGAGCATTTCAACATCTTGGGACAGGCTAGAAAGACAGGATTTAACCAAGCCTACGAAGCAAAGAGAGCAGCTGCTTTTCATCACGTTGTGATCGGAAGTTTAACATTTTTATCTGGAATGGTTGCCCTGTATATTGCGTCTACGACACGCATTGGTGATGGTCTTCTTGGCCCAGTTGGGTCGTGGTCTTTAGCTTTGGGAGCGACTTCGGTAATTCACGGCTCTAGTTACGGCCCAGGAGGCCAGGTTTTAGATGTCGACGAAGCCGATTTGGCGGCGCTGGACATGGAACTGTTTAATATTTCTATTCGAAGTTACGCAAAGGAAACTGTAGGTCAGTGTCTTGAAATTGCTGGTTTGGAAGATATCGATACCTTGCAAAGAGTCAATTTAGAGCAGCAGATTACTGCAGCGATGAAAGATAACTTGGTAAGAATTAGCCCAAGGGTCACGGCATTTGGCCAACCTTCAGAAGAAGAAAAATATGAGATTGATAGAAAACGAAGGCAGATATACATCAAGCCTTTTTCTGTAGCCTCTATTTTAAAAGAGAATGGCATTATTTCGCAAAAGCAAAAAGCTGCTCTCGAAGCTGTCATGAAGGCTAGATCTAATGTGGCCCCTAAGGAGTCTAAACAGTCTATGGCAAGGTCCGAAACATGGTTTTTGATAAAAGAACAATTAAAAAAGTCGAAAGAAGCTTTGCTGGTGGTTCAAGAAGTTCTTGCTGAGAGCAAAGGTCAAGCCGATAAAAGCGAGCTATCTAGAGAGCTTAAAGCACTTTCCGGTGCTATTGCGGAATCTGAAGAATACCTCGAAGAGCTCAAAGTTCTGTAGGCCTAGATACCTGCTTTTACGCAAAAATAGTTTTAAAGTCAGCACCTTAGGTGGCGTTGGGTTTTGCTCTCTTGGCGCGCCTCTAAGGTAGGATTGAGGTTCTTAAAAAACCATGCTAACTAACTTTTAGTTAGTCCATACCAAAAAACGATAGTTTTACTGTATATGAGCTGATTTCTAAAGATTAGTAAGCTTTTATTTAAAAACGGAGATGATGATGATTTTTTCAAAGGGTTTTAGGTTTTTGAATAAGGTCTTTTTTGTTGGTTTTTTTGTTTTGCAAGGAAGTGTTTTGCAAGCTCAGCAAGCCGAGCAACAGGCAAATCAACAAGTAAACCCACAAGTGCAACAAGGTGCGGTAGAAGAGTCAGAGATTCTCATCGATTTGGTTGAGTCAACCTCTAGGGTCGCCTACCGGATGCAGGTGATTGGTCAGTACGAAGAAATCCAGCATATGGGTGAAGTAAAGCATTCAGATTTGGGAAATGCTTATGTTTTTAATCGAAACTTAGCAACAAGTATGTTTGTGACTGGCGCTGCCTCTATCATGGGAGGAGTTGAACTCTTGCGGCGCGGGATTTATATTGCTGGTGTTAGAGATAGAGCTTTTGTTTCTATAGGCAGCGGGTTGTTTTTAAGCGCAGTTGGGTTTTATTCAGTCGTTGAAGGGTCAACAGGAGTTGGCGGCGGGTATAAGGACGTAGACACAGCTGACTTAGTGGCTATAGAAAAAGAACTTTTTGAGCTGTCGATTAGAGAGGCAGCAAAAACCCTAGCAGAGCAAAGCCTTTCGATTGTTAGTATGGATTACCTTACTAACAAGGACTATCTTCGCTTTGAAAAGGCAATTGTTGCCAAGATGAAAGATAACCTCGTCAAAGTAAATTCATCTGTTTCCACGTTTGATCAGGCTTTGGACCAAAAATCCGAGGCTGAAAAGGCAAAAATATATAAGGCGCAAAAGCAGCTTTACATCAAACCTTTTTCGGTAGCAGCTATTTTATTCGAACAAAGGTTGATCAATACAAAACAGCAAGCTGCTTTAGAGGCTGTTTTAGAGGTTAGAAAATTACTTGTATCTGATGATGCAAGAACACCTAAGTCCACAGGTGACCTAAAAAAACTGATAGAGACACAGTTGCAGCAGTCGAAAGTAGCGATGCATATTGTCCAAGATGTTGTAGCAGGCCTAGAAGAGAAAAATCGTAAGAGGGAGATTTCCAAAGAGCTCGAAGCGCTTTCAGCTGCAATTGAAGAGTCTGAAGAATACCTCAAGGAGCTAGGTGAGCTTTAGGTCTTTTCTATTAAAAAAGAAAAAACAAAAAAGAGCTGGATTTTGATCAGCTCTTTTTTTTGTGTGAAATCCACTGGGAATGGCTCGGTAGGTTGCAGAAACTATAGATTAGATCGTGCCGACAAGCTCACCTTTGGCATCAAACCCGCGCAGGTTTGTAAATACTCTTGAGCCAACTAGTTGAGAGTCATCTGGGTTAGAAATCCGAATACGCAAATTGTTTTGGGTCATCACCCGGTCTTTACCCTGCTCTAGGATGCCCCACAAAGAAGATCCCATGAATTTTCCGGCATACAACCTCTCAAGTTTTTTACTCAAGCCTCTAAGTTCCGTGGCTCTTTGTTTTTTTGTAAGAGGGTCGACATGATCTGGCATTCGAACGGCAGCGGTGTTTGGTCTTTTCGAATAAGGGAAGACATGCAAGTAATCTAAACCAATTTCTTGGACAAAATCTAGAGACCTCTTGTGGTCTTCTTCTGACTCTCCTGGGAAGCCTGGCATGATGTCAGCGCCAAAACAGGCGTCTTTAAATATGTTGCGCAAAGATGCGTGCCCGTTTTTGTACTGGCTTGTGTTGTAGCTTCGGCGCATGCGCTTTAAAACTGGATCGCTTCCGCTTTGCAGGGGCAAATGAAAGTGGGCGCAAACCCGGTCGGCATAAAGCTCAAGAACTGTCAGTAAATCTGAAGATATTTCTCCTGGCTCAAGGCTTGAAAGCCTTATGCTACGGATATCGGTTTCTAAAAAAAGAACCGTAAGAAGGTTAGCGATAGGGTGCTCAAAACCTTTGCCGTGTTTGGATGCTCTGCCAGCAAGTTTCTGCTGCTCTTGCACGGGTAGGTCTTTGCCAAAATCGCCAATATGAATCCCGGTAAAGACTATTTCTTGAAAGCCAGTTTCGACAAGTCTTTGTACCTCTGCGACAATTTTTTCTGGCTGCAGGCTTCTGCTTTTACCCCTGGCGTACGGAATCAAGCAATACGTGCAAAAGCTGTTGCAGCCATCTTGCACCTTTAAAAAAGCACGTGATTTTTTGGTTTCTAAGGTATCGAACATCTCAAGCGATGATTTAAAATGCCCTTGCTTGTTGCCGCGGACAAGCTTGTCTTGCATAAGAGGGTCCACGGCATGGGATACTAGAGGGTTACTGCCAGAAAGTGCAGATTTTAAAATTGCAGGGGCATTTTCTTTTTGTGCGTTCGGGATGACAAAATCAACGTAATCAAGCTCAAGAAGCGTGGCACCATCGGTTTGCGCATAGCACCCTGTCACAGCCACCTTGCCTTCAGGTTTGGACGCCTTAAAGCGCCTGGCCAGATAGCGAGCCTCTTTTTCGGCTGTGGCCGTTACGCTGCAAGAGTTTATAAGCAGCAAGTCGGCCTGTTCTTTTTCTGTGGTTAGGTCAAAGCCCTCTGAAAGCATGCTTTTACTCAAGGCGTCCGAGTCGTAGCGGTTCACCTTGCAGCCTAGTGTTTGAATGTATGTATTCATCTTCATAAGACACTCTTTTAACCTATGACTGTAAATGCTGCAAAGGTTACACCTGCGCTCGCAGGGTATGATAAAATTATTGCAATTACAGATTGTTACAAGGCTACCGAGGTGGGTTAAATGCAGGCCTTGGAAAAAGGCAGTTAAATTTTGCGGGGTAGAAGTATGCGTTTGCTATGGGTCATTGCGAGTCTATTTTGGGCAGGAGCTGTGCAAGCTCAACTATTTAAGATCGAAAACAGGCAGGGTGCTCCTAACGCTGTTTTTGATGCTCTTGAAGCTAGGATCAATGCCGAGCTTCCCCAGGTTGATTCCGGGGAAGAATACCTGGATGCGACCGCCAATGCCGTTGCGTTTTCTGGCCGCGGCACAGCTGTAGACTACAACTCTACTCCTAAGCGTTTTTCTATCCATGCTGCGGTCGGTGGTGCTGTTGTCTCAGAGCTTGGCTTGTTTGATGCTCTTGATATATCAGACGACAAACTAAAGAATGCCGACATTCGAGGAGTTGGAGCATCAGGTGCCATAAGTGTCGGTATCAATATGGGCTTTCTTGGGCGGCGCAAAGAGACAGTTAAAAAAAGGTCTGTAAAAAAGCCAAACGGCGATCTTGCTGTTCAAACCGTGAAAGAAAAGTCTGGGTTTGACTGGAACCGCCTTACAACTTATCTGAAATTTATGACTCTCGATCGCGACTTTGGTGGTGTTGCCATGAAAACAACGCAGTTTGGCCTTGCTGCTAAGTATAAACTACTTAGGGGTAAAAACTTAGGTTCGTCGCAGTTAGCAAAGTGGAGTGGTTTAGACGTTTCTGTGGGTGTAGATCACGGGCGGTTTGACCTGGCCACTACCTATGAGATTAGTGAGTCTGTGACCGATTCTAACTCTGGACTGACAGGAACCTATAACGGGCAGTTTGATGTAGGTGCAGAAATCAAAACAACTGTGCTTTCGGCAGAGGTTTGGACCGGGGTCAGGCTGCTGCATGCGCTAGGGTTATACGGAGGGGTGGGCTTTGATTCTGTGTCAGGGTCGAGCAGAGCCGAAACTTCTTCTACAGGAAACGTAAGTTTTACAGGAGGAGCCTCTGGAGACGGTGTACTGGTTTTTGGTAGTGATGGCCGCCCGGATGGGGTTCATATAAGGGCGTTTTTAGGGACGCAAATCCATATTTTTCCGGTCAAGCTGTTTGCCCAGTGGAATGCAGCGGTTAGCCCAAATAAGCTTAAAGGTATAACGGCTGGAGCACGATTTGTTTTTTAGCAATAAAAACTGATACTTATATCTTCTTTGCCCACGAGAAAGTCTAGACTCTTTCGTGGGTAAGTTGTATATTCCGCCCATGGTAACGACCCAAAAATTCCTTTTAGAGCTCCGCGCAAAATCCAAGGCCTATTTTCAGTCTTTGCGAGATCATTTACTGGCTGAGTTTGCAGCGGTTGACCCTAAGGCAAAGTTAGAAAAAAAATCTTGGGACAGGCCCGGTGGTGGTGGCGGGACCATGGGAGTGATCCGAGGACCTGTGGTCGAGAAAGCTGGAGCTAACTTCTCGGAAGTCTTTGGTGAAAAATATCCAGCCATAGAAGGAAAGCATAAAGACAAACCGTTTTATGCTACCGGGGTATCAACTATTGCCCATATGCAAAACCCACATGCACCCATAGGCCACATGAACCTACGTTATTTAGAAGTGGGTGACACGTGCTGGTATGGTGGAGGTGCAGATTTGACTCCTTGTATCGAATACGAAGAAGATACCTCTTTGTTTCACAAGACCCTAGAAAAGGCGTGTGCAGACTATAGTGACCAGGCTTACGAAAAGTATGCAAATTGGTGTAAAGAGTACTTTTTTATCAAACACCGCAACCAAGAACGTGGAGTCGGTGGTATCTTTTTTGACTACCTAGAAGAAGAACCTGAAAAGACCTTTTTGTTTGTACAAAAAGTCGGGGCAGCTTATGCCGAAGCTTTTTTTTCTATTCTTAAAAAACGTATTCAGATGACTTATGGGGATAAGGAAAAAGAACGTCAAGAGTATTGGCGTGGAAGATACGTAGAGTTCAACTTACTGTATGATCGCGGTACCAGGTTTGGCCTTATGACTGGCGGTAATCTAGATGCAATCTTTGTATCTTTGCCTCCAAAGGTTAGGTGGTAGATGCCTTCTGCTAGGAGAGAATATTTGTGCGCCCTGAGTTAGGTTTTTTTCTTTTGCTAATGTGTATGGTTCTATCCGGCTACGGTGCGTTTGCATCGCTCGTTTCGGCCTGGACTAAAAAAAGATCGTTGTGGCTGAGCGCAAGGGTAGCAACAACCGTGTCTTTTGTGCTTTGCCTGGTTTCGGCAGGTGTCCTGTGGAGCGGGTTGTTTAACCATGACTACTCGATCAAGTACGTACTTGAAAACTCAAGTAATGACCTTCCTTACCTGTTTCGATTTACGGCTTTTTGGTCCTCTTTAGAGGGGTCCCACTTTTTGTGGACCTTGCTGATGCAGCTTATGGTCGTGATAGGTCTTTGGGTCTACCATCGCAATAATGAGCACATCATGCCGCATGTTAGTTTGTTTTTACAATCGGTCCTTTGCTGGATGTATTGGCTCGCAACCTCTTATTCAGACCCTTTCATAAGGGTTTCGTTTCCACCGCCTAACGGGCAGGGGATGAACGCTCTTTTGCAAAACCCTTATATGGCTATACACCCGCCACTTTTGTTTATCGGCTACACGTGTTTGGCTATACCAGCTGCTTATGCTGTTGCAGCGCTTATATACGGTGATATTACCCAAGGCTGGTTAAAGACAACCCGGCGATGGACGCTTATCTCATGGACTTTTTTAACAGCTGCCATAACCCTTGGTGGTAGGTGGGCCTATGTAGAGCTCGGTTGGGCAGGCTATTGGGCTTGGGACCCAGTGGAAAACTCTTCTTTGGTTCCTTGGCTATTTGCCACAGCTTCGTTGCACACTTTTATCTTGCAAGACAAGATGGGCCAGCTAAAGCGCATGGGTCTTGTGCTGGCAATCTCTGCTTTTTTTATGTGTTTTTTTGGCACGTTTATCACAAGGTCTGGTGTCATCAGTTCGGTACACTCTTTTGCTCAGTCTCCTATTGGGCCTACCTACCTATACTTTTTAGCTAGTCTCTTTGCTATTTGTGGGGCGATATACCTGTGGAGGTCGGACTCTATTCTGCCAACAGATGCTCGCAAGGTGTGGGGCTTTTCAAAAGAAACCATGCTTTTGGTTACTTTGTTCCTGCTGTTTATGATGATCACTATCGTTTTTTTAGGAACGTTATTTCCGATCATCACCGAGTGGGTCAACGGGCAAAAAATTTCTGTCCAGGCGCCATACTACAATGCCTTTTCACCGATACTAGGCGTAGGCTTTGTTATTGCTATTGCGCTAGGGAATATGATGCGCTTTCAAACAGGGAAAATCCCCAAGGCCAAACGCAGCTTCCTGATTGCAACCCTTGGTGCCCTGCCGCTTAGCCTCGCCTATGCTTGGGGTGGAGATGTTTTTCGCTCCAGCGGAGCTTACCTAGTTATGCAACTAGTGGGGTACTACCTTATATCTTGGTCTATTCTGTGTTTGCTTGCAGATCTTTGGGTTAGGCTAGAAGACTTGAGGTTTCGCTGGGTGCTTCTACTAAAGAAAAATACTGGCTATTGCGGCGGTCTGCTTGCGCATATCGGCATATTGCTTTGCATAGCGGCTTTTTTGGGTAACTACCGAGGTCTGGAAAAAACAGTGACTCTGCGCTCGGGTGAGTCTACAGACTTTTATGTGTACAAGGTCGATTTCCAGGGGCTTCACACAAAAGAAGTAGAAAATGCAATAAACGTGGAAGCGCCGCTTCTATTGACAAAAGCCTCTGGCAAGAAAACTACGGTTGTTCCTGCCCGAAGCAAGTATCCAACCAAAGACGAATTTATGCATGAAGTAGGGCTTCGCAGTGGGTTCTGGCATGATTTTTATGCTGTATTAAGCGATTTTAAAAAAGGTCAAAACGGTGAGCTGGATCGCATAACGGTACAGCTACATATAAACCCGACTGTGAGACTGGTCTGGTATGGCGTGATGATCATGTGTCTGGGTGGGGTTGTAGCGTTGTTTGACCGTGGCAGAGGGAGTAGGAGCAAAGATGCGTTTCTTTCAAGCTGATTGCATTGTGCGTAGGTATTTTTTCATTGTTTGTTTGGGCGTTTTTACTTTTTTACAAGCAAAGACGTTTGCTCAGCACGCTCCTGGCGGACCTGCTAAAAGTACCGAAATTTCTGAGGAGCGCTACCGCGAAGTGGCTGGTAGCTACCGCTGCCCGACCTGTACAGGGTTGAGCGTGTTGGAGTCAGACGCTCCGTTTTCAGTTCAGATTCAAACAAAGGTCCGGCAGATGCTGGAAAGCGGCCGCTCTGACACTGAAATCAAAGATTTTTTTATTTCTAAATATGGCCCATGGATCTTGCGAGCTCCTCCTAAAGAGGGATTTGGCTTAGTAGCCTGGGTGTTGCCGATAGTCTTTCTGGCGTTTGGTTTTTTATTTTTATTAGCAGTCTTTTTTCAAAAGAAAAAAGCAGCTCCTGAAATGTCTATCGGCCGCGGTTCCAGCGATACTTCCTCTGAAAAGTTGCTGAAGCAATTTGAAAACTTAGTCCGCAGGCCCAAAGGAGGACAGTAATGCTTGGTATCGCTGTGTTGATTTCTGTAGCAAGTATATTTGTGGTGGCTATTCCCCTTTTTGTACAAGGTAAAAATCAAACTCTGACAGATGCTTTCGCTGTGACCTCTCCAGGTGAGCTTCAGGCTATGTGTGATCAAGTTGTAGAGCAGTATAAAGAAGCTGAGGCATCTTTTGAGTCTGGGGACTTGTCCAAGCGTGAATGGACGGCCCGGCAAGGGTTTTTGCGTGGACGTTATCTCGACTACGCCACGCGGTTAGGAAGGCAAAAGTCATGAAATTAAATTCAACTTTTATCTTCGCTTGCTCTGCTTTGATTGCTTTTTCTGCCAATCTATCTGCTGTAGAGTTTTCGCCAAAACATATTTATTTGCTCAAGGCAGGAACGGACAGACTTTGGGGTAGCTACATTGTAGGTGTGGAGAAGTTAGATGCTCCGTCTAGTTTTTTTCCTTTAGTTCCGTTGAATACCATTGATTTTAGGGCTGGTCGGGGTACAAACCCGCAGTCTTTGAGCCAAGCACCTGACGGGACCCTGTCTTTAGCCGTAGATGCTAGCGCGCAGACGCAGGTTTTTACGCTTGATTTCTTTGTGGCTGCCCTTGGCGGAGTAGCTGAATTAAACCTTCGACCTAACTACGATTTGAAGGAGCTTGTTTTTTTGATACCTGAAGAAGCGCCTCTTTCTATTCGAGACTCGGCAGGTCTTGTTGAGAAAAAACCGAACGTCGACTTTATCGGGCGTAAGTACATTCAATACGCAGTTTCTAATTTGAAGTCTGGTCAAAAGCTTGATGTGCAGGTTAAAGGCCTAAAGATTGGTAGAGGTCCGCTATGGTGGATTGCTTTGCTTTCGGCTCTGATCTTGGTTGGTTTATCTCTGTACGTGGCCTTTTGCCGAAAAGTCTTACCAGCAGACTGAGTAAACACCTGCCGGCTTGCTTTTGCCGGGGGCAGCTATGCTCGTATTTTCATCGCATCTCCTTGAATATATAGATATAATCAGGTTTGCACACTTTCTTACGGCGTTTGCCGATCTTTACCTTACACAGATCCCTTCAGAGCTACGATTTAAGTCGACCGGCTATGAGTGGAGACCGCTTCAAAGGTTCTTGTTTCTAGAGGAGTTTGCAATGTTGGTAAGAGTAGTTTGGTGTTTTTGGTTTACGTTTTTGGTAAGCGACGTGCTGCATGCCTCAGGGATCAAACTTGCGCAAAACAGCCAAGTAGAAAGGATCCGTCAAGGCAAATCGAGCGGTGAATTGACGCGTGGTGAGTTTCGAAAACTGCGTAAAGGGCAAAGGCATTTGCGCGATCAAAGAGTCGAGGCAAAAGCAGACGGAGATGTCACAAAGCGAGAACGTCGTAAGCTACAAAAAATGAAACACAAGCAAAATAAGTCTATTTACAAAAAAAAGCATAATGAAAACAAACGCGGCGATGCTCGTGAGGAAGCTAACCGTCCAAAGTGGGATAAGGCCAGCATGCAAGAGCGTAAGGAAAAGCGTATGCAGCGCCGCCACGACTACAGAGAAAACAAAAAATCGGAGCGCATGGACAGGCGGCAAGAAAGGCGGGAATACAGGGGCGATCACAAAAAGTTACAACACATCGATCGGCGCCAGGACCGAAGGGATCAGCGAAGAGATGGCCGAAGCATACGGCGAGAAAGAGCTTCGGACGATACGAGTCAAATGATTGAAAACGGTGTAGAAGAAGACTTTGCACAGCCAATAAGTGATTCTGTAGATGCTTCAGTAGGTAATTC
>JALZUO010000156.1 GCA_023301565.1 Oligoflexales bacterium
TATCTTTCCTCTGAGTTCTATGGGAAGAGCGTTAGTGATAGCATCAAGTTGCACTAACCATCTACGCATCCTGGCAATGGGACTATTATCTTTCTCTTGTATCTTGACCTGCTCATTGTACCAGTCTTTAGCGTGTTTCCTTGCCTCACTGATAGCTTCTCTTTTAGCTATCTTAGCTTGCTTAAGTATCTCTTGATTACCTAGTACAGACTTTCTTTCTCTAGCTAAAGAATCCCATAGAGCATCCACGCTTGGCTCACTTAATAAGCCCATTTCATATAACTCCTGTGCAGCTTGATCTGGCATAGTGCTACCACCGAATAAAGTAGGACTAGCTTCACTAGCTCCATCGTAGTCACCATGCTTTTCTTTATCATATCGACCCTCAGCAGTAGCACGACTCTTAGACATTAGATCACCTTTGAGTGGATTAGTAGGATGAGCTAAGTGAGCATGTATTGGCTGTTGCTTAATCTTGAAAATTTCTTCCCCTTCTCGATCAGCGAAAAACTCATAGCGACTGCTAGCCTCATTGACTAATTCCTCTTCCTTGGCTTCTCTTATCTTAGCCATCTGAACCTTAAGGTCTTTCTTAAATTGTGGCTCAGCTACAGCTTTCTTAAGGTAATCTTTCCCAAACGCTACACCTTCCCTATCTATATCACTCCTTGTCTTATCAAGATTAGATAACATCGTTACCATTATCTCAGCAAGTTTCTTAGGATCACGAACACGGCTTCCAACATCTTTCACTAGACCATCTATCACGCCAGCGTGACCAATAGAGAATCTTATATCATCACTGGACTCATTGAATCTTTCAGATAATGGAATCACGTTTCCGTTATCATCGTAAGTCACTGCCTCTGCTGATTTGATTTGATTAGGGTTAAACACAACATAAACACTAGAAGGCGATCTAGCTGAGTCGTTTGAAAAATCGATGGCTGACGATTTAGAATCAATTATATTATCGAAAACTATAGATCCCCAACCCATCTCCCTAGCTTGTCTCGATATATCGTCAGTGCTTGATGAAGACTCGTCTGAATCATAGTCGCGAACAAGATAACCCTCTTCCTCAGATAGCTCTACGCTGAAATCTATAACAGAACCTTCTTCTCCAGCCTCCTCCATAGCTTCATGCACGCTATCAAATTCGCCTAGAGATTCCCCTTCATGATCAAAAGCCTCCCAAACTTTAAGCGAGTTCCAATTAGACCCTCCAGCGTCAACTCTGTGACCGTCAGTCATTAGGAATGCAGACACAACATTACCCCCGTAAGTGCTGGCATTTCTTTCGTTTGTAGTGAAAAAAGCACCCGACCCATGAGTCTTACCTCTTCCTTCTGTATCAAAAACGCTAAACTTTTTATTAGTCCCATGATAAACTTTAGGAGAGTCATACCCTGCCAACTTAGCCATCTTCTCGACCATAGCTTCAAGCTCTTCCTTGTTGCCCTCTGGATCTTTAGCTAGCTCTAAGTATTCAGCGTCCTGCTTTGGAGTCACTAGACCATCGATTACGCCAGCGTGACCAATGGAGAATCTTATGTCATTGCTGGACTCATTGAATCTTTCAGATAATGGAATCACGTTGTAATCTGAATCTTCACTTTCTTTATAAGATTTAGGAGTGTATTCAATATTAGGGAGAACTATACTAGATGAATTTGAATATCCATCTAACTCTTTAACGCTTGTATCAAATAGCCTTTTCCTCACAAATAAAGCATCTTCCGATGTTGAACCAGTTATAGTATCTTTAAAATTCTCTTGAGCATATCTCGCCACCGCTGCATACAAAGCTTTCCCATAGCCTAAACCTTTAGCCTCAGATGAAGCTTCTACTGTGTCTATATGTATGGAGTTATCTTTAGAACTTAACAAAGCAGTCACTTTGGCATTCTCAAAATCATCAGAACCGAAAACACTTAATTCTACCCCCTCGTAATTGTAGGCGTATTCCACTGCGTGATCTGGAACATTACTTAATCTACTGTTTATTATATTTTGTAAAACTTCCTTGTTGCCCTCTGGATCTTTAGCTAGCTCTAAGTATTCAGCGTCCTGCTTTGGAGTCACTAGACCATCTATAGAACCCTCACCAGTGGAAAATGAAGCTTCACTAGAAACTGGAGTATCATTCCTTTCAGTTATCTTAATATCCTCCTCGTTGAATATGACGTAATTATAATTACCCTCACCGCCACCACGAGAGTTCCCATCTAAGTATTTGATACCTTTAATTCCTATAGACGCAAGAGCCTCAGACAAACCTTTATCCCCACCATGCTCAGACTGTATGAATTCGTAAAGGCTACCAACATGACCAAAATAAGCCGACTTGTAACCTTCATTTCTTAATGTCTCCCTGTTTCCTTTATCAGCCTCTAGCGACGCATCAACAAGTGAACCCCAGTCATTATTTCTTAGCCATGTCTCAAGTAATGGATTATCACTCAAAGGTTTATCCCATAAAAGCAAGTCTTCCTCTTCCACGTTTAACTCAACTCTGTACAGGTTTCCATTATCTAAAACTTTTATTTCGACTGAGTCCAAAATTTCTTTCGTTTTTTCATATAAATCAAAGTCAGAAATTTTAAGTTGATTCATAAATGAGTCAATCTCTGATCTATCCCCTAATGAGCTTATAATAAGATCATCAACTATTTGATCTCCTGTAGTCACTCCTTTATTAGTTCGATCAAGACCATCGTAAATCACTTCACCATTAACTAGCACGGATCTGCCTAGAAATTGCTTATAAGCCTCTCCCACCTTTCTATCTTGAGCAAAATATAATCCCCACCCGTAAGCTTGAGCACCTTCACCACTGCCAATATTCTTAGTGCTAAACTTTGCAACGTCATGAGGAGTTCCATGATATGCACCTATGGAGAATGAAGTAGCCTCAGTTGATACAATAGCATTACCCATATTAACCATCTCACCAGAGGTAGGAGTCATCCTAGCCTCACCGATAGAGAATGGTGTATCAATTTCATATACTTTACCCTCCTCAACCACTTGTCTAGTGTGTTCCTCAACCTCGCTAGTGCCTTGTAGTTTAGCCCTAAATTCATCAACCTCACTCTCTTGGATTAACCCATCATTTATAGCTTTACGCATTCTTACAGCACGAATCATAGCAAGACCGAAATACTTCTTCATTGCATTTCTGATATTAGCAAACTTAGTTTTAATCTTCTTATCTGAAGCAGTTCCACCAACAGCATTAGCATTACGTGCCATCTGAATATGTAAATTAGAACTCTTACCATTTCTAGTTCTGAGTATCTCAGATTCAGCCCACTTGGAAACAGCTTCATCGATCTCAGTAAAGGTGACATCCTCATCATTGATAGAGGTTAAGAATGAGTCACCTTCTAAAGTTTCATCAATCTTTCTAAAGAACTGGATAGCCTCTGGAATAGTAAGAGCACCAGTTTCAATAGATCTCCTAAATTGACCATGAGCAGATTCATGAATAACTGTACTCAGAGTCGCCCCAGCAAATATTTTATTTACCATTACTTTCTGTCCATCCTCAAATTCAGTCTCAGACATTCCTAGTATAGCTCTAGCGATACTTCCATCACCACCACTTGCCACTTCCTCTAAATGTACCTCCTCTTTTATTCTGTCAGCATACTCTTGAGAAACTTGAGACATAGTTTCAGTGTCCATTTGTTCACCTAGTCTTAGCTCATATCTCTCCTCAAGACCTTGATCTAAGTTCTCATGAAGCAAGTTCTCAGCTCCTAGTATCATAGACTCTAAGTAGTCAATTATTCTATCACTATCCAATGATCTCTCTTTTAGATAATCTTGCAGAGCTTCCTGCACCTCAGAAGAAGTTTCAAACTTTCCTACACTCTCATTGCTATGAGTATCAATCAAATCAAAACCTTCTTTAGAAATATCAACTCTAGGTAATATACCTTGAATAGTTGCCACATCTATAGCTTCATTCTGAGTTTGAATTTTATCTGCTAAATCATGAGTAGCTTCTATAGCCTCCTCTGAATTGCCATCCTTAGAAGCCACCAGCTCATCAAAAGCACGCTCTTGATCAAATGTGCCACGCGAATCTTCAAACTTAGCCAAAGCCTCAGCAGAGTAGCCTACAGCTCTTTTTTCCAGATCACTAGCCTCATCCAATAATTCAAGATGTTGATTCTTATTCTGAAGGATCGCACCACCGAATGAAGAAGCAGAGGCAGCAGTTGCCGTTTCAATTATTGTATAGTGATAATTATCGAAGAATCCACCTTCACCTACCCATTGAACATCAGAGAATAATTCTTCATATTCGTGAGCTATATCTTTCACACTCTCAGCAATTATACCTTGACCTAGCTCAGTGATAGTTTCTCCTGTAAGACCTACAGCTCCTCTAGTTAAAAACTTGTTTTTAAATTTCCCTGCTATCTTACCTTGAATCTTTTTAAGAGCTTCACTTTTACCTATCACTCCCTTAGCACCGAACCTTTCCAGAATCATACTAGGAACAGCCGTAATAGTTGCAGGCACAGCGGATATTCTTCTAGCTTGCTCCAATGTCGCACCATTCTCGAATGAGTCTGCCACCAAGCTCTTATTAGCTTCTTCATACATAATGCCGTAAGTTAATGGCACGCCAGCGTATGGTATTAATGCCACAGCAGTAGTAGCTATAGCGGTAGGTATTTGATGTGCTCCACGCTCGAAGCTTCCAAGCACACTATCCTTGTCCACAATAAATTGTGTTGGATCATATTTGTTTTCAAAGCTTGATAACACGATCTCAATAAATTCATTTTCATTGATCTTATTCTCAAAAAAAGCATCAGTTTTCTTTTTATCAGAAATGTAATCTCCTTTATTAGGATTATACCTCCTTGTCATATTCACACTACTAGAAAGACTAAGAGCTTTAACTGCAAAATTAGAAAGACTTCTACCTGTGCCAGCAACGCCTCTAAGAGATTTCCCTAAGTAATCCGCTATTGAATCTCTCTCTTTCCTACTATACTTACTTGCTACAAAACCTATATGTCTTGCTACTTCCTCTCTATGCTCATCTGATAGACCATCAAAGACTATTTTAGCCCCATCAAAGACTTGCTCTCTATCCCCAGACTTGAAATTTTCAAATAAATCTTTAGCTAGTTTAAGACCTTTAGCGGACATCTTCTCTTCAAGACCTTCTCTAACTGCATCATGAATCTTAGATAACTCTGCACCCTCAACCAGATCAGAGCCAGTAGTTTCTCCCATAGAATTTATTATGTCGATCATCGTGCCAGACTCACCACTAAAATGACTTTCAAAAACCTTCTTATTAAACTCATCAAGGTAAGCACTTCTATCGATCTTGTTTTGAGCCTTGCCTTGAATAGCCTTTACAAACCCAGCATCATCTAAGCCATTCTCTTCACCGAATTCTAAGAAAGCAATATTGTTTCTTATTAACTCATAATCAGTAGAATTAGAATGTTGGAATCCATACTTCATCTTCATGTAGTCCATCACCACAGAGGCATCCTTGCCAGCTCTTGATACTTCTGGAAGATAGTTATCGTAATCCAGGACATTAGACTCTAGTAAATCAAAAGCATGATTCTTCTCAGAGTCAGCAGGTGGATGATCATTCTCTTCCACCATAGCATTATCAAAACCATTTGAAACAGCTTCACCATTATCTACCATAGCACCAGAAAAAGGATCTTCTGGGATAGGCTCAACTACATTATTATCTAATGGATTAGTAGGGATTTCATTGTCTTCTTCTACAGGAAAAGCTTCTACAGTAGAAGATTCACCTACAGTGCCAGCATCTACATTATTGAAAGAATCTTGAACCTCTTTCACCTCTACTTCACTCTCTGATAATTTTTCCATTTATTGTCTGTTTGCTGTTTTTGCTGCATTATGAGCATTTTTAAATCTTTTTATCAAACCTTTTCTGAATCCAGCTCGTCCCTCATTATCGAGTTCTTCAGCCTCATAACGTACTCTTGCATTATTGAATGCGTTTAAGGCATTAGGATTAGACTCTAAAATTTTTATTAAAGCTTTAGAGTCATCTAATTTAGTGCCAGTAGCTCGCTGCAATATTTTTTTAAGACCAGTAGGTCCACGATGATGAACAGTATCAGCAAGTTGAAGTTTAATGCCTCTATCTTTAGTATGCTTAGTGAAAGGATCAGATATTTTCTTATAGTATCTCTTAGATTCTGTTTTAGCTTGAGCAAACTTACCTTGCTGAACTAGTGATCTAATCCTTGAGGCATCTGCTCTCTGCCATCTTTCAGTGATACCAGCAACTTCAAAAGAACCGCCCCCATCATTTTTAGGCGGATTATAAACACTTAGGTTTCCATTTCTATCAAATCTAGCCTCAGCATTAAAAGTGAACTCATAAGGGTCAAAGTTATCATAACTAGAATTGATAGGAGTATCATCATAAGACCTATTTAAAGCTCCCTCCATCAAATTATTAAGCCCTCTAATCTTCTTTTCATGCTCATCAGAGGTGGCACTAGTATTGTCTTCAGCCCATTTGTTATACTCATCTAATACTTTGTGTTGCTCTAGTAGGGCACGCTCTTTTTTAGCATCATAAGCTTCTTGAGCACCTTCTTCAAATTCAATAGACTTAGAGTGGAACGTGTCTAACCCACCTTCCTTTGAATTGAACACGGCATTAGCTAGTTCTATCTCTTCCTCAGAAGCGGTTACATTCTCTCTCTTTCTCAACCATACTTTTTTAAATCTCTCGATCTTGGCTTCATGAGTGTGTTCTACATCATCAATGAAAGTCTCGTTTTCTCTAACGTCTTCCTTAGCTTTATTGATATACTCGACATCTTTATCAGTGATACCTAGTCTATTCTGAACCTCCTTATCAAAGAAGCCATCATCTAAATGCTGTCTTATAGTACGTCTAACTTCTTTGCCTTTTGGCTTCTCAAAGTTATCAGTAGTCTTTTTATAGAAATCATTGATAACTCCATTGTATCGATCAGACTTTGTTTTTCTTCCTGTCTTCTCACTATTCAGCTTTCTTGTAAGTCTATTCTTAAGTCTTTCTCTTTCAGCTACATTCTCAATGCCATTAAGATGATTCTGAATATCAACATACTCATCCGTGTCATCTAGGTTGCTAGTGTCATAACGATTTATCAAGATGCTAGCATTAGTGATTCGTATCTTCTGATTCTTGT
>JALZUO010000157.1 GCA_023301565.1 Oligoflexales bacterium
GTTTCTGCTTCGGTTTTTTCTTTTTTATCTTGTGGCTCTTCGCTTGTTTGCGGCTCTATAAGCTCAATGCTTCCTTGGTTTGGCTGCGTCCCGCTTGGTGTGTGTGTGCTGTAGGTTCCTTCAAGGATTTGCGGGAAAATAGAGTTTGCACCGCCCAAGATAACCTCGCTGCTGCGGTAGCTTTTTGTGAGCTCTACCTGGTTTAGGTTTAGCTGCTTTAGGGTGTCCCCAGTCATCAGTTCAGGCATAGCACCGCGGAAGCCATAAATAGACTGCTTTGGGTCGCCGACTAAAAACACGGAAGTGTGGTCATAAAAAGCTTGTCCGGATAGAAGCTCTTCTACCAAGGGGCTTAGAGCAGACCATTGGCGGCTGCTCGTGTCTTGAAACTCATCTATAAGTAAGTGGCTCACTTGGCTAAACAAAAAGTATTGAATACCAACGTGCTGGCCCTGGCTAAAAAGCGCCGAGGTCTCTTGTTCGATATCTGAAAAGTCCCAAAGGCCTTTTTCTTTTTTCTTTTGATATAGCTGCTCTTGGAAAAGGGCATAAACTACTTTAAGCAGCTTGTGTTTTAGTGCCAAGCTTTGGGCTTGTTCTAAGGCTAATATTTTTCTGCACCAGATCTCTAAGTTTGTTCGAAGCTGAGGGTTAGCTTGGTCTAGGGGCGCACCTTTGGACTTGAAAAGCTGCAGCTTAAGGGTATTTTTTAGGGTCAATAGTTTTTTGGCGTGAGTACTTGTTTGCAGTGTATCTGGAAGGGATTCGAAGGTTTTTTTACCACTAGGAGTAACAAACTCACCATAACCATCTTTGATTACTTTAATACTAAAACCAGAGCTATCAGCATCTAAGACCGCAGTTGCCCCGAACTCGCCTGGGTTTATGCCTAGCTTTCTAGCTGCTAAAACTCGCGTGAGGACGTCTTTCACACCTTTTTGTGGGAACGATTTCGCTACGCTTTCGAGCATGGACTTTTCGTCCAGGTTTTTTAGCAGCTCTTGCAGGGCGACAGTCTCTATTTGGTTTAATTGTTCTTCCGATGCAATCTCTCCGGCATCTAGCGCAGACAGTCTTCCGTAGGATCTTAGCCACCCTCCGAGCAAAGAGTCCAGGGTTTGTATTTGCAGGTTAGACGAACTTTGTAGGATGCAAAGAGCTGTTTCTGCTGCAGTGCGAGGTTTTTGGGTTTCTGTGCTTTGCTCGCCTGATACCTGTTGTTTTTGTTTCCAAAACCCGTCCGCAGTCAGGTCAAATTCTTCAGCTGTTTTCGAGCAAGCCAGCAGTGTGTTGGCTTGCTCGAGAATTCTTTCGCGCATTTCCTGGCCAGCTTTGACCGTAAAGGTCACGGCAAGAATTTTACTTGGCTCGGCGTGAGCTGCAACAAGGTGCAGAAACCTTTGACTTAGCTGGTAGGTTTTTCCGGTACCTGCCGAGGCATTCACTAAAAAGCTATGATAGGGGTTTTGTGGGTTCTGCAGCATCTGAGTATTCGTCATACGGATCCTTCTAGGTGCAAGCTGTTTTCTGCGTTTGGCTCTATCTGAGTAACCCTGCAAACAGGCTTGAACTCACAATAGTCGCAATCATCGGTACGAAGGAAAAAAGATCCTTTTTGTTTGATCTGTTCTGTAACTAGGTTGAGCTGCTGTTCAGCAGCTTCGATCAGTTCAGAAAGTTGTTTTTTTCCTCTAGGTTTATGTAAAGCAGAAGCAGCTAGTTCAGACGGGTCTTTTTTGGGGAGTGCGTTCATAGGCCTCCATTCACCGGCCAAAACATCCCAGTAGCCTAGTAAGACTTGGTTTTCTGTATCGTGATTTTCACCATCATTTACGCCGTTCCTTTGGTTTTGCATCATTTCTGCAAGGCCGTAGAGAGGAAGCTGCACAGCTAGGCCCTCTGTCACTTTGCGTACAGGTGTTCTAGATGTTCTCTTGTAATCTACTACGACCGGTACGGCCCCCACCTTTACTTTGAGGTCAGAAACTCCTTTAAACTCAAAACCTCCGACCTTGGCCGTCCACTGTGTTTCGGTTTGTAGCTCGTTCCAAAAACCAGGGGATCTAGACAAACAAGCCAGCTCCACCATAAACTCGGCCCACCGCGGTATACTGTGGTGTTTGAACTGCAAGAGGAAAACATCGGAAAGCCCGCTGGGGTTAGTCTTGGATTCTTCTGCTAAAACACGTACGCAGACGTCTCGCAGCGCATGGAGTAGGGCCTCTTTGGTTTTATCAGATTCTTGTTTAAGCCAGCTAGACCAAACACCGCTAAGCTTTTTGTGAGATTGATTGAGCGCTACCTCAAGCACTCTATGTATAAACTTCCCTTCATCTCTGGCGTCCAGATGGTTTGTGTGACCCTCCCAGGGTTTGACCTTGTTTTGTAAAAGAAAGTACCTGCCTGGACAACGCAGCAGTTGATCTGCTTTGGATGGTGTGAGTGTGGATTTGATTTGTTCGATTTCGGGCGCTTTCGGTGCGTCCCAAGCTTGCAAACTGCCTGTGAGCTTTGCTGAGTGAATCTTTAGGCCAAGCTCATGTGTGATAGGCCGCACCTTGCCAGCAATTTGCTCCAAAAGTCTAGACGGGAAGCGTTCCATGTTCCCTGATCTTTTACTGTAAGAAAAGCTTATCTCTTGGCAGTTTTCCAGAAGGTCGGCAAGGTTGCAGATCTCCAAACGCAGCTTCTCTTCTGGCGAAGGAAGGTCTATCCAACGCCGCAGACCATGGCCAAGCAGCGAAAGAGGTTTGGATAAGGATGGTAGGCTTTTGGCATCAGCACCGAGGACAAATACTTTGTGAAACTTTAGAAAGCGGGTCTCACTAAACCTCAACACTTGCACCCCACGCAATGCTTGGCCAGACGGGTGCTCTTGAGTTTCGCCTAGGATTTGCAGCACTGATTGCAAAGAAGACTTTAGGGGCTGGTCTAAAAGAGCTGGATCGAGTTCTAAAAGGCCCTCTAAAAGGGGCGTTGCATCGATGCCCTCTGGTGTTTTGTCTATAGCCTCAGCCCAGGTAAGTTCGCTCTCCTGGCTTTTAAGAGATTCGAAGTAGCGGAAACAAGGCGAAAGAGCTTTTAGGCTACCAATCGCATGGTTATAAGGTATTTGCCGCGACTTGAAGTGTTTTTCAGCTAGCTCCAAAAGTGGGTCACCAAACTTTTTTTCATCCATCACCGCAATGCACAGATCTTTTGGTGTGACGTTCGGGTTTTCGGTCAGTATTTGGCAGCAGGCGTAGATGGCGGCTTCACACTCTTGCAAAGGATCTGAGGCTTGCTGGTAACTTAAGGTTTCAACCGCCTTGCGTGTAAAAAGATTTGGGGTAGAGGCCTCTGATGGTTTTTTGCAACTTTCGTCGATGTATACGTTGGCACGCTCTGAAAGCACCTGCAAAAGTCCATGGCCAATAGCGGGTAACGACCTCAAGCCATAAAAGTAGAGGGTCTCATTTTCTAAAAACTCTACTTGGTTCGTCTTTTGCAGCTCCATGCTTATCGCTTGGCTACAGGCTCGTTGCACTTGGTATTCGCTTACCCAGCCTTGTTTTGACAGGGTTACTTCGGTCTCGGTTAGTAGCTGAAAAATTGCTTGAATGCGTTTTGCCGTAGTCGTTTGGGCTTCTTCATGGAACATCGGAAACTCGGCGAGCTTAGCTTCTAGGTGTAGCAGTGCATCGCTGCCGCCCATAGCCAGTAAAAGATCTCGCCACAAACCCTGGATTTCTTGTTCGAACCCTAGACCTATCCCGACACTTTCCCAAAAACTACCGGGCGTGTTTAACAGCTTTCTGAGCTCCCATGCGCATTTTGGGCCGCTAGCTGGGTGGAGTCCCTGGTGGGTTTCTACTTTCAATCGCTCACATGAGACCTGAAGAAACTGGCTCCACGTCAAAATTTTGGGAGGAACCAGTGCTTGGTAGGTTCGGCTTAGTTCGTATTCGTATATAGCTGCTAGCCTGTTTGTTGGCACAACCCAGATTACCTGATCAAAAATCGGTGCTTCTTGGAGGTTTTGCCGAAGAGAGCCCTGTAAAAAAGCTGGCAGACTTGCGATGTGCTTAGAATCATGTGCGAGAAGAGTCACGGGCTACTACTTACCTAAGAAGTTCTTTCAGACCATAGCAAAAATTGGCTAATGAGGTTTCATTGCCTATTTCCTGAGCTGAGAAGCGGCAATCAAGGCGGCCGTTTAAGTGCTGTTTAGGTACTATAGTGGGGTACTATGGTGGGGTACATATGTTTTTTTAGAAAGGTGAGCAATGACTGAAGAGAAAACCGTTTCTCCGTTTTGGAGTTCTAGGGTCGGAAAGTTTTTTGCATGGTTGGGACGCGGGTTTTACCGGTTTTTCTTTATGCTTGGCGTAGCTGTGTTTTGTACCTATGCGTTGTTGTTTATAGTGGTCTCTCAGCTCAAGAGCCCTATGGTTCAAAAGTTTCAAGCGAAAGAGCCAAAAAAAGACTATGTCTTGGTCGTCAATCCACGTGCTTCTTTGTCGTC
>JALZUO010000158.1 GCA_023301565.1 Oligoflexales bacterium
GGAGCAGGTCCCAAGGGTTTGGCTGTTCGCCAATTAAAGTGGTACGCGAGCTGGGTTCAGAACGTCGTGAGACAGTTCGGTCCCTATCTGCTGTGGGCGCATGAAATTTGAGAGGATCTGTCCCTAGTACGAGAGGACCGGGATGGACATACCACTAGTGTACCAGTTGTTCTGCCAAGAGCACCGCTGGGTAGCTATGTATGGACGAGATAACCGCTGAAAGCATCTAAGTGGGAAGCTCACCTCAAGATAAGATTTCACTGACTTCGGTCCTGTAGGCTCGTTCTAGACTAGGACGTTGATAGGCTGGAGGTGGAAGTGCAGCAATGCATGGAGCTGACCAGTACTAATTAGCCGTGCGGCTTATTACCCATCTAACTTTCACTGCAAAGCATGCTTTGTAGTTGAATTGATCAGATGCGTGTGACGTTTGGACATTCGTTAGAAATGCCCAAAGTGTGTAGTCTAACTTAATTTGATAAGCATTTATTTTTTGTTGTCTTCTGAGTGCCAAGAAGGTACAACCCTTCTGGAAACAAACCATTGTTTTTTCTTGGTTGTGTTTATGGCGCTGGGGCTCCACCCGTTCCCATTCCGAACACGGAAGTTAAGCCCAGCAGCGGCGATGGTACTGCAGCGTTAGCTGTGGGAGAGTAGCACGACGCAACCTTAATTTTAGAAGGCCCCTAGGAAGTAATTCCTGGGGGCTTTTGCTATTTGTAGCTAAAATTCTAAAGCTGTCATTCAAAAATAGCCTCTATCTTTTCTAACCGTAGGTACAACTTCTACTACAGTTTTTTAAAAAGCTTCAAAGTCGTGAAATCTGTTAGGTTGAAACGACTGTAGAAAACTTGCAGTCTATAAAACAAGATTTTTAGTTGTGAATCGGCAGTTTCTAACAACATTGAATAGCTACTCTATTTGTATTGCTGACTTGCAGCTGCAAAAAAATCATGATGATAAAAATATAGACAAAGACTGGATACATGATATTACGCCTGAGATTAGGTTAGATAGGTTTAGAGAGCACACCTAAGAAGCATTTAAGCAAATATTCACGATGATTGATTATTCGAAAAAATCCAAGTAAGTATATGGCAGAGATAGCCATATATAGGATGAATAAAGATGCAAGGATTTGCGACTAAGGTTCTTTTTTTAGGAATAATAACCTTTGCCCTGATTTCGGTAGAGGTACCAAGGGCGATGGCAAATACAACCTGCCTGGAGCCAGACCACTTTTTAAGGGCGGCCGAGCAAAAAGACTTAACCGTCGATAGCTCGGTAGCTGTTTTTATTACTCACTCTTCTTCGTATTTTGATCCAGGGCTAATTACAAAATCTGGGACTCAGACTCTGGTTGATTACGCTGTTATCGAAAAGATACCTTTGTTTTATCTGCATGATGCTGGAAATGACGGAAATCCATTTAGTGGCTACATGTATGAACACTGCAGCCCTGATGCCTACATTTATTCTGAGATAGGTCATCACTCGGTTGACTTAAAAAATGTGCAAAAACTCTATGTTGCTGGTGGTTATTTTGAGCTTTGCCAACAAAATACAGTGACCGACAGCATTCGATCGATGACAAAAAACGAACTTTTTAAGGAAGTTCGGGTCGTTCAAGTGCTTGATGCTATATTTAGTGTCGCGCAAGAAAAGGAGTTCAGCGATTCATTTTACCCGGAGCTCTACCAACTGCAACAAGACCGTACATTTCAGACAGGCAAATTCACTGTTTCCCTGCAGGAGATAACCACATTGATGGCAGATACTGATTTAGTTTTAGAGTATTTCTCGCGACGCGTGGCACTTATGCCCCTTCCACCAGGGTGGGGTGTTGATTTACTATACAAAGATACGACCCTAAATGTACGTTCTGGTTTAAAGAACAAAACCATAAAGTTTGAATATGTGCTTTCAGGAGACTTAGAAACTTTTGTCGAAACAAACTAAATCCCCAAGAAGCTAGCGCCGCCATGAGTTTTGATCGTTTTGATGTGTTCCCGGGTATGCATAACCACCACTTTTATTTGAATAGTTCCCGTTTTGTACTTGGTCGTTAGCGTAACGAAAGGAGCTTGCTGGAGCTTGTTTGGGCTGTGTGGCTGGCTGTAAATTTTGTTGATGCCTTGTTTGGTCCAGTAATTGCTTATGCTTTTCCCTGTTGGGGGTGATAAATACCGCCTGCTTTTTAGCTGTATTGCCAGCATGAAGTTCTTTCGGGGCGTGATAAGGACTATTTTCGACAAAATCTCCCATATTCCAGTGGAGGCTTAACCAACCATTTCTTGCTGAAGAGTTTGGTTGCAGGAGAGCGTCTGACCCGTGGTTTACGCCAAATGGAATGTAGTTTGTGATTGAGGTGTGGTTGTGTAGTAAAAACATTTCGGCTGTTTTTGTAAGAACTTTTCTTGGGGTTGTGTAGGCGATCCCACCGAGATTTTGAGCCACTTTTGTCAAAGCTTCGACTCCTACCTCTTCTGATTTATATGCTTCTTGCTCGTCTACTCTTTGACATGTGTCTCTTAGCCTACCGGTTTCCAACAAAGATAATGCATCATTCCAGTCAACTCCCGTGCCCAGCTGCATCAAGCTTGTAGATCTAATATCTGGGATCGAAAGTTGTACGCCTCGTGAATATCCTTGGCTTTTATTTGTAACCTGCATTTGAACCCGTAAAAGAAGGTTGTCTTCGTTACAGTTGCTTTCGGCGGTACGGAGGTAATCTGGAGCCTTGAATTGCGCTGCAACATGGGCGTAAATAGAGCCATCTTCTATTTTTACAAACTTAGGGTAGTGTGAATTAAATTTGATGTTGGCACCGTTAGAAACCCCGGGTTTTTCAGTGTACTGCTGGTTGAACGACTTACCTGTGAAGATATTGGCAAAATAGCTTTGAGAAACATAGTCCTTTGTATACAGGTTTTCTTGAAAGAACGAGTTTAGTAGTGATTCGTGAACAAAAAGACTCATATGACCGTTTTGATCACTATTTGAAGGTAATGGAGAGTACTGCCTTGTAAGCGGTGTGCTTTGATTTGCTCTGGACCCGTCCATATAGATGGAAAAGTAGGCGTGGTCATCAGTGCTAGAAAGTTCCAGCCGCCCTGGCAGTTTATTTTCTTCAGTTAAGTAACGTAAAAGCTGCGCGAAACCATTATTTCCATGACTTAAATATGATTTCAGTTGTTTTGAAACTTCAGCAGCAACAGCTGGCGGAACCAATTTTTTAAAGGTCGAACGCGCTTCTGTGGGGATATTGGCCGTGGCAAGTTCATAGGCTCTTTTATCTCCGTAGAGCTTGTAAACGACATTTTCAACCAAGCTTCCGGTCCTAACCTTTACAAAGTGCGCTTCTGGTTTAAGGTTTGTTGTGCTTCCGGATGTGTAAGGTGCGGCCATCAAAATACGTTGATCAACTGGGCCATCGCCCTTTAAAAAAAGAACTGTGTCGACTGTCCCTTCAAACTCATGATCTTTTACCGTTCCAATGTGGTTGTATGCATTGCCACGCTGGTTGTTGTGGATTTGATAGTCTGCTTTTACCGCATAGTTAGCGCGTAGTAAGAGAATGATCACGTTGCTCTGATCTATCTGCATTCTGTTAGCTGTAATAACCGCTGAAACTTCTTTGCTTTGACTTAAGACAGGCAGGATTTCAATATTAACTTTGGCATTGGCTGTTCCCACCGCCTTGTTTTGATCGCCGGGGTTAGCAAAGTCTTCTAAGTTAAACGACTGGTATTGAGGCTCTGGACTAAAAGCGTTTAGAGCAGCAGTTGATAGCTTTAACCGAAAAACTTCAATATCGTTTTGACCGGCAAACAGACTAGAGCTTGTAGGGCCACAGCTAAGCGCTAGGCAGCAATTGGCTAAAACAATAGAATGAACAACTAGAGAAAACATTTTCGGCATAGGTAAGCCCTCCACCCTAGAAGTTGCAAGTTATGTGTAATAAAAAGTGTATTAAATTCAGATACTTGTTGAATCAGAGGTGTTTGAACATTGGACTTCTGAAAAGCATTTGGCCACTGGCAAGTATACCAGCCTGTCTGGAAGCGCGGCAAAATCTCCCCCCTCTGACCCAGAAAAATGGGACATGAAGTGGGAAGATGAAAGGGTGCAAAACCTATTAGATAATATCGGATACAGTCTTAGCCTGCGCATTGTTTGGCTTGGCAAGTTTTTGACTTTTTTTGGTCAGCTAGTTACACAGCTGTTCAAAGGCCCTTATAGAGTGAGAAACTTTGTAAAGCAGATGGAAGTTGTCGGACAACAGTCGTTAGTAATTGTTTTGCTAAGTGCTGTTGCTATTGGTGGTGCTTTTGCGCTTCAGGTGGCAGGCGTATTCTCCGTGTTTAAAGCAGAGACCTTAGTAGGAGGGATCTCCTCGTTGAGCTTTTCGAGGGAGCTGGCATCCATCATTACAGGCTCGCTTTTAGCAGGGAGGGCAGGTTCTGCTATGACGGCAGAAATAGCTACGATGCGCATACACGAACAGCTTGATGCGATGGAAGCTATGGGGGTAAACCCTGTCCAATATCTAGTTATACCTAGGGTCGTAGCAGCGACCATTATGACACCTATATTAACTGGTTTTTTTATCATTGCATCTACATTTGGCTCTTTTCTTGTAGGTACCATTGTCTTTAGGATTGATCCAGGCGTCTACAAAGCAAATATTTTCTTCATGACTCAAGTGTCAGACATTATGCAAGGCCTACAAAAAGGGACAGCATTTGGGTTGGCCTATTCCTCTATTTGTTGCTGGTATGGGCTTGGTTGTAAGGGCGGAGCAAAGGGAGTTGGAAGAGCCACCACAAATGCAGTGATAGCATCGCTTTTGGCTATGTTGGTGATTGACTTTATCATTACTTTTTTACAGTTGGGTTAGGCGATGATTGAATTCAGCAATGTTACAAAGTCTTTTGGTGAACGCACCATTTTACGCAACCTCAGCTTTACGATTAAACCTGGAAAGATCACTTTTATTTTAGGTAAATCAGGAGAAGGTAAATCTGTAACCATTAAACATATATTGGGGCTTCTAAGGCCAAGCGAAGGCGATATCTTTGTTGCAGGAAGACACGTAAATGAACTTCAAGGCGAACCTTTGAGTCAGCACCGTCAACGTATTGGCATGCTTTTTCAGCATGCGGCCTTGTTCGATAGTATGACAGTTGAAGATAACATCTTGTTTCCTCTCAGGGAGTCACCAGATGTAGCTGCCAGTGAATACCAATCGCATAAGGAAAAAGTCCTTAAACAGATTGGGCTAGAAGGGATCGGGCATAAAATGCCGTCCGAGCTGTCGACCGGTGAGAAAAAGCGGGTAGGCTTAGCAAGGGCAATTGTTTCGAAGCCTGAAATAATTTTATACGACGAACCGACGACTGGGATGGACCCACTTGTTTGCGAGATGATTGATGAGTTGATTGTTCAAGTCAACAACGAAGAAAAGGATATGACCAGCGTGGTTATTTCTCACGACATGAAGGCAGCGCTAACGACTGCCGATGACATCATAATGCTCTACAAGGGTCAGGTTGTGCTGCAAGGTTCACCAGAAGAGTTTAAACATACGGATGACCCAGTCGTCCGACAATTTTTTGCAGGTCGGGTCGATGGTCCGATGAAATTAATCTAGGAGCATTGGAATAGCCGTGGCTAACTGGACCTCAGAATTTAAGGTTGGAATATTTGCAATACTTGCGTTTTTTGCATTGAGCTATATGTTCGTTGTTTTAAGCCCTTCTGTATCCGGCGGGGATAGGGTTGAGTTTTATACTAAAATTAAAGATGCTGCTGGTTTAATTCCTAAAAGCCAGGTTAAGACCAACGGTGTTGTGATTGGCCAGGTAGAAAAGATTAACCTCGAAGCTGACGGCACAAGAATTACAGTCAAATTAGATAGAGCCGTCAAAATTCCAGTTGATTCCAAGACAGAGGTTCGTTCAAAAGGACTTCTTGGTGATGTGTTTGTCGAAGTGATTCGTGCTGCTGATCAGGGCACTTATGTTCCTCCCGGCGGTTATATCCCACATTCGCGTGAATCGGTAGATATGCAGGCGATTATGAAGACGGTAGCTGGTATCAGCCTTGATGTAAAAAAAATTACAGGTGCTTTAGCAAGCGCCTCTGAAGATGGCGGCAAAAGCAAGATTAAAAATATTTTGACCAACGTTGAAGAAGCTTCTACAAGTATGCGCAATATGTTTAAACAGAATGAGCAAGCTGTTGGTACGCTGATTTCAAACTTAAATAAATCTATGAAGTCTTTGCGTGAAGCCGTACAAGCTAACGGAAAAAATCGTTTAGACTCTATTTTTGAAAGCACGGACGGCACAATGTCGAACCTAAAGACGTCGAGCGATGATTTAGCGTCTGTGATGAGCACAATTAGAGCCGGTGAAGGGACCATTGGTAAGCTGGTATCTGATTCTTCAACTATTGATGAAATTGAAGGGACTCTGCGAGACGTACGAGACCTGGTTGCCCCGATCCGAAGAGTACAAGCTTCAATTGATTGGCACTCAGAGGGCGGAGTTGAGTTTGAAGAGAACATACGAAACTATTTTAGCCTTAAACTACAGCCAAAGCCTGACAAGTACTACCTAATCGGTGTCGTTGATATGGGGACGCGTCAGCGCTCTATTAAAGTCGACAACGAAGTTGTTGCAGCTGGTAGCGGTGGGGGTACCATCACCACTACGGAGAGCGAAAGTGAAGAGTTTGACCGATTCCGTTTTAACGTACAGTTCGCTAAGCGTTGGGGTAGTTTAGGGATGCGATTTGGGGTGTTCGAAAGCGCCGGAGGTGTCGGTATAGACTACTATGCATTCCGCGACAGGTTTCGCTACAGCTTAGATATGTTTGACTTTGATGTTCGAAAAAAGGACCTGCGCAAGTGGGGTAACTTTAAGACCTATGCGACCTTCACGCTCTGGAACCACCTTTACGGGGTTGCAGGCATAAATGACATCACCCAGTTTGACTCAAATGAAGACCTGTTTAGCAGCAAAGCCGACTATTTTATAGGTATGGGACTTAAGTTTACAGACGACGACTTCAAGTCTCTTTTAGGGCTTTTTGCAAGCGCTGCAGGAGCAAATTAACAATAAAAACAATTGTTTATCTACTAACCTTGAGGCATCCTAGCCTTGAGGGTGTCTGGCGTTTGGATAAAATTTTTATTAACATAATATTATTATTCTATGATTCTATTGACTCACCTTTAAAAAGATGTTATAAATATAGAAGTGCTCAGGTTGAGTGCTAAATAGATCAGTGTTGATGGCAAAAAGTTGTTTTGATCTTTCCAACCAGGCTTTTGCCTTCCTTACCCAAAACACTAACTAAATTCTAAACAAATGTTGAACCAAACCCAAAAGTCGAAAACGGAGTTTAATGATGAAATTTTTTAGCTCAGAGATGATGTGGAAATACATAGTCCCGGGCGTAGTTGTGTTTACGCTTATGAACTCACCACTTGCAAACGCAGAGAGCTTTGTAGACCTGTCATCAGGTGAAGCAGTCTCGGAAAGAGTCAAAAAAGTTTATAAGAAGAAGGCTGAGAATAAGCCTGTTCAAAAACAACAAGCTCCTAAAACAATCAAAGAAAAAACTATAGAAACGGTCAAGAATGATCCTCAAGCTGCAGAAGCTAGCGGGACTTTCCTTCCTGATGCGACTTTGCCCGTACTTTCAACTGAAGCTTATGTAGACCACGAATGGATGGTTTCATTTTACCCTCTAGCTGGCTGGGAACTTAAGAAAACCCCTGGAATGGCACTATCTATGACAGAACCTGTTGGGTTAACGACAAGAAAATCAGTGACAAAAGGTTACGATAAAAGCGCTGAAGCTAACTATGTAGAAACTTCGCAAACAAAGTTCAAACGATCTATCTCTTTGGCCCGCATCGAAGGCGGCGTTCCTTTTGACCGTCATAGACTAGAATCATTCGAACAAGGCCTTCTGGACACTTTTGGAAAAAAGATGGGTCTACAAAACTTTGCGTTGGTAAATTCTGCTGAGTTTTTTGACCACCGAGCTGAAAAAGATGCAATCGTTGCTTACACGCAGTTTTCCACAAAAAACCATGAGTTAAAGCAAATGCACGTCCTTGTAGGCGGAGCAACAAACCAGGTTCACTTAGTTTACACAGATATTGCCGATCACTTTGAGACTCGCTCTGATTTTATCAATAAGGCTTGGTCTTCTATGACAAGTGTCAATGTTGAAGGCACCTCTCCTCAGCCTCTTTGGGGACAGGTTGAAAAGTATATTCCGTTTGCTGCAGCAGGCATGCTTCTTCTTTTCTTGCTTGT
>JALZUO010000159.1 GCA_023301565.1 Oligoflexales bacterium
CTGGTACTGTGCAGAAAGTGGTTCTAAAACACAGAAAAAACAAACAATAGCAATTAACCGCAAGTTGGACATGATGCCCCCGAGCTATTACCGACTCCAATACTGCCGCTTTCGCGCCAGATAGATGGCTCTCCCAGCAAGCTATTCGAAAAACCAGAGGTTTTGGCCGGATCCATCATAGGGCTTAAAAGCCTGCCTTTACGAAACTTGACCTGCTGGTTGACGCAGCCTAGGCCTCCCACGAACACAAGGGCAAAACAAATAAGTGGCTTAAACATGGTTCTCCCGATTCCTTCTGGGGTAGTCTGCTACACATAAAAAAAGTGCTACATAGATTGTAGCACTTTTGGAATCGGAACCAAGTTTTGAGTAGAGACTTCAACCTCTACAGACTGAGCATCTTAGTTTGCAGCCTTTAGGCGCCTAAGCGTGTTGTGGATATCTTTTAGCTTTTTGCCACTAACCTCACCAACATAGGTTTTGACCACGCGGTGGTTTTTATCCAAGATGATCGTCGCTGGAAGCCCTCTAAACTTTAGCTGGCTAGCTAGCTGCGAATTTTTATCAAAGTAAGCTTGTTTTCTATACTTACCCATACCGTCTCTTTTAAAGAACGAATGCGCTTCGCCTTTGGTCTCATCGACACTTAGTGGGATAAACCGGCTTTTTCTTTTACCACGGTGCCATTTAGATAGCTTTTGCATGCTTGGTGCACACGCGTTGCACCAAGATGCAAAGAGTTCTAAAACTACGGGTTTCCCGCGTAGGCTTTTGAGGCTTTTTTTAGAAGTAAGCTTTTCAAGGTTAAACTTCTTTTTAACAACCTTGCCTTTTGCCATAACTGCCGGCGCAAACGAAAGCGCTAGGGCTGCTAAGAATATTTTAAGTATAGTTTGTTTCACGTCGGGCTCTCCTCGAGGCTTTAGACTTTAGTTATTTACGAAATTAAGTACTTCTTGTGCTGTTGCGTTTTCTGCCGGCACACCAAATTGCGCGATTGCGTTCGTTGCGTTTGGTGAAAAAAGCCTGCAAGTACCTGCACGGTTACATGCTACTGCTAGGTGATTTGCCCAAATAGACTTCTGTTTTTTCGTCAAGGCTAGGTTCACTGCGGCATTTTGTGTATCTGTAAACAGTCCCATCGTCCTAGAACCGCCTACGATTCCATCAAATCTTCCCAATAAATTTTGGTTCAGTACACCTATGTCACCGAGAACAACGGCTACTGGTACTCCGCTTCCGGCGTAAACACTGGCGTCTTGCTGGCAAGTAGTACAGCCTGACTCAGCAAATTGTACGATAAAAGGTTGGCCTGGCGTTATTGAGTTTAGAGAAAAACCGTTCCGTGATGCTGTCGGTACAAGCTGGGCTGATACCGGGCTAACTTGGGCAAGCTGTGGTATTACTTGATCAGCTGTCAGTCCAAGTGCTCCAACATTTGTTTGCACTGCCTCTTGGTTTGCGGCTGCACATCCGATGACGCTAAGTAATGCTGCTAGGTAAATTAAAACTCTCATTTTGGTGGTTCCTCCTGAACTCATTGTTTATTGACACCTTGAAAATATATTATCTGCTAAAGTTCCACCAGGCGTCTGATGGACACTTGTCTGGCTAAAGCACATTTGACCTTGTGAGTTAAAAGCAACTACTGAAGGCCAGCTTACCGCGTTTTCGGTAAGAGCTTGTTTCATACTCGCAGAAATATTTTGCGATTGAATCTGGTTATAGAATATCTTTGTAGCCTGGCTATTGCCACCGCCACTAAGAGCCGATTGCATCACATGGTACTGCCCGCCCTGAGACTCGAAAATCTCACAGTTGCCGCAAGACTCACCACCAACGACAAACACTGAAACATTCGACTGCTGTGGTTGTGTCGGCTGCGAAGGTGATTCTGGCTGAATCGTAGACGCACCTGTTTTGAAAACATTTGGCCCTAGAGCTGAAATCGGAATAGGCAAAGGTATGCTGCCCGTGCTCACGTGCTGTTGTAGCTGAGCACTAGAAAGAGATAGCTCTCGGCCTTCTCTGGTTCTAGCTACCGCTGACATGCTGTTTCCATTCATAGTTCCTACGGACATAGTAATATTGTTGTAGTTACATCTTGGATCAAAACTAAGGTTTAGACTTGTATTAGTTGTTCCGCCTACAGCTTCTGGTACCGGGCCAGAGCCACAGTCTTTTTGAAATTGAATCAATATATGGGAGGGGGTCGTTACAAAATTGTCCCAAAAAGATGTTTCTACCGAGGCTTCTACTAATCCAGACGTGGACTGAGAAAGTGGCGGAAGACATCCTGTAAATAAGATAAATAGACCAATTGAGCCAACGCTAGCCCATAGCAACTGCTTAGAAGTTTTTGCGTTCAGAATCGACATTGTTACTACCTTTCGGTTTTTCCTGCTGAGACCAGCCTCAGGGGGTTGGGGTCCCTAGTTCATCTCTAAAAAGAAGGGCTCCACTAGTAAGGTTGCAATTCAGATGCCATTATTTTTACAGCTGGCTAGTCCTTGAAACAGTGACTTAGGGCCCTACATCTGTATATATTTTCGACACCCTTAAGCTATTAGACAGATGCTTGCTCGCCCATCCCCCAGCATTGTGTAAGTATTTCGGGTCCAACAGGCCACAAAAGCCCCTAGATAAGCCAGCGTTAAGACAGCTGGGCACATAAAGGGCCTAATATAAAGGAAGAGTACCTATGAGCATCGGTGAAAACACAGACGCAGCGATTTTAGAGCAAGCCCAAACCCTTCAGCATTGGGAAATAAACGATGACGGCAAGCTAGAGCTGGGGATCGAATTTGATGACTTCAAGCAAGCCTTCTCTTTTATGACTCAAGTAGCCTTGCGGGCCGAAGAGATCGGGCACCACCCTGAGTGGTACAACGTCTACAACAGGGTAAGCATGGTTCTTTACACACATGACACCGAAAGCCTTACGGAAAAAGACATCCAACTAGCTGCTTTTGTGGATGAGGCACTTGAGGGCTAAAAGCCCTTTTCCTCGGCTAGTCAATCCTTTGTCAAATAAAGAGGGGGCTCACAGACAGTGAACATAAACCGTTTGAAACACCCAGTGTTCTGGCCTCCTTTTATCACCATGCTTTGTGCTGTGGTTTACAGCTTGGCCGAGCGCCAAGACTTTTTGGCAAAAATGAGTGTGGCCCAAGCCTGGATCTTAGATCAGTTTGGGCTGGGCTTTAGCTGGACCGGCTTTTGGATGGTTCTTCTATGTACCCTTTGTTACTTTACTCCGATTTCTAAAATACGCATTGGCGGGCCGGCGGCCGAGCCTTACTTTAGTAAATGGAAGTGGCTAAGCATTATTCTGTGCACGACCGTGGCGATCGGCATCTTGATGTGGGCCTGCGCAGAGCCTTTGTTCCACCTGCAAAAACCTGCTCCGTTTAGCGGGGCTGAGCCTGGCAGCGCAAAAGCTGTTTCCTTCGCGCTCTCTACCCTGTTTCTACATTGGACTCTTACGCCATATGCGATTTACACGGTGCCGACCATCTTGTTTGCCATCATGTTTTACAACGCAAACGCTGCGTTTAGCTTGTCTGCCTTCTTTCGGCCTTTTTTTCCTAGCAATAGATCCATACCAAAACCTTTTAGCAACACCATAGATGCGCTTTGCTTATATAGCCTGTTTGCTGGGATGACAGCTGCGCTATCGGCGGGAATCCTAACGATGACCGGTGGGGTCACGGCCATTACCGGCATAGAAAGCAGCCCTTTATTGAATGGGGTGGTTTGTGCCGCCATTGTCGGCGCGTTTGCAGCTAGTGCAATCAGTGGGCTACAAAAAGGAATCCAGTTTCTTAGCTCGCTAAACTTTTGGGCTTATATTCTTTTGCTAGCGTTTTTTCTTTTGTGTGGCCCGACCACGGCCGTTGCACAGTGGTTTTTCCCGGCTGTTTTTGAATATGCAACGCAGTTTGTCTCGCGCAGCCTAGCTCTCAGCGGTGAAAGTAGCGCTGCCTGGCAAAAAGAGTGGACCATATTTTACTGGGCTATTTGGATGGCCTGGGCTCCTTTGACTGCGCTGTTTTTGGGGCGAATCGCTTATGGGCGTACGGTCAAAGAAATCATACACTTTAACCTGGTCTTACCTGCACTATTCTGTGGGTTTTGGATGCTTGTTTTTGGTGGCACGGCCCTCCACATACAAACCTCAGGGAAGTTTGATCTGTACAAGTTCTTGGTCGACAAAGGCCCTGGGCACGTAGTGTTTAAAGTATTTGAGTTTCTACCGTTGACTGGCCTTATTAGCACAGTATTTTTAGCCATCACGTTTTTATCTTTTGTAACTGCAGCTGACTCAACCACTGCAGCCATGAGTAGCCTTTCTGCTAAAGACATAAATAAAGAAAACCAAGAAGCACCTGCCTGGATTAAAATCCTATGGGGAACCCTAATGGGGTTTATGGCTTGGGTCATGGTTAGTTTTGGCGGAATAGAAGGGGTTAAGATCAGTGCTAACCTTGGTGGGCTTCCAGCACTTGTACTTTTAATACCCATCTCTGTTTCGCTATTATTTGTTGTGTTTCGGCACGATGAGTACAAGTTCCGTTAGTTTCTAGCGAGCCCTGTTTCAAGCTCTGCTTCCTATTTTAGCTCAGGCTTTACTTTGTTTCTTGCAGCGCAAGGGCCGCAGATACTCTGCACCTGGTTTCCTTTGGGCTCTAATAGGCTGTATCCTATATAGATACATTTAGAGCGGGAGAGTAATTGCTATGGGTAAAAAAACAAAAGACGGGTTAGAAAAGTACAACCTTATTGTGATCGGCGGTGGGTCGGCTGGACTGGTAAGCTCGTACATCGCAGCGCAGCTCAAAGCCCGAGTATGTTTGATTGAAAAACACAAGATGGGTGGCGACTGCCTTAACTATGGCTGCGTACCAAGCAAAGCTATTTTATCTTCTGCAAAATACGTGCACTCGCTTAAGAACCCTAACAAGTATGGAATTAAGTCCGTAGATTTTGACTTTCAGTTTTCGGACGTCATGGACCGCGTGCATAGCATCATCAAAAAAATTGAGCCTCACGACAGCATGGAAAGATACCGCAGCCTAGGAGTAGAATGCATGCAAGGAACAGCCAAAATTGTTTCTCCGCATGTGGTCGAAGTCGACGGCAAAAGAATCTGGGGCAAAAACATCATCATCGCCTCTGGTGCATCTCCTTTTGTTCCTCCACTAAAAGGCATTGCAGATGCAAAGTATAGGACCTCTGAAAACCTTTGGGACTTAAAAGAGCTTCCTAAAAAGCTGATTGTTTTAGGTGGTGGACCGATCGGCTGCGAAATGTCTCAGGCCTTTCAGCGCCTTGGCTCTCAGGTAACCCAGATTGAAATGATGCCGCGTATTCTTGGCAGAGAAGACGACGACGTAGCTGAGTTTATGATCGATAAGTTTAAGGGCGAAGGCATTGAAATCCTCTCAAACACAAAAGCTACTGAAGTAGACGGCAAAACTCTTAAAGTAGAAACAGCCGAAGGAGTTAAAAGCATCCCATTCGATGAGCTTTTAGTTGCTGTGGGCCGAAAGCCAAACACAGCGGGCATGGGGCTCGAAGAGCTAGGGTTAGAGTTCAACCGTAATGGAACCATCAAAGTAGATAGCTACATGCGAACGACCAAGTACAAGCATATATTTGCTTGTGGCGACGTTGCAGGGCCGTACCAGTTTACGCACACTGCAAGTCACCAGGCTTGGTACTGCGCCGTAAATGCTCTTGTGCCGCTTTGGAAGTATAAAGCCAACTACGACGTGATCCCATGGGTGACCTTTACCGACCCAGAAGTTGCTCAGGTTGGACACAACGAAGCTTCTGCGAAAAAAGCTGGCCTTGAATATGATGTTACAAAGTACGAACTGGGCGGCCTCGACAGAGCTATTACAGAGTCAAGCAACCAGGGTTTTGTAAAAGTGCTTACTCCCAAAGGAAAAGATAAGATTCTTGGAGCAACTATCGTAGGTCCATATGCTGGCGAGCTGCTTACAGAGTTTGTAACTGCCATGAAAGCTAAGCAAGGTCTCGGTTCTATCCTCGGTACGATCCATAGTTACCCTACCTTGAGCGAAGCAAACAAGTTTGCTGCCGGTAACTGGAAAAAAGCGAACAAACCAGAAGGTATCCTAAAATGGGTAGAAAAAATGCACCGCATGAGGCTCTAGCCCGCTGCAATGCATGTACTGCCAACAGGCTCGCTCTTTTGCGAGCCTTTTTTTATGTTTTTTTTAAACCAACATTCCCAAAGGGTTTTCTAAAAAGCTAGAAAGCGTTTTTAGAAACTTTGCTCCTACTACACCGTCTATCACCCTATGGTCACAAGAAAGTGTCATAGACATGCGAGGCTGCACCTCGATGGTGCCGTCAGCCCCAACCCATGGCCTAGCAACAGCTGCCCCCACGGCTAAGATCGCACCTTGAGGCGGGTTGATGATGGCCGTAAACTCTTCGATGCCAAACATTCCGAGGTTAGAGATCGTAAAGGTTCCACTCGTGTAATCTACCTGCTCGTTGCGTTTTACTTTGCCAATCAGCTCACCGGCAATCACCGCAATCTGCCGCACACCCAGAAGGTCCGTGTTTGGTATGACTGGAGTAACTAGGCCCGTATCCGTACCTACGGCAATGGCTACGTTCACGTTGCCTCTTTGCAAGATATGATCGCCCTGCCAAGAAACATTGATAGCAGGGTGTGCGCGCAAGGCTTTTGCTACGGCCATCACAACCAAATCGTTGACGCTGACCTTTGGGTCCCCTTCACGCTTTTTGGCGTTGAGGTCCTTTCGCCAGCTGAGCAGTGTACTCATGTTGACGCTACGGTTTAGATAAAAATGCGGTGCATCGTTTTTGGCTGAAGTAAGGCGCTTGGCTATAGTGCCGCGCATCATACTTACCGGAAGCGTCTGATCGGCGATGACAGAGCCAGCCGCCATAGGAGCAGCAACTGCGGAAACAGCAGAGCCACTACCTGCGACATTATAGGACTCTATGTCGCGTTTGATCACCCGTCCGTTCGGGCCACTGCCGTTCACACTGGCTAAGTCTATGCCCTTACTCGCAGCCATCTTTTTGGCAAGCGGACTCGCTTTGACTTTTTTGTTTGTTGCAACAGAGGCTGCCGCTGCTACAGGAACCGCTTGAGTCTGAGTTGTTTGGGTCTGCGGCGGCGTCGCAGCTGCAGGTTTTTCTTCGCTAGGCTGAGCCGCCTCAGAAGATCCGCTGCCAAAAGCAGCCAAAGCCGCATCGACTTCTTTGTCCCCTTCGCCTTTTTCGCCCAACACACAGATAGGAGCATTTAGAGCGCTTTTACTACCAGCATCTTTGACGATACGTAAAAGAATACCCTCTTCCGGGCTTTCGTACTCCATGGTCGCCTTGTCGGTTTCGATTTCTAAAAGAAGGTCTCCTTCTTCTACCATTTCACCGACTTTTTTATGCCAGGCAGCAATGCCGCCCTCTTCCATCGTATCACTCAGTTTTGGCATCTCGACAACTACTGCCATTGTTTCGCTCCCAGAATTCTTTGGTTATAGACTCAGCGTAAAACCTACGCCGAGTAAGTTACTTTTTTAACTGCTGCGATGATCTTCTCAGCAGTAATAACTACTGCATGCTCTAAATGCTCAGCATATGGCATAGATACAAAATCGTTTGCCACACGGACAACCGGGGCATCCAACTCGTCAAACATTTCCTCTTGCACACGCGCCGTGATATGCGTTCCAACCGTGGCAAACGGCCAGCCTTCTTCGGCAACCACAAGGCGGTTGGTCTTGGCCACACTTTTAAAGATAGCCTCTTCATCCATAGGCTGGATCGTCCTAAGGTCAATTACCTCTGCGCTGATGCCTTCTTCCGCCAAGGCTTTAGCAGCCTCTGCTGCCAGCGGCAGGGTTTTATTCCAGGCTACAATGGTGACGTCTGTACCTTCGCGTTCGATCCTGGCCTTGCCAATCGGAATCAGATATTCACCGTCAGGTACTTCGCACTTTTGTGCATACATCATTTCACTTTCAAGAAAAATAACGGGGTTGTCATCTCGAATTGCAGATTTCAAAAGACCTTTCCCATCGGCAGCATTTGAAATAGAAATAACCTTTAGCCCGGGTACAGTTGCTAGCATATGCTCTACAGACTGACTGTGCTGCGCCGCTAGCATGTGCGCTGCACCGTTTGGCCCGCGAAAAACTGCTGGTACGTTGAACTGCCCCGCAGACATATAAAGCATTTTTGCAGCATGGTTAATGATTTGATCAAAACCCTGAATACCAAAGTTCCAAGTCATCATCTCAATAATTGGCCGAAGACCAACCATAGCCGCACCCACACCTAAACCAGTAAAGCCGGCCTCTGAGATAGGGGAATCCCAAACTCTTTTTGCACCGAACTCAGCAAGGAGCCCTTTTGAAACCTTATAGGCGCCGTCATACTCTGCGACTTCCTCACCCATTAAAAAAACGTCTGGGTCCCGGCGCATTTCTTCTGCCATTGCTTGGCCCAGTGCTTCTCGTATACTTAATTCTGCCATTTTCTTATCTCCTAGCCTATGCGTGTCAACTTAGCTATGCGTATCAACATAGTTGTGTTGCCAAGCTTCTGAAACATCTGCGATTTTCGCATTATCTGCAAACGCCTCTGCCTGCTTCACTCGTTCTTTGATTTCTTTACCCCAAGCCTTTAAATCCTCTTCACTAGCGATTTTTTCAGCTACAAGCTGCTCGCCAAGCTTTAAGATGGAGTCTTTAGCCCGGTAACTTTCTACCTCTTCTTTGGTTCTGTAACTGCCCGGATCAGAAACCGAGTGTCCACGGAAACGGTAGGTCAAAGCTTCGTATAAATGCGGTTTTTTATCTTTACGCATTTTCTCTACAATTTTCCCGACGTGATCGTAAACATTCAAGACATCCAGAGCGTCTTCCGTCGAGTGTTCCATAGCAAAACCTAAAGCCCGCTCGCTCAGCTTCTCTACGCTGGTCGTCCGCGTGATATCGGTACCCATACCGTAACGGTTGTTTTCTATGATAAAAAGTACCGGTAGATTCCAAGTAGCTGCCATGTTTAGGGCTTCAAAAAACTGCCCCTGGTTAGCTGCAGCATCGCCTAGGTAACAGATACAAACCTGGTCACCACCGCGATAGCGAATTGCAAACCCAACACCGGCTGCTATAGGCACCTGACCGCCGACAATTCCATGCCCTCCCAAAAAGTTTTTCTCTTTGGAGAACATATGCATGGACCCACCTTTACCGCGAGCACAGCCGTCGACTTTACCAAAAAGCTCAGCCATCACGCTTTCAGGGGCAATGCCTTTACCGATGGCCTGCGTATGTGAACGGTAACCTGAAATCATGTAGTCATCGTCTCGCAGGTTCTGCTGAACTCCCACCGCCAAAGCCTCTTGGCCAATATGCAAATGACAGAAACCTGAAAACTTCTGCTTTGTATATGCCTGTCCTACTTTTTCTTCGAACTTTCGAAACAAAAGCATCTGTTTGTAAAAATCAATCTTTTGATCTTTGGATACGCCTTTTGCCATTGCTATTCCTTTTTATACTTTCTATTTTCTGCCGCGTTTACTTAAACGCGCTTAAAAATCAAACTAGCGTTCGTCCCACCAAACCCAAAGGAGTTCGATAGCGCATGCTCTATAGTCATTGGACGAGCTTTTTTGTCGCCCACATAGTCTAGGTCACAATCTTCGTCTTTATTTTCGTAGTTCAATGTTGGCGGTGCTTTTTGTTCTTGAAGCGCTTTTACAGAAAACACAGCTTCAATACCTCCGGCAGCCCCGAGGCAGTGTCCAGTTGAGCCTTTGGTCGAGGAGACTGCAAGATTTTTAGCGTGATCACCAAACACGGTTTTGATCGCCATGGTCTCGTTTTTATCATTTAGTTTGGTCGAGGTTCCGTGTGCGTTGATATACTGCACATCATCTGGTTTTATCCCAGCAGAGTCTACAGCTGCTTGCATGCAACGTGCTGCGCCCTCACCCTCGGGTGCAGGGGCTGTAATATGAAAAGCATCACCACTTTGCCCGTAACCGACAAGTTCTGCATAAATTTTTGCGCCGCGTTTTTTAGCATGTTCCCACTCTTCTAAAACCAGGACACCCGAGCCTTCACCCATTACAAAGCCGCTGCGACCTGCATCAAAAGGGCGAGAAGCTGTTTGTGGACTGTCATTTTGCGAGCTGCAAAGCGCCTTTAAAGCGACGAAGCCGACCATACCCATCGGGCAAATCACTCCTTCAGCTCCTCCTGCAATCATCACATCAGCAGAACCATCTTTAATGTAGCGATACCCTTCACCAACCCCATGCGTCCCACTTGTACACGCTGTGGTTGGGCATATGTTAGGGCCTTTTAGTCCGTACTTTTGCGCAACATAGCCTGCCGCCATATTTGCGATGGTAAATGGAATAAAAAACGGAGAAACCCGGCGGTAGCCAGACTCTAAAAACACCTTGGTATTTGAGGCAATCAAATCAATGTCACCCATTCCAACCCCAATTGATACGCCCATACGAGCCCCCATTTCTTTGGGGTCGATACCTGCAGACTGCATAGCTTCCAAAGAAGCGGCAGTGGCAAATTGAATAAAGCGCGTCACACGCTTTAGCTCTTTTGGCTCAAAGTATTTTCCTGGTTCAAAGTTTTTGACTTCTGCTGCAATTTTTACAGGTAAAAGCTCTTGATCAAACAAGGTCAGGGGACCAACGCCTGTTTTACCTTCGCAAACAGCGTCCCAAGACGACTGAACATCGCAACCAACAGGTGAGACCAAACCTAAGCCTGTTACGGCAACCCTTCGAGACATATTTAGCTTCCTTTCGAGCGCGCCTAGGACACATGGAAAAAGGCGGAACCTAGGGAGAATACACCTTCTAGGCACCTAGAATCTACAGAGAATGTACAAGGCTGAACCAGCCTGATAAGCCTAGAGTCGTGCGGTATAGAGCCAGAGCCAAATAGGGCAAGAGCCTGAATTCACGCCAGTAATTGAAAAATGTGACTACTTTTAGAGCAGCTATTGATTCAAGCTAAGCTGACTTGGGTGCTTTTTGATTCCTTTGAAAACAAACCCACATAGCAAAAAAAGTGATGCAACCTAAAACTGCCACAACCAAAGTTTCGGTTTCTAGCGGGAAAACCTTTTGCAAAGGAGCTATAGAAGCAAGAGACCCAAAACAAAGCAGCAGAGCTCCTATTATCCAAAAATAACTGCTGTTTCTTGAGCTTCTTCGCCGCACAAGCCCGGCAATTAAACCAAACAAGCTAAGCGGTATGATGGTAAGCCCCACTCCTGTCCGCAAGGCTAGCGTGGTCATCGCACGTGAAAGCCTTTTACTTTTTTTGCCGGGTTTGAGTTCAGACTTTTTTCTTTGGATATACTTTCGAAGCTCAGGAGTAGACAGAATCTGTATCTTCTTGCGCGGCGCATCCCCTGTTTTAGTAAAACTTTCTTTAAGAATCGTTCCGAGAGGAAGTGACATTTTATCAAAACCAATTGCTATCTGCTCATCATTTTGAAAACGCAAAAACCTACCTTCATACAACTCAAGGGTAAGGTCAGCGTTTTTAATTTGACCTTTCAGCTCAGCTCTTGGCGCGTACAGACGCACACTTTTACCGGGCTCTGCCTTTTGTGGCGCTAAGATGAAATCTCGAAAGCTGCTGCGGTCTTCGGAAATAAAGCCGGCATAAACCATCCATTGCGGGATAGATGTTTCAAACACACCTGCCTGCATAGTTTGACCAAGCACACTGTCCCAACGCTTTTGGGCGCCTTCGAATAAAATCTTTTCAATCTTACGCAGGCCCCAAGGCTCTGCTACGTGAGCTACGAACAAACAAGAAGCAGCGAGCACAGTGGCAAGGGATGTTACTAAAAAAGCGGCGCGCGCAACGCTATACCCACTAGCTTGCATAGCATACCACTCGCCATCCATCGTGAGCTTGCGGAAAGCCAAAAGTACTGCAAACAAAAAACCAGTAGGAAAAACAAAGCTTACAAATGGCAACAGCACTAGGCCCAGAATTTGTAGCACACCAATAAAATCAGCACCTACAACCAAAAAAAGTTCCGAGCGTTTTCCGATCTGCGACAAAAGAAGAAGCCCAGAAAGCAAAGATACCTGCAGTAAAAACTGCATGCTAACATGTTTTAAAACGTATCGATCTAACTTAAACAACCGAAGCAAAGCCCCAACAAATAAAAAACTAGAAAAAGCTCATAACAGCAAATAACAAACACAAACCAGATGAACCCATTAAAGAAAACAAGGTTAGTACCATCCCACGTTTCCGGTTAGGCATATTCATCTCACCTACAAAGGCCAAATAGTGCAGCATTCTACCCGCACAAAAAAAAGTGCCTAGGACTGCAACTACGTACCAAGGAGCTGCATAAACCTGCTCTAAGGTCAGAAGTGACACCAAAAAAATAGGTACATAGTTTTGGTAGTTACTATGAGCTGCAATGATTTGCTGCATCGAAAGCGACCCACCATCGCCAAGGGTTATCCCCTGTTTTACTCTTTGCTCTACAACGGCAAGGGTGATTTTAATATAGGCTAAACCTAAAATCGCTACAAAAACTCCAGAAACCATTCTTCTACCCCCACTCTACAAAAGGTGCTACGGCCAGGTTGCTGTTAAGGTAGCGTGGATCGTCGGTAACTTCTTGCATTACCCAGTCTGGCTCTATAAAGGATTCCTCTTTACTTTCGAGTTCAATCTCGGCGACCACCAAGCCCTTATTACTCCCAGAAAACACATCAACTTCCCATGTCTTACCTTGTCTCTTTAAATAAAAACGTTTTTTTTCAATCGATATCTCGCAGAGCTTTAAAAGCTCGCCTGCATCTTTTAAAGGAATTTCATACTCAAACTCTTGCCTGACAAGAGTACTCTCAGATGCGGCCTTAACAGTGAGAAAAGCCTGACCTTTACCGGCGCCATCTAGAGTTTTTCTAATTCGCGTCATAGCTCCAAATTTATTTGGTCCAAGATTTAAAAACCCCTGGCGCACTTCTACCCAAGAAGGTTCTTCGCTTTTAAGCGCGTCTTTAAACAGCTTTAAGTCGACTAAAAATTTTCGTTCAATTTCTATGGCCACATCTAATCTCCATCTACCCACAAGGATAACCGTTTGCAGGGGCCTTGACACCTTTAAACTCCGTCTTATCTTTAGTGTAGCTGCAGCGATCTTTATTTTATTTATTTGATGGAGGAAACTGTCATGAAATCCCAAAGCAATTCCGGTCTAATGTATGACCCTAACTTCTTCACTTTGCCCAGATCAAGGCTGCTAACACCAAGCGCCCATAGCCTCAGGAGCTTTGATTCCCTCTGGAACTGGATTGACCAGCCTGTGCAATCATTAAGCAGCCAAAGACAGGCCTACGAACAGACCCGGGTGCTCGAGTCTAATACCGCCTTTAAACTTGTGGTTGATATCCCAGGCGTGGCTAAAGAAGATGTCACTGTTGAAGTTCAAGGCCAGTCTTTGTCTCTGCAAGCAAAGCGAAAGACGGCTGCAAAAAACGAAAGGCTTCGATACGGGGCAAAGCAAGATCGTGAGCTCAAGCTAGAGTTTAAACTACCGAAGACGGCAAACATCGAAACGATCGAAGCCTCTGTAGAACAAGGGCAGCTTGTAGTCCTTATAGATAAAAAGTTTGAATCAGCTCCACGTAAAATAAAGCTGCAATAAAAGATTCGACAAGAGTTGCCTTTGTGCAAGGCGACTTAGAGTCCTCTTAAGATAACCATGCGATTCTTTACCTGAACCCTCCCCCCGAGTTTTCTAGGCCTTTTGCAGTGATGCGAGAGGCCGACGAAAACAAACCGAAAGGAAGCTCCGTGTCCATACCTCCCCCAAATGATGAGATATTGGAGCTACCTTTTGCCTTCAAGCTTAGCGGATCTGTCCCGCTTAATAGAAAAGGATTCTCTTTAAGTAGTATTTAGTGGTTTTAACAGTGATGGGTTTGTTGGCGGAAATTCCAGGAAGCACAACGTGACCGCTGTTGTAACTGTAGACTACTCACTAAAATAAAAACTTAGCAACCAAAGGCCTTAAATGCTGTAGCCTCAGTAGGTAGCGAGCTACGAAGGACCTTACAAGAAGCCGGCTTAAGCTGGTTTTTTTGCAGTGATTCTAAGCCATCCATCAAAAGATTTCGTAGGGACAGCGAGCTTCCCTGCATACGCGCACGGATCTTCACAAGCCACCGTCCAAGCACAGCCATTTGCTCGTTGCTGCCTGTGATGCCTTCTCGCAACATAACCTGATAAAAGCTATAAGCTAAAATAGATGCGATTATATGTGGATCCTGAAACCATGGCACGTTGCAGTCAGGGCCACCGATACTTGTATTGGCAGTAAATATTTTTACCCGTTCAACACTTAAAACCTTAGTGGACCTATCTACCAAACGGCTATCGGTCACATCCCTTGTTCTATGCATACATGGAACATTCTTAAGAAATTTGCGTACAGACTTCTTTCCTACGACCACACTGGCAAAAAGATCCGACCATGCCTCAGATACGACAGAACCGTAAAGCAAAGGCCCTACTTGCCTCGCGCCAATTTCGCCGGTGATCATTTGATGCCTCAACGAACGCGAGTTTGAACCTGACATAAGCCGGTAGCTAAACCGGTCGAACTCGGTTTTGTCGTTGAACAAAACGTGCCCTACCTCATGTGCTACAACCCATGGGTTTTCTGCGTAGCTGACTACTCCGCTCCGCAACCTGGTTTTTGCAGAGTTGGGATAGAGGTACATTTCAGGGTCTTTCCCCAGAGCATATACAGTTGTTAGGTTATCTAAGGTAAGAGAGCGTTTGCCATTAGGGAAAACCCGGTAACGCTTGGGCAGAACCTGCACCTGCAGGCGCCCTTCAATGGTAGATAGCCCGTGCTTGGATGCAAACGCATAGGTTTGTTCTAGGTTACGAATAAACTTTAACCCAACCCCTTCGACAGAGTCATCTTGGTATTTTTTTCCTTGGCAAATTTTCAACAAATTGCCACTATCTAAAACTTCTTCCATCATACCGCAAGTCGGAGACGAGGTATCGCCAGTGCAGCTAACTTCACTTTTTTTATTTGACCGAACAGAATCTACTAGGCGTGTTCCAGAAACACTTTGCATATCAGAAAGAGGGCATAACAAAAACTCTTGGCTAACATAGCCTGCGCCATAATCTTTGCTAGAAGACAAGAACTCGCCACCTTTGCCAGAGCTTTTGCAAGCACTAGAGCAAATAAAAACAGTGAGCAAAGTCCACAAAAGCCTATGTTTAGTTAAACGCATTTTTATAGGTCGACATCATCGATTATTTTAGCAAACTCGACACCTGCAAGAGAATCGACAACTACACTGAGTTCAGCCTTAGAGCTCTTTGAGGCTTTGAGCGAGCTGTATTGACTAGAACTAAAAACAACAAGAACTTGCCTTCCATCAACCCGCACTACGCCAAGCGCCTGGCTCGAATGGAGGTCGACGAGCGTTGCCTGCTGGACAGAAGACCCGCCTTTTTCCACAACTAGATCTGGGGACGGCTCTAGAAGAGAAAGAGCTTCGGTAGCTGCTGCGCCTTTGTCGCATACGTCGCGAAACAAAGAAATTAAATGATGCTTTGCCCGAGTGTTAGCAACGTAAAGTAGGTTTCTCATCAAAGGGTTTGCCATCGGCATCTTATGCTCACTAAAGTTTACTAGAATAGCAATTTTTGCTTCTAAACCTTTATAGGCTGAGACTGTACTAACCCGCACATTTTTGGCAAGTTTTACACCCCTTAGTATGGAGTTTGGATGATCAACCCTTAGTGCAGATAACACCTGTATGTCGCTAGGGTTGATTTGTTCGTTTTCAATCAAAAAAGCAATCCTCTGCTTTAGTTTAAGAACCGCATCTGCAGAGTCTTTATAGCGAAGAGTTTCTGGCATCATACCTTGGCGCTGACTGTGGCTAAGCAAGTTGTCTTTGGTTGGATACAAAGACTGTGCGTATTTCACGATTTGATCGGTAGAGCGGTAATTATGAATCAGCGGAAAATAGGGAGCTGGAACCGGGAGTATCCGCTCTGGTTCAAACGACTTATTCTTATCGCCAGAACCAAAAATTCCTTGTTTGCGGTCAAAAAACAAAAATAAAGATTTATCTTCTTTTATCAGAGCACTAAGAGGCTCCCACCAATATGGCTGAACGTCTTGAGCTTCATCACAAATCAAAACATCATAGGGAGCAGCCTCGGTCGACAAGGCCTGAAGCCAACGTGTAGGCGCCTCGATTTGAAGCCAGTCTTGTTTTGTACCCTCATAGAAATCAGGCTTATCTAATGGGTGTATCCCATAGTGTTCGGCCATCGCAATATAGGTAGATACCTTTATTTCTCCTAATTCTTCAGGCTCTCCGAGTTTTTCTTTTGAAAACTTGCTTTGCCACTCTTGCGCAAGTTTTTTGTTGGAAGTCAGTAGGATGGTTTTCTTACCTTGCCGCCGCATTTTTTGAGCAAGTGTAAACGCTAGAAAGCTTTTACCCGTACCTGCGTCTCCTTCAACAGCCACTCTTTTTTGTGCTATTAACGGTTCTAAAAACGACTGATAAAGCTGCTCTATGCCTGCTACTTTTTCTTCTTGAGACTCAATGAAATCGCCGAGATAAGACTTAGTCTGAAACGATGTGCCGCGAAAAAAACTTTCTACCTGATCAAGGCTATTGCGAACATGACGAAATTTCTCTGGGTGTGAAACTTTAAAGACTTCTTCAAGTTTTTTTGTAATTGAACCCATACCCCCTGCGGCAATCACAAGTTTAGGGTTGCAGAAAGGAGGTAGGTCCATCTCGGCTATGTCCGTATCTGGAACCACTACGACAGAACTCACTGGTGACTTAATATCTGCGTTTCTTAGCATTTTAAGTAGAATGGTTTTAACAGAGTGCACCTGTTTAAAAGGATCTTTAATGCGGTGGATCCTGCCATGACGGCTACGTGAACTAAAACGGCCAGTCTGTGCATCAAAACCTATTTTCCCACCTTTAACTTCGATCACAAAAATGCCAATCGACGGATGAAAAACAATAAAATCAATCTCGCGCTCGACAAGGCCCCAGTCTTCGGGGACATCGCTGATCTGCACGCTATGCATCAAAAGAGAGCCCTTAGGCAGAGTCTCTTTAAGCTTGTTGTAGGTAATCCGCTCTGCTTCACTGTGAAACAAAACATCTGCAACCTGTGAACTTTCTGCCTGTTTGCTTTGCTGGGGCTTTTTAGGGCTAGTTTGTTCAGGCTTTTGGGTAGCGGGTTGTTCTTTTTGAATTTTCGACACGGTTTCTGAGGTCCAATCTGCAGGGATCCTTCCCTACTACACCCCTATCCATGCAAGTCTGTGACCTAGAAAATATTTAAAAAATCCTTTAATTTCAGCATATTAAATATTATCTGGCATTCTAAGTGCCTAGAAGGTTTTCATCTGACCAAAACCTAGTCTTCTGTAGACGGGCCATCTCCAGCGCCCTGACCCGCTAGCCGCTCCATTTCGAGAGTATCGCTTGTCTGCGGTTGATCAGGATTTTCGCCAGGGCATTCTCGGGCAAAACTTGGTACGGGGATACTTTTTGCGTATGAAATCACAAAATCTACGTAGCGTCCGTCATGATACTGATCAACCTGCGCAAAAGCAGAGTACGTACATTCCCATGTTTGGTTTTTGACTTTCCAAAAAACGCTATAAGACCCTTCGACATAAAAAAGTTCCTTTTTTGCATTCCAACGTAAACGAGAGAAAAACTCAAAAGGGACACTTACTTTTCCAACCTGCATCTTTAAACTTGTAACTAGTTTTCCACGCTCTGTGATCTCAAGAGTTGTACCTTGTGTATTTTTATACAACCCAGCGATAGGTCTAGCCGAATCTTGTCCTACATGAATGTTTGCCTGACTAAAACCCTGAGCCGCAAAAAAAGTGATAAAAAGCAAAATAGAACGAACCACAATAGACTCCTTGTTAATAAAACAGTTTGGCCCACCCTAGCAAGGAAGAGGCAAACGAGACAAGTAGGGATAGAAGACTCTTTTTACTAAGGGTTTGTTTTTCGCACAATCACCGGAAACCTGCTGTGCCCCTTGGGGTCAAGGCTGACATCCATTGTGTGAAAAGACGGGGCAATACGGTCACGTTTCCATTGGGAGCTAAAAAATAGGTTTTCATACTTTTTTAGGTCTTCTTTGTTTTCACCGATTTCATCGAACCAATGGCGTTCTTTAACGAAGGCTTCGGTGATGCGCTCTAGTACGTCATACGGCATCAAATCTTTTTCGTCTTCCTGCCTGCTTGCCAACGGACGCAGCTCTGCCGTCGGAGCACCAGACAAAGTCAGTTCACAAGCTTTTTTGACTTCACTACTTGAACCTTCTTTTTTAGAGATAAATCCAACAAATTTTTGCAGAAATATCTTGCTCACGCCAGCAATGGGCGCAACTCCGCCACTAGTGTCGCCATCCATCGTGCAGTAACCCACAGCACTTTCGCTACGGTTTGAGGTGGTCAAAAACAAAAAGTTTTTATGATTTGCAAGTGCCCAGGGAACCACCGAGCGAACCCGCGCCTGCATGTTTTGTAAGGTCAGGTCACCTGCTTTGTCTTCGAAGGATATCGGTTGCCCCATCACTTTTTCAACCAGGCTGCGGTAGCTCTGCCACTGCTCTTGTACAGAAATTTCAGAATAGGTTGCTCCGATTGCAGAAGCTGCAGAAGCTGCAGAAGCTTTAGTGCGATCACTGCTGTTATCTGTCGCTTGATAGATGCAATGCAACACTTTGGAAACACGTAGCTGCAAAACTCCAAGCTTTGCGATGTCAGGCAGCTTGAGGTGAGTCCAAAACTCTTTCAGGCCCATCTCTTGTTCACCAAGACGGACCATAGAATAAACCATGTAGGCTGTGACAAAAGAGTCCACACCTCCACTTAGACTAACCACAAAACCTTTGCAGCTAGTCTTGCGCATATAATCTGCTAGACCTATCGCAATAGCTTTTTCAAAGTGCTCATACTGGTTCTGACTGGCAAAACTGCTTTGTCCAGAAGGTTTATGTGCAATGTTTTTTTGAGACTTATTTAAAGCCAGAGTCTCCACTTGTACAGGCTGGTACTGAACCCGTTCTCCGCTATAAAGAAGCCCTTGTGGTCCAGCAAAAATTTCGCCACCATCATATAAAATACGCCCCGACTCAAGACCACTCATATTTGTATAGACATAATAGCAATTGTAGCGCTTGCTATTCCCGACGATCATCGCCTGCCGCCTTGGTAGTTTTTCAAGTGTGTAGTGAGATGCGCTTGGGTTAAGGATTAAGTCAACATCTTTGAGCAAAGGGCTTTGCCTTGGACTCCAGCCCTCTTCGCAGATATGGGTGCCGACTTTCCAGCCAGCAAACTCAAAAACAAAATCGCCAAAAGGAGCACTCTCTCCCCAAGGCAGCTCAATAGCCGTTTCTAGTCCTTGCTGCCATGGCGAAAACCATCTTGGCTCATAGTAAACTTCGCCGTTTGCAAGCATAGTCTTGGCTCTAACACCTACGACCTTTCCACCAAACAAGTAGGCCGCGCAGTTATAAAGTCCGCCGCCTTGGCGCAAGGCAAGGCCGACCAATAAAAGTTTTTGAGGTGCAATAGAAAGCAACTTTTGCAATGCAAGAAGCGAATCTTTTTCAGTGCGTGGATAAAAGAAATAGTCTTGACACCCATAGCTAGGGATACAGAGCTCTGGAAATAAAACCACGTCTGCTTCTCTAGCAGACTCAGACCCTAACGCTTGTTTCATCAAACTGAGGTTTCCTGCAAAATCCAGTGGCGTAGTATTTAAACTAACTGCCGCCACTCGAAGCACATCTTTTTTTTCTGTATTCTCACCCATAGTCACCGGCAACCTCCCCCGTGCAGTCCTGCGCCTAGCTTAACCTGTAACTTGTTTAGGTAACAAGGCTTACTACGCACACACATACGGCTACGAACGAAATGCTATTTTGTGGTGTCTTCGCTGCCCCCAGCAGCCCTGCTGTAGCATAGCTGTAGCCCCAGACTGTGGGCCCAAGCTTGAAGATTAAAATCTCTTTCCTGTACAAAACTCTTTAGAGCCCAAGGCTTTGGTAACCTATGTACATTTGAGTTGCTAGCTGAACTTCGCTGCCTGGGTTTTCGATTCATCAGCTTATCTATAAATTGACGCAGCTCAACTGCAGAAGCTTTTTCAAAATAACTTATGTTAGGGTTTTTATGTACTCGAGCTACTTCCTGACGCCAATCAATAGTCGAATCTACATTCGAAGAGATTATGTCTTTAAGAATTTTCCCAAAAGCATAGAGATCGTAGGAGGGACTATATTTATACCCTTTAGCCCATTCAACTTGTTCACGCGTTTCGCCGAACCGAAGCGCCTCGGGAGCTGCATATTTTCGAGTAGAAAGAATGCCCAGCACCTTTTCATCTCCGACTTTGCTAATACTTTCAAAGTCTATGAGATAAAATTTTCCCTCAGGGCTAATTATAATATTCTCTGGCTTTAGGTCAAAGTGCACCCGCATGTCTTTCCATAGATACTCTAGCGTAGGTTTTATTTGAACCATCAACTCATATGCTAGAAGCAATCGTCCGCCCCATTCAATGTTTGGCCCTTCTGCAAAGTCTAGCTGCTTTAAAAACTGCCTCAGCGTAAGCATTGGCCTAGGACTAAACACTAAGTGAACTGTTTCCTCTTTAAACTTAAGATCAGAGAAAAACTCTGTTGGATAAAACCTTCTTTCAGGGTTTTCTTTGAGTCTTTTTTGAACGTATGCAATACCTTCTTTTGTATTTTTTAATCTGTTGCGGTGATTTTCTATCGAAGGATTATAACCTTGCATCATAGAAGCCTTGTAAACCTCGTTTTTCTTACCCGCAAAGTGAAACTCAAAATGTACCTTAGTGCTCGATGGCCATATGGATGGGTCTCCCGTGTACTCACGAAAGTTGCTCTCTTCTACATCTCGAACTACAATTTTTCTTTGGTCGGGCAACTCAATCTGATCGCCAGCCTCGACCTTTGCGGCAAACAACTCACCACAACCAAAAAAATAGGCAGCAGCTAAAAAAGAGCTTAAGATCATGGAAAAGTAAATTTCTGGTCTTTGATTCATACAAGTATTTTACCACATTGGGGCTCATCAACACCTACAGCGCATCCTCTAGCCCTAGGCGCTTTTGGGCTGATTGCAGGGTCCACCGCCGGGCTTTTGTAACATCAACCTCGCTCAGGTAGCTACTACCTCGAAGCAACGCGACCGATTTAGCTAACATTAAAAACCTCGCTAAAGACCTTTTGGAAAGAAACTCTTGCTCAAGGCCAGGAGCCCACTTGCAGAGCTCTTTTTTCCAGTGCTCTGATCCAAGTTTTTTATTGGCGGCCTTTGCGGCAAGAACTCTTTGCTTCATATCTGTGCTGGAAAGACTCGAGAGTTTTGAACTGTATCCTTCGGGGCTATCTTCAAAAACAAGGTGCATACAGATACGGTCAAGAAGCGGACCAGAAAGTTTTGCCAGATAGCCTTGGATACGCCGCGAAGAGCATGTGCAGCGTTTACGCTTTGCAAAAAGCCATCCGCACGGACAATTGTTAGCCGTACCAATCCACTGAAACCTCGCAGGCCAAGCTACCTGGCCATTGGCACGTGATACTTGAACCAGGCCATGTTCTAGCGGCTCACGTAGGGACTCTATGATGTCACGGCGAAACTCTGGAACCTCATCCATCAATAGTACGCCATGGTGGGCAAGGGACATCTCACCTGGGTTCGATATATTACCGGTCATCGCCGAGACAGAAGCGCTATGGTGAGGGCTTCTAAAAGCTGGCTTCAAAAGGTCGGAGGCATAGTGCACGCAGCCGGGAATCGCCAGCCGGCTAAGTGCTTTATCTTTTGCTAGCGAGGGTAAAATACTGGGAAACCTACGCGCAAACATGGTTTTACCAAGACCCGGTGGCCCCCGCAAAAGCAAGTGATGCCCGCCTACTGCAGCTACCATGGCTGCCTCTGCGAGTTCCTCACTCATTTGCATGTCGTCAAAGTTCGGCGGCGGCTGGCTAGGGTTTTCTTGGGTCTTTATTTGAGGCTCGACGTTGAGCCTTGGCTCAGCAAAGCCCGGCGTCTTCGCTTCTTTTAACCAAACTAAATAATGCTCTAGATTGCGAAACGAACGAATCCGGTTTTTTCTGCTGTCGTCTTTTCCCAGCAGCTCGGTTAACTGCGCATGTGTTTGCTCTCCCACGACCACCTCATACGAGGTTCTGCAAAGCGCATGAAAGGCCTTGGAGACAGACCAGGGAGCTTCTTGCACCGCTCCTTTGAGGTCGAAATCAAACAAAAGTAAAAACTGTTTTGACTCGTGTACTCTACTGAGGTGTCCGCCCAAGTGCATGATGTGCATTACAAAAGCCCCGTCCAAACTCGTATGCTTGTCTTGACCTTGCCTAAGGTCGCCCGCCCCTTCAACAAGGTTGATCAAAACCTTTTTGGCTTTGAGGGCAAACGAGCTTCCGTCTAAAATCGCCTTACTGCGGCGCCAAGACTCCAGTGTCTTCGGTCCTGAGCCGCCAAAAACCTCTACCCCAGAAAACCCTGGTGCAAACGACGCTTGGACCTCTAAATACTGAATGTCGGCCCCATGATTGGATGCTACAAATAGTTTCAAAAAGCTATCTCCCTGTAATGACCCCCTATTTTGCATAGTAACTCGAGGTCAGAAAGAGACGTCTTTCCCTCAAAAAGCTCATTTTTGACTGCAAAAAAACTTTTTTCATCACTCTCTGACGGCCACAAGTAGACACACCTAAGAGCAAGGGGCATAATCTGGCCTGGGCAGAAATCGTGTTTAAGGAACTAAAATGACACAGCAAAAAAACGGACAGCGTTCTTGGGTCAAAAAAAAAGTCGGCTCAGAGCTTGCAGCCATCATCAACCTTGACTCCTTTAGGCAAGAAAGCTTAGAGCGGCTATTTTCTACGCCTCCCAAAAAAGAACTCGGCGACTTATCGCTGCCGTGCTTCCCCATAGCAAAAGCGCAAGGCGTATCGCCCAAAGACTATGCCGAGCAGCTAGCAGAAAAAGTCTTAGAGATGTCAAAAGAGCCAGAAAGCATCGTTTCGGATGTAAAAGTTGCTGGCCCGTTTTTAAACCTTTTTATAGACAAGAAAAAACTTAGCAAACTATTTTTGCCCTTGGTCGAAAGCTCTTCTTTTTTTACAAGCTCAGACTACAAAGCAAAGGCAGCTAAAGAACGTACTATGGTCGAATATGGCGGCCCCAACACCCATAAAAACTTTCATGTTGGCCACCTCAGAAATATCTGTATTGGTGACAGCTTCACGAAAATGCTTCGATTTACAGGGACCCCCGTGATGCCCGTAAACTACATTGGCGATGAAGGTACGCACATTGCTGAGTGCTTGTGGTATTTGGACAAATTCAAACCGCAAGAGCCTGAAGAAGACTTGGATCAAAAAGTCATTTGGCTTGAAAATGCCTATGCAGGGGCCAAGAAAACAATCTCGGAAGCAGGGGACACAGACAAAGAAACCTACAAGAGCGAGGTTGGAGCCATCCATCGGGAACTTGAATCTGGCAAAGGACCGTTTTTTGATCGCTGGCAAGAAACCAAAAAATGGTGCATGGATTCTTTTTACAAAACCTACGAATTTTTAAACGCAGACTTTGAACATTATTTTTACGAATCGGAAGTAAGCGCTGAAAGCCAAAAGATCGTAGATGAATACCTAGAAAAAAACGTATTTGTAAAAGATAGCGGCGCAATTGGTATCAAGCTAGACGAAGACAAGCCGGAACTGCCGTTTCTTTTATTGCGCAAAGGCAATGGGGCTACGCTCTACGCCACCAAAGACCTTGCACTTGCCCGCCAGAAGTTTCGTGAGTTTGATATCGAGCGTTCTTTATATGTAGTTGCAGCAGAGCAAAACATGCATTTTCGCCAAGTATTTAAGACCCTAGATAAAATGGGCTTTAAGCAGGCCGCCAAGTGTGAGCATCTAAGCTATGCCTGGGTTAAGATTCCTGGTGGAAAGATGTCTACCCGCAAAGGCAACGCCGTACACTTTTCTTTGGTCCGAGATGAAATGCTGGCCAAAGTCCGGCAAATCCTAAAGAGCCAGGACAAGTACACAGACACACAGCAGATTGACACCATCGCAGAAGGTGTAACGGTAGCTGCGCTGCGCTACGGAATGCTGGCAACTGACCCAAACAAAGAAATCATCTTTGCACTAGACGACTGGCTTAGCTTTGAGGGCAACACGGGCCCATACCTACTTTATAGCTATGCTCGGGCAAGTGCGATCATGAGAAAATCGCAAATTCTACCAGAAGGCAGCACAGCGGAGCTAGCAAAACACGTATTTGATCCGCCCAAAGACGTGCACGACAGCATAGGAACCTTGCTGATGGAAATGCAAGGCTTTCACGAGCAGATGCAAGTGGCTCTAGATAATCACAGGCTTAGTAGTTTTTGTTCCTACCTATACGGTCTGTGTAGGGCTTTTAACCGGATGTATGCCCATGTGCATATCAATAAAGAAGAAGATCTAAAACACAAAGCCTACCTGGTTCAAGTGGTCGCATGCTTTCGCACGACCATCAAAAAAGGCCTGGAGCTTATTGGCATCCAGACCCTTGAAGAAATGTAAAAATAGAAGCGTAAGCAGTTTTGCTTTAGTAGTTGTTTCGATCGTTTACAAGCCAATTGTAAGAATGCTTGTACTTAGCCGTAGTAATCGTAGGGTTTGCGTTAAAAAAGTCTACGATGGTTTTATGTTTTTTTGCATCAAGAAATGTATTGAGGTAAGGACCAACCTTATTTGCAGCACCTGCTGCCTCCACAAAATCAGCTAAGTACCAACCAAAAACGATCGAACTTCCGTGCATTTTACTGCCTTTGATCGCAAACTTGCTGATCAAAAAGTTAGTCATGTTAGCTTTTAGCAGACCCTCTATATTGCTTGCAGTATATGCTTTTTTGTTTACTGGCGGGCAATCGATCGCACCGCAATTTACCGCTGCATGCAAACGCGCATCCAGGGATGCTACAGCCAACTTTTTAAAAACTTTTTTATCCGAAATTTTATCAGCTTTTCTTCGCAACAAAGCGTGCTCGATCTGATCGATGGTTAGAGTTGCACCTGCAAGCTTTACTTTGCTTAGCCACGGCTTTACCCCACCAAATACGCTCGTCATTTTTGTGCCTTTAGCCCATGATTTATAAGCCTTAGTACGCGCAGCGTCTTTTTTACTTCCCAGAGATGACGCCAAGTTCTTTGCAATAGCATGTAGGGTGGCAGCGTTATAAAGGTTATAATATGCAGCTTTTCTTTGGTTTTCAGTTGTCGCAGCTGTAACACTTAACGAATTGTATTTGCCTACATGAGCTTTAAGGCCAGCTATATTGTCAGCAAGCTTAAGGTAATCGACCCCTGGCCCTGCATGGGCAAAAGCTTGCTTATCTAAAATTGTCTGAAACTCTGCTGCCAGTTCATCGACTGTTGCGGCGTTTGCTGAAGTTGTGGATGCGACCATTAGAAGCAACCCCAAATAAGATAAAAAAGAAAAATACACGCTTTTCATGAACAACACCTTTTGTCTGAATAGAAGCTCTTTATACCTATAAAGAACCCGAGTTAAACATCTTATACGGTAGCAATGAGCTTCTCTGGCTACCACATAACCGCAACTGTATACGCCGCGGCACCCTTAAATAGTACAGCACCTCTAATCAGCTCGTTAAAAAAATTTAGCACATAGAAGCAAACCATTAGATTAGACGTTTAGCCTTCTCTAATGGTTCATTAGCAACGGATCTGTGGGGTTAGCGGCGGCAACCAACCGGAGCAAGAGACCCTTTGATCTGCCTAGAGCTTATTTTTAAATCATGCTTTATGCCCTTTTGCAGGGGAGACTCGAGCTCTTCTGCAGAAGGCTCTGCAGAGCCCGTTGCTTGAAGTGTACCTACTAGGCTGCTTTGAAGGTAGGCATCTCTAAAAGATGAATACCTGCGGTTATAGTCCATACCCCAGACTTTTTTGCTATTCCAGCTGGTGCAAAGCACCATATCCGCTGCAGCCAGGTTCTTTTCATGGCTGCTTTTAAAATGGTTGGTGTGATCGAGCGAGTACATTTCTTTGATATGCGTGTTGTAGCGAGCGTTGCTATTAATAGTCTTATTGCCCGCTAGGATCTTCTTGGTTATCTGCAGCGGAAACTCGAAGCCAAGGTAACCGTCTTTGCGGACTTGGCGCGTTGTGACATACACGGTTTCTTTACAGCCAATGGCCTTTAATGGAAAGACATCAAACAAGCCGCCCCAGCCAGACAAAGAAGCATAAGGTCCGCCTTCTACTTCATCGGCACCAAACTCTACATAGCTTGCAATAGTTGGCTCTGCAGGAGAGCTGGATAAGACCTTGTTCCACGCCACGTCACCAGAAAAGCGCAAGACAGAGCTTTGCCGGCCTTTAATACCACCCTCGCTCGGTTTGCCGGCCTTATACAGCTGGCGCTCTTGTTCAAAGTACTCGGCTAATGTATCGCGGTCATCTTGCGCTGCAAAGTAGCCGTACTTCAAATCACCCGGAGCAGCTTCAAAAGCAAACTCCTTTGCAGTGAGGGATGGCGTGCTTGGCCCGCCATCGGTAGCAAAGCTTTGGTACTTTTGTTTTAGGGCGCGTAAATCAGTCGCGGCCTTTCCAGATAGCATTGCGACCACTGGCAGAACGCTTAGCTGCGGGTTTGTTCCCACAGCAGCAAAGCGTCGTTGCGCATTTTTTGGAACATTAAACTCAAGACCAGGAACCTTGGGCTTCTGCGGATCACCAAAGTGATCTTGAAGCATCTGTTTGAACTCTGCCGAACACCTAGACGAGTTAGCCCCACCATTAGAAAAAGTCTCACCTACCCAGCGCTGCATGTTAGTCGCATCACAAGCGGCAAACAGTTTTTCAAAACGCTGGACTGCAGCCGAAGGATCTTTTGCACCTGACTGATGCATAAAGGATACACCTGCATAAAAATCTCCGATGCTACCAAAAAGCTGTGCAATACCCTCAAAACTAATAGGGAAAGGGCGCAAGAAGTCCCGCATATCTTCGAATTGAAATATTTTATCCTCAGACAACGCTGACTGCATGTCCTTTAAAAACCATGCGGTGCCTCGACCATCTAGGCCGCCCGCCGCTATACCATCCAATAGCAAAGCGATTGTTTCTTCATTGAAAAGGCTAGGACCATAGTTTTTGAGCCAATCTACCCAGGCTTTATGCTGCTCTGGACCAAGCTCAGCTTGGATAGTAGAACCAATTTGTCCTTTGTAGAGCTGAAACATAACGCTGCCAAAATCTGTGGGGCGAATGCCTGATACTATAGATTCTTTGATTTTACTCAGGTCAGCACTAGTGAGGTCGCCATCTTTCATCGCCTGTACGAGTTTTCTCGCGTTTGCAAAAAGCCGAAAGTGATGCCCAAAGTAAACCGATGGAATCGATTGATCCATGTAGTTACCTAAAGCGACGATTGATTTTAGCAAAAAAGCTACTTTTGCAGTTGTATCTGGATCATTTACATCTACTTGTCCAGTAACTGCATTCTGCAAGGCAGGGTTTTCAAGAATAGACTCTAGTATAAACATAGAGACCGTAGCGGAGCTTCCACCTGCTACGCCCTTCGGGATTCCGTGTGCTTCGACCAAATAAGCCAAAGCGCCAAAATGAGCGTAAATTGCCCGACCGTTACCTTGCAAAGAGACGCAGTAGTCTTTTTCTATGGCCCTTGAAAATCCTACAGATGTAAAAAACACTCCAAATGTTAATAAAAAAAGAGCCGCTCTTTTTTGCAAACAAACCATGTTCACTCCTATCTAAAAAAACCACAAAGACACCAATTCAACCGTCTTGGTTTAATCTTCCTTTTTTGGCGCGGATGTCTCTAACATCAACGCGTGAATCGCCCCTTTTACCAAGTCGCCAAGAGCACCGTAAACAAGCCGGTGTTGATCCACCATGGGGATATCTCTAAAACGCTCTGAGCAAACTTTTAACTGGAGGTGGTCGCCTGTTCCAGTAAGGTCTTTAAGCTCTATGGTCGTACCTGCGCCAAGCTTTTCTTCTAGAAGCTGCGTGATAAGGGCTTGGTCTGGTTTTGGTGTAGTTTGCGTGTCGTTCATACTTTTATAAATCCTATATGATAGTCCTTGGTAAACAAGGCACCTAGCCTGCCATTCATAACATGCAGCGGCCAGGGCGCACAATTTTGACGTCTCAACTACAACTTAAGCACCTAAAATTACTGAGGTATATGCGTTCTGGGCTCTGCCGAAGGCCGGGCCTGATAACCTATTAGAAGGACGTAAAAGGATTTATCGCTATGGACTTTGTAAGCTCTTTTGGACTAAGAGTGATCCAAATCATTGAAGGGTTTGGTAGGTTTCTCGATTTTTCTGTAGGGACAATCTTAGATTTTGTGCGCCGCCCCTACTCGTTTCGGCTTTTTATCGAACAAATGGAGTTTGTCGGCAACAAGTCTGTCTTTATCGTCATCTTGTCTGCAGTCTTAGTTGGCTCTATCTTTGGTCTGCAGCTTGGATATATATTTCGCATATTTGGTACTGAGTCCATGATCGGAGCAGCAGCTGGCATTGCTCTTTCTAGAGAGATGGCTCCTGTGTTTACAGCTTTTCTAGTAACTGGCCGAGCCGGAAGTGCAATGGCTGCAGAGATTGGCTCTATGCGTGTGGGTGAACAACTCGACGCCTTGCGGGTAATGTCTATTTCTCCGCGCTCGTACCTTGTGATGCCAAGGATTGTAGCAAGCGTCGTGATGCTTCCGCTGCTAAGCGGCATTTTTCTGTTAGTTGGCATGGTAGCAGCCATGTTTATCGCTATATATTTATTTCAAGTACCTGGGGCAATCTTTCTGGACAAAATAACTTGGGTTTGCAAATGGTCAGACCTTCTGATCGGGCTGCAAAAAGCTGCTTTTTTTGGCCTAGTATATTCAACTGTAAGCTGCTTTTTTGGCTTCTATACCCAAGGCGGAGCAGAAGGTGTCGGTAGGGCCACAACTAGGTCTGTAGTGATATCTTTGTTTATCATCATCTTGGCAGACTTTGTACTGAGCTATGCATTCTTTGATATCAACGACAAAATCTTAAACTAGGTCTTGAATCCGCTAAGAAGCCTAGCCCAAAGCCTTGCAGTACTCAACGACTTGATCAAAAACATCATCAAAATTTTCGTTGGCTTTTATTCCTGCAATAGCATTGTTCCAACCACTTCGCAGCACAGTGCGGTCGAGGTTGGTGAGATAATCTGAAAGTGAAGTGGGTAGCGGTGTGCCGCGATTGCTGAAGGTGTTTGTTAAAGCTCTTTTTAGTCTTTCATTGTCGCACTTAGGAAATAAGATGTTTAAATCAAAAATATCTTTTGATCTGGAGTTGGTTTCTGCTCTGCTCACGAGTGCATGAATTTTTTCGGCTACTGTTAGTTCGACTGGGTATACTCTCCAACTTATAGATCCTTCTCCAATTGTAAGTGGTGTAGACAGTTCAACAGGTCTTGGATCCAAAACGCTATCTGAGCCAATATCGATCTGTATGGACTGCATTCGCTTGAGGTTTGTTGGTGGTTCACCAAGCCCACCTCTAAACACAAGCCTTATGCCTCCAGTAAGTGTTTGGGTTGCCAGGGTTTGAGATTTTTCATATTGAAACCAGACGCAATCATCAATATCTTTTTGTATGGACCCAACTACGACCTCTTGAATTTTAGCGTGATTCATTTCTTTTATGACAGCGTCAAGGTCTGTAGTGTGCCTTGGAGACTTGTGAACACGTACATTCACGAATCCACCTTTGAAAACTATTTTGTCACGCAGTTCAGGGTTTTGAGTAAGCCTAATAGCTGCCCTTTCAAGTAAAAAAATAGTCATCACTCTGTTAAATGATAGTTCTTGTTTGTCTGCTATTTTTTTTATTTTTGACTTAATAGAATTTATGTTTGACTCATTGCTCTTCAATGGTAATGACCTCCCAAAATTTTCGGTAAGATGTACGAGCGCCTAGTTCAGTCGCCGCTCTAGATAGTTTTGCTTCTGTTGTTAGCCGGGAACTAAGAGCGTGCCTTGCAGCCGCTACTGCTACTCTGAGCCCAATTTTTTTCTGGTAAATTAGAGATTCAAGTATTGTTCGTTCCAGACTCGTTATTTTAAAAAAGCCATGTTGTACCACACCTGCATTGCAGTCATGAGTTGACCTAATAAGCCTATAGAGTGATTTAGATGTTCTGGTCTCTGTTGGTACGATCAACCATATCTGGGCGGGAGCATTTGGTATGAGCCCATGCCAATGTAGAGCTGTAAGACCACCGATAACCCCTTTAGGAGCAAACTTTTTGCATGCTACTGCAAAGTCTATTTGAGCGAGATCAATATTCTGTCCTGAGTGAACATAGACACCACGTGCTACTTTATGGATTTTTCCAGACACTTCAAGCCTACGTAGGCTTGAAGCTGATATCCCAGCCTCGTAGGCTTCTTTTGCAGAGAACAGCCCTTTTTTTGTAAGAGCATGTAGTGCTTTGTTTGTTTTCTTCATAATCATAAGTAAGTATCTTTTAACATTGTCTTTTTTAGTGTATCGGTAGTTAATTGACATTTCATTAGAAAAATGTCAATTAACTACAACTGCTCTTCAATGCCTACTAACAGTCTGATTATTAGAGGTATTATTACCTCTCTTGGGCTAATGGGTTCAAGCCACGGCTCAGTGTAGAGGTAGAATGAAACCCTTTTACAATATTCTTGGTGCCCTTGGTCCTGACACTTTCCAGCAGCTCTCCCCCCTACCAGGCCAGCAAAATACAAGGAGATAGCCAAAGCCAGGTACCGGGTGATTGTTCTCCTTTTCTTTTCGGTATGTTGCAGGTTGCGCCGCCAAATAGAGTCAGCTGCGTACTCTATCTGCTTTTAAAAAAGATTTTTATAAAAGACCCAAAAACATCAACCTCTCGTTTGTTTCCAGCTCTTGCAAGTATCAACACCCGTATCTACAAAAGCAGTTCCGAAATCAAATTATAGAAAAAGCAAAGCTTCGACTGGCCCGTTTTTTAAAGTTTTTCCTGAAAAATTCCGATGACTACATACTTGTCTTGTAGAAAAAGGGCACGTCGTGAAAAAGCTAGTTAATTGTTTGCAATTTCAACCGGTCACCACAACTTTCTCATCAAGCATTACGTCACGGGATGTCTGCCAACAAAGACGTTTCATAGAGTGGTTGTTTGACTCTTCTTCCATTTTTTATGCGTCAACTTTCCTGACAGCTGGGGACAACTAGGGAAACCTCCTGTTGGAAATGGCCTGAGGACCGGTTACTTTCAAAAGATCCAGCTTCAGAAATTGGGTTTTCACCCTGAAACTGTTGGCGATAACCTGATTTAGCACGTTGTAAAACATGGTAAAATACATCAGTCCTTTTCTATAAACTGTCTGATGGGTATATAATCAAATGTCAACATGTCGATTTTTTATTCTTTGTATTTTCCTTTTAACACAAGTTAGCTTTGCAAATGGAGGCGAAGGTGCTGGGAAGTGGAACCCTAGTCTCTGTGATAGGATTTCCAAACTTTTTGGAGAGTCTATCGACCCAGCTGAGCGAGCTAGACTTAGAACTGAAATTAATTTTACTAAAGATCACAAATGGTCT
>JALZUO010000160.1 GCA_023301565.1 Oligoflexales bacterium
TCGTTCTGTTTACCCATATACTTAGATAAGTAGAAAGACATTTGATTTGCTGTCACTACGCTTTTTATGTCAATACTATTGGGTGAACTCCAATCTGTTGCTAGCCCTTTTTTATACGCTTTCCTTACCCTTTCGTCATTAACACCTCTTAAGGCTGCGTACTCCTTGTAATTTAATGCTTTCATTTTTTCTTGGTATCTGTCCACATATCCAAGTTTATTAATAGCTTTATTCCAATACCTTTTCAAGTCATTAACAGCTACAAATATATCTGTTATAATGTGAAAATGTATGTTTTCGTTTTTTTGCAGTTCTGCCTTCCAAACGTAGTTCTTTAAATTCTCTTGTTCTCTCATACTTTGTAGAAAGTTGTTTAAACATCTTTTTATCTCTACGTCTTTATGAATCTGCGAACTAGGCAACGTTAATGTAATAAAACTACTCCTATAGTTATATATAGTTAGTTTTTTATTAACCTTTACAGTACGTTTAGGAGATAGCGCATATATCAAATTGCTACTGTCTCTTATCTTTCTTTGTGAGGATTTAGATAATACAAGTTTAGTTTTTTTAATTTTTAAGTTTAGTAAAGACTTCTCATTAAACTTGGTTTTATTCTCTATTGATTTTGAATAACTATCTATTCTACTATTCATTACGTTAACACTTGAGGGTAACCTGTTGCCCTCGTACCTTACTGAAATTCTATCGGGATATAAACTTGCCAATACCATTACTTTGAGTTATCGATACTTTAATAAACCTATATATAAACTTCGTTTATATCACCATACTCTATGGATTTTTAGGAACTATCCTCCAAAGCAAGCGGTTTAAAATGACATATACAACAACAATAAGAAAATACTATTCAATAAATTTTTACTATAAATAAATAATATAGCCATTAACACCTTTAACTCAATAATAACATTATTTTTGTAACGTAGCAATGATGCTGCAATAAAAACCGTTTTATTATGAGTAAGTTACAATATCAACTAGTAGAAAAAAGTGAAAGAGGTGTAGCACCTAGAAGGCTTGATGTTTCTTTAGTACCAAAGACTAAAGACACGGAAGAATACACGGAGGTACTATTCCAAAGAGGTAGTGAGCCACAACACTATTTAGGCAGTACAATTGAAGAAACTAAGCGAGGATGGACTGTAAAGACTGTACAGTTTAGTGGTAGTGAGTGTGTTATTTTCTTACCTCGTAACAAGTTTACTAAGATAGGGGGCAAAGCAGAAAAGATAGTAGACCCTGCGCAGACTAGTATTGATTAATACCCCTCACATACTAAACACAAAAGGCAGCCAATTGGCTGCCTTTTTACTTGCTTATAGTTATCAAGTTCCAAATAGTTGCATCCCTGCATTGCTATCTGTTTACAAATATACAAATTAATATTAACCTACAACAATAACACTATCTAAATAATTATTAACAGTATTATTATTAGTGTAACCCATTAACGCCGTTATCTCTAGCCTAGTTAAACCATTATTAGCTAAACCTTTTATATATCTATGTCTAAATATATTTAATTCAAGGTTCTTTTTACCAACCATTAAAGGATAAGGCACCACATACTGTTTACAGTAATATCTTAGCCTATTACTATTAAACGGAACAAACGCATTAACACCCTCTACAACGCTATTGTAAAAATGAACAGGAATGTCTTCCCTTTTGAACACTCTCTCTTTATTTCCCTTTAATGGTAACAGCCGTAAATCCCTATTCCTTAATCTACTCCATCTTTCTATATCAGTAATTTCGTTTACTCTGCATCCTGTAACATACAATAAATTTAATGCTTCTAATACTAACCAAGGACTATGCGTGTTTCCTCTAGTAATAGCTAGACATACATTATTTATCTCATTATAATTTAACATATCACTTATATAAAAGAGAAATACCCTACGATCTTATAAGATAATAGGGTACTACTCACATTAAAAAACCAACCAAATAAATAACCTATACACCTTGCCCAAATACACTATCACTTGCAGTATCGTTTACTTGACTGTAAAAGCCTAACCAATAATCCACGTCACCTGCGTTATTTATTGGTTCACTAAACGCAGCAAATGCAAATCCACCTACTCTTGTATCTGTAAATCTCGCTACTACCACTTCGTTAGTCGTTCTATTTCTAGCCACTAATAAAGCTATATCGCTCGCGCTACCTCCTACTGGAATATTATCACCATCCCAAGTTACCTCGAAATCTTCTGCAACATCACCTACAGTAGCTGTTAAAACCTGCGTAACTCCCATACTACCTTTGGATATTAGTATATTTTCAGCAACTAATCTCGCATCATTACCATTTACAATCTGGGTTCCATTAACAACATTTTCGCGTATAAATGCGTTATACTCACTCATTTTTATAGCACCCTCTCTAAACCCTAAAGCTACTGCTGCGCTTACCAATCTAAAAAATGCTACCATCACTGTCAATCTGTTACGTTGCCTTACTTGTCCATCTGTCCTTGGGTTAGCAACTTGTATTGCCTTACTTTTTAAGACGTTAATCCCTTTCCAACTCGAAAACGTTGCGTTACCTATTGAACCACTCGCCTTCCCTATTAAAACATTTTGTACTCTTGCCATTATTAATAAATTTTATGATTAAAGCACAAATATAAATAAACTTTATTATATACACAAACTATAATAGTAATATCAACTATAAATATTATTTATTCCTTATTTATACACCTTTAACACCTTTTTATTAGTATCCCTAATTAACATTTATCAGTTTACCCCGCTCACCGCATAATTACAATTGCGATATTCGGTGTTAGAACGGACTTAATACGGACAATCTAATATTTAACTTATTAATTATATTAATAGATTAAATTTTTGTACCTTTACAACTCACCAACACAAGAACAATGAAATATTTACACTCACTCAAAGACTTACAAGGAAAAGTTTATTGTACAGAAGAAACAAGCACTCCGCTCCCTAGCGTACAAATGCGAGAGATTGCAGCAGCTACCTACTTAACAATAACAACAAAACCAACACTTTAATTATGGAAAAGCCAATTTACGATAAGACCACGAAAGCAAATAACACTTGGTGGTTAAGAATATTTAAAGACGAAAACAGCAAACTATTGTTTGTTTTGTGGAAAGATGGGGTTTTTTATTGCTCTACAAACTTTAAAAGCCACCACGTAAATAGCTTGTTCCCCGATATACCCGAAGATATACTGCTATTTTAGGTTTTTACAACACAAAAGCAATAATAATAAGCTCAAATAATTAGGCTTATTGTTATTGCTTTTTTGTTGCGTTTTGCTTTTCTTTTGCCTATAAGCTAGCCGAAGCCATACCGCTTGCGCAGTTAACCGGCTTTCGGTACTAATTCCCTAATAGTGGAGCGATTCGGACGGCGTGGTGTGGCTAAACGGGATTAGTTCAACTGCCTTAAATCAAATTCTACATTTAATAGCGCTTTCGGTAAGGCTAGAGGTTAGTTTATGGGCTTACTGTAGTCAACTAGTAGAGGCGAGCGGGGATGGCGGTATTATTGCTTTTTCTGCAATAATAGTGCCATAACGGAGGAGCGAGGAGGGGGCGACCGCAATGGCGTTATTAGCAAACTAGCTTTTAAGCCTTTGCGGATGCTTGCCCCCGATACAAGCAGTAGGGGCATTTTTTTTGCCCCGTAAAGCTGCGACATTAACGCGTTAAAACCGTGGCGAAACTTAAAGAGTTTTTTTTCTAAACTCTTTAAGTTTTACTGGCGGCTGGTGGTAGGGTGGGAGGTTTTAACTCAATTTAAACCGACACGAATCCTTGACGTAAGAAGCCAATTGGCACAAGAAGAGCAAAACAGTAGCGGACTAGTAAGTAACTAGCGAGCGAGCGAAGCGAGCGAAGCGAGTAGTACACTAGTACAGCCAATAAACATTCTTTATCCTAGTTGCACTAACACCCAAGTGCAGATAACTCTTACCTATACCTACTCTAGTAAACCCAACTATCAAAGCTAGAGACAAAAGTTCGTGTCTCATTATGCTGTTATCACATTTAATATCAACAGCTTCACCCGTCAAGTGTTCGCTATTAGCAATACCTCCCACCTTATTATTATGTTCAACACTTCTAACTCCACTATTTATGTGTATGCTACTTTTATAAAGGTGTCTAAGCATTTGTAACTTAACAACAAGACCCCTTTTAACATTGTTACCGCTAAATGGTATGTCTGGACTATCGAACTCTTTACTGTTAAAGTTTTCGCTTAATTGATTGTCTTCGTAATATGTTATCATCCTATTTGTCTTTATTTGCTAAATACATTTTATACATTGTATATATTATACTTAATATAACAACTATCGTTTGTAAGACTTCTTGTATATCCAACGTACTCACCGAAACACTACCAAGAGACAAACCCCATACTTTAAATATATCTCTCATAATCTTAACCTTTTTTAAATATTTGTATTAATATACGTGTAAACAAACTAATAAGACTCCATATAGAAACCTCACTAACTGGCAACAACATAACACCCTCACTTGTATTAACGCTTACAGTCTTTCTGTCTTCATTATACTTTAAAACTTCACCCCTTAATTTTTTAGAGGGGATATACACCTTCATTCCTTTATGCATAATATTAAAATTAATTGATTAATAATATACAATGATACGAAAAATAAACTAAACACGCAACACAAAAGGATAGTTATAAGTAATACCTAATTCGACCATTTTACGGGTTAACCAAGATAATACCTTTTTATCTACTGTCTTAAAATTAACGTAGTATGTAGTATTCCATTCATACTCTCTTTTAAAGAAGTTTCTTTTATCCTTTAAACTCTCACCAAGATAACCCTTTAAGTCTTCAAATAAATAACGTGTTATCACCTTAATACTGCTGACGCTTTGCGACCTACTCCATATCCTGCCAAATGATAAACACCGCTCTACGTCAATATTAGCTTCGTTCTGTTTACCCATATACTTAGATAAGTAGAAAGACATTTGATTTGCTGTCACTACGCTTTTTATGTCAATACTATTGGGTGAACTCCAATCTGTT
>JALZUO010000161.1 GCA_023301565.1 Oligoflexales bacterium
GCCGCTTTCGCCTTCTTCGTGTCCTTGGTCAGCGAATCCATAAACGCCTTGTAGGACGTTCCTGCGGTTGCTCCGTCGGCGAAGAATGAGGCTGTCGAGGTGATTGCCGTGTTGAATTCCTCGAATGTTTGACCAGCTGCGACGGCAGAGGCCCCACCATTCGCGAGTGCTTGGGCATAGTCCTCAAACCCAAACTTTGAGTTGATGGTGACCGCGTTAATCGAATCGACCGCGGACTCTGCTTGAGCTGTCTCCAGTGCAAAGATTGACATGGAGTCAGTGAGTAGATCGGCGGACTCCGCCAAGTCTGACCCCAATGATGCGGAAAGCTTGAGAGATGACTCTAACATCCCTCCGAGGATTTCTTCAGTCTTCACCCCATTTTTGGCTAGGACCTCGACTGCTGATGCCGTTTCACGGGCGGAAAATTTGGTAGTAGATCCAAGCCGCTTTGCCTCTTTCGAGAGGCCTCCTAGTTGCTTGGTTGTCGGTTTCAAAACGGCCTCGATGCCGTTCATACTAGATTCAAAGTCTGAGAACTTACGAACTGAGTCCGCCGCAAAAACAAGCCCGGCGGCAACACCGACGGCGGCAAGTCCTACAGATAATCTTTTAAGCTTGTTGAGAGATCCGCTTACAGCGTTATCAAGCCCTCTTCCGAGGGACTTCTTCATCCTCTTTTCAAGTCGGGAAAATCCCCGAGAAGCCGAACCCAGCGCCCGCGAGGTTCTATCCTCTGCGGTGATTGTTACTGTGGCTTTGGCTTTTCGGTTCATTATTTTCCTTGGGTCTGGCCTTCAAGAAAGCCGCTGAAATTATAAAAGCGGAGCCATGTTAGAGCCTCGCCTGCTGGTAAGTCCCGCGCGGAAAGGAGGGGGATTCCCCTCCGGTCCGCGATGAACGTGAAGATGTTTATGAGTCCGTATCCGGCTCTGATGACTTTCCCACCACCTCCTCAATCTCGGCGTCGTCATCGGACTTTCCAAGGACGGTAATGAAGAGGTCTTCGATAACTCGGCCCTCGCATCTCTCGGCGAGCGCGACATGTGCAAGGCTGTTGTCAAAGTTCAAGAAGACCTTCTCGCCGTTATTATCGATCACTCGGTCTACGATGGTTTTTGCCATGAGTTTAGATCGTTTGTCCGAGTCCTCTTCTTTGAAGATTGCTTGAGCTTTGATCCGTTGAGTGAGTGTCATCGGCTTGGCGAAATAGTCGCCAAGTCCTGCGATTTTGACCTCAGTTCTCTCAAGGGCGTTAAATTGTTTTACTAGGAATTCGGTTGCGTTGATTGTTGCGGTATCCATACGCCCCCAGAAAGGAGGCCAACAAAAAGCCGCCTCCCGCGAACGGGAGACGGCTCTCATGGATGCCGAAGCGATTGGCAGATTCTTACTCGGTGAGGCCCTTACTAAGGGGACCGTCACCAGTGTAGGAGATGGATTGAGTGATCACGCCGCCCGCTTCGGTGGGGATGGAGACTGATTCGATGATTGCTTTGCCTGAGTATTTACGATTACCCGGGCCGTCTTTCTTGTTTGGAAAAGCTACAATGTCCACGGAGTCGCCTACGTTCGTCACGTCGGCGATTTCAGTGGTTCCAACAGCGTCGTCCTTTTGCCATTGGTGCTCGGTCGAGAATGACCAAGAACGACTTTCGACGGTCTGGGTTTCCCAATCAGAATCAGCCTCGCTGCCGCCGTCTCCGTTGGAAAGCATGCAATTAGAAGACTGAGCACTGAGTGAGGCTGATGTGTCGAGTGTGAAGCTGGTGAGACACGGGATCTCTTCCGTGATGGCTCCTGATGTGAGTTGGACGATTCCGTCCTTACCTTTGATTCTTTGTCCTGCTGGCATAGTGGTAGTGGTGGTGGGTTGTATCCACAGAAAGGCGTCTGCTATGAGGTCGTGACCGTCTCAGCAAACTCGACCCTCCACGCTGAAACCAAATCCCCTCGGCGCTCGTTACTGGTCGCCGTCGGCATGAACTCGGCAAAACTAAGCATAACGTCGTCTATCGGGACGGGGAAGGCGTCGGACTTCTCGGCGCGATAAATCAGCCGCTCCAATTCAGCCAACCATTCCGAGGTCTGTGAGTCTGCGTCCGTCCCGTGATCGGAGTGAAAATCTACCATGATGGTGAGATCTCGATCGTAGTAGTTCGACTCCTCCCCGCAGGTGGAAATCTCAGAATTCAAACGGCCCAGGTAGATCGAAGCGGAGGGAGTTTTATCAACTCGATCCATCTTGTAGAGCTGGACGTTTTTGTCGGAAAAATCGGCCATCTCTTTGACGAGAGACACGATCTTATCTCTGATTTGGATTCTCGGGTTCATTCTTCGAGGGTAAAAGTGGTTTGTGTTCCGTCCGGTAGTTCGTCGAGGATGATGAAGGTTTTCACCTCTATCTCTCCCGTAGGGATGAACTTCGCTAAGTCTCCCTCACCAAATCCTATCGCGTCTTTTGTCGGCACGGTGATTTGAGGCATGAATGACCGATTACTAGCGCGGCCCGTTCCCTCATCTTCCATGACCGCATCTTCTGCGATTCCGGCGGTGATGATGACTGTAGAGGCGTCCTCTTTTGATAAAGTGACCTCAACAGCAAAGCCGTTGAGGTCAAAGAAGGGAGATGGATCGGAACCGACCATG
>JALZUO010000162.1 GCA_023301565.1 Oligoflexales bacterium
ACTCCGGGAACTCCACCCAACAAAAGCCCTTTGCCTCCGTTATGCTTTTGCAAACACTGGGCTCCGACCTGCACAGACATACGTCCGGCAACTTCGCTCATAGGGGTTAGCAGAGGAAGACTGCGATCTTCTAGCTCTATTGTCTCGTAAGCTACCGAGCGGACCTTGCGTTCAAGCAGGGCCTTCGTCAGTGCAGGCTCAGCCGCAAGGTGAAGGTAGGTATATAAAAGCTGCCCCTCTTGCATACGCGTATACTCTGGTTCGACCGGCTCTTTTACTTTGATGATCATTTCCGATTGTTTCCAGATTTGATCTGCCGTATCTACGATGCTTGCGCCCGCCTCTATATATTTTTGATCGGATATACCTGCCCCTAAACCCGCACCACGTTCAATGCTTACCTGGTGTCCTTCTTGCGAAAGAATCTTTACTCCACCGGGAACAAGCCCTACGCGGTTTTCTCTGTTTTTGATTTCCTTGGGTACACCAATCTTCATGCGGTCTCCGTTTTAGCAATTAATCATCGGTAACATTACTTGTGCCATCACTTATGCAATGGTTTTACCACATGGCAGCTATTCTAAAAGCTTTGAAACATCAAACTCAAGGCCATCGAAGGCAAACTGCACATTTTCTGGCAGCTTAGAGGCATCTAAATCAGCATCGACGTCGTGAGCTAAATGATGGATAAACCCTCGCTTTACCTCTAAGTCTTTAAATAGCTGAATCGTCTCGTACACACTACTGTGTGAGGCATGCTCCCTGTAACGGATTCCGCTGGCAACCATCGTATGAATGCGGCCTTTCCATGCAGCTATTGCTTCTGGTGGAAACTTTTTAAAGTCTGTTGCATAAGCAAAGCTGCCCACTTTGTAAGCGACAGTTTGCATATGGCCATGCGGTAAATAAACCGTCTCTACTTTTTGCCCGAGGCTTTGAAAACATGCAGACACTTCTTTGGTTTCGATCGCCGGCACAAAACCTTTGTAGCCAGTGTCTTGAAACAAATAGTGAAAGCGTGACTTAATATCTACAAGGTGTTCTTGCTTGGCCCACAATTCAATCGGGCTTTTTCTTTTAAAAGAAAGAGCGCGAATCTCATCTAAGCCGTGCAGGTGGTCTGCGTGCGTATGAGTCATCCAAACAGCGTCTACATTTGGAGCCGATGCTGAGAGCATCTGCTGGCGCAAGTCTGGCCCCGTATCGATCAATGCATTGCCGCCCTCAAAAGAGATCAAAATGCTCGAACGCAGCCTCTTGTAATGAGGTTTGCTACTAGTGCACACTTTGCAGTCACACCCTAGAACGGGTACGCCTGTGGAAGTTCCACTACCTAGGATTCTAACTCTCATGACTGTTCTTGCTGCTCCCCTTGGTCTTCGGCGATGTTAGCACTTTGCGGCTGTCATCGCCAAAGCCGAGCTTTAAGTACACCTTAGGGTTTTCTTACGAGAATCTTTCTAGATTCTTTGCTTTGATTGGTGCACCCTAATAAGACGCATGTTTTTACGTTCTACATCTGTAAGTCTCTGTTTATGCCTCCTAATTTTTGTGGGGCAGTTTTCCTGTGGCAGTCAGACCAGCAGCCTTCAAAGTGAAAAATCTGAGCCCCCACGCAACCCAATAGTCTTGATGCTTTCTGGATGGAACACCTGCTGGCCATCTGAAGAAACTTGGGCTATCAGCCCGTTTGGCATGGGCACGTACAATCTAGCCAAAGACTTAGTTGCTAGCCTAGAGAGTAAGTTCGAACACGTCCCTTTCATCTTTACTTGTTTTCAGTTTCAAAAATCTTGGGACAGGCACAAAGCTCGCGCCATCACGAGTGAAACTGGAAACGAGATTTTTTTATTTAACATCGAAGAGCTCGCAGCAGCCACCTTAGAGCTCAAAGAAAAGTACAACTCCAACCAGATCGTCATCGTTGGGCATTCCCAAGGCGCTTCTTTAGGGATGGAGCTAGTATCGATTCTTCCTGACGACCTAAAAGCAAAAGCGTTGATCACACTAGATGCTATATCGCGCAAAAAATGCAACTACTGGGTGATGGCCGGAGCCTTTGTCACCTTTGATCCGTTTAAAGAGTGCACGCAGTTTCCTTCGGAAATCAATGACTTCACGCAAGAGCTTATCCGCGCCAAACTGGGCAAAGATGGTGGTGTTTGGGAAAATTGGTATCAGAAAGACTTTGCATTCTTGCATTCAGGCCTCGCAGACTTTGCCGACAAAAACCATGAGATTGTCTATGATGGCTGGGATGTTTTTGCACATCAATATGTAAACTCGTCAGACGAAGTGTGGGAACGCATTCGCTGGCTGATCAATTCGCAGCTAGGCTTAGACTTTTCGGTGAGTCGAAACACTTCTCCAAGCTGGTAAACCTTCCATGCAAGGCGGTAGCTTATGCAAATAATTGTACAAAAATACGGTGGTACCTCTGTGGGTTCACCCCCAAAAATTGCTAGTGTCGCCCGGCGCATTCAAAAAGGTTTAGACAAAAACAAAAAGATCCTTGTCGTAATTTCTGCCATGGGTAAACAAACAGACACTCTGCTTTCTTACGCAAAAGAGCTAAGCCAAACCCCTTCAAAGCGTGAGCTAGATATGCTGCTTACCGTAGGAGAGCGTGTAAGCATGGCCCTTCTTTCGATCGCACTAGGTGAGCTTGGGGTAAATGCTATCTCTCTTACTGGCTCACAAAGCGGAATCCTTACCAGTGCAGACCACGGCGAAGCTCGTATTTTAGATATCCGCCCAAAACGAATCTTTGCAAGCTTTGAAAAAAGTGATGTTGTGATTGTCGCAGGCTTTCAAGGGATGTGCCTTGAAACAGGTGAGATAACGACCCTAGGCAGAGGCGGCTCGGACCTAACCGCTATCGCTCTATCGCATGCAATGCAGGCCCAAGCCTGCGAGATCTACACAGACGTAGACGGCGTATTTAACGCTGACCCAAGAAAAATAGAAGACGCCCAAAAGTTTGAGGTGCTCTCCCACGATCTTGCCATCACCCTCGCAGAGTCTGGTGCAAAGGTAATTCATGACCGCGCTGCTAGGCTTGCCAAAGAAAAGAACGTATCTTATTCGGTTAAAAACGCGCACACAAAACCACACAAAGACGGATCTGGAACAAAAATAGAGGGCAAAGACCTAGAAATGCCTGACCTACTTTTTATGAGCACGCCTCAAGCCGGCTTGTTTGAGTCTGAAAAGGGCCGCTTGCAAGGAGAGTTTGTTGTAGCCATCGGCAAAGAAGCTAAGGAAAAAATCAAAGAAAAACATTCGCATCAGATTGAATGGCAGCTAAACCTAGAGAACAAGTCTATTGCCAAAATAAAAGATTAAAATTAAAAACCAAACTTTAAAAACAAAACCTTTTAGCCTGCCGGGCAATGCTCGGCCAAAGTCTCATCTATCCATAGCTGGCGAACAGGAGTCCCTGCCGAATAGTTCGGGTGGGACACATCGTTTTTACCGCACTCATCGCTGTAGCGTTCGAACTCTTCTTTGGCATCTTCTTGCATAAAGTTTTTATACGCTATCCGCAGAGCCCGCTCAACTGGGTACAAGTTTAGGTACCGAAAACTACTTGTAACCCCAAAAAACCAATCTTGCCCTTTAGATTCAACAAACAAAGGGCCGCCGCTATCACCCGTACAAACATTTCTGCCCTGTTTTTTTTGATCGTAACTTTTAAAAAAACGTTTTTGCACTGACTCGAAGGCTTCGACAAGAGAAACCTCAAAAGCAAGTAGCCTGCCGTTTTGTAGAAAAGAGGGTGAGTCCTTGCGGTTAAAGTGGTTACCAAAGCCAGCGATCCTTACCTTCGTTTTTTGTCCTACTAGCTCTTCTGCCTGTTCTGGGCTGGGAACCTTTGGAAACTGTATTTCTGCAAACCCTTCTTTAGAGCTCTCTTCAAGCTTTAGCAAAACAACGTTGTCTTTTTTAGTCTCTCCAGCAGACAGCTTGGAAACCGGCGGCACAAAAGACTGGACCACCTGCGTGAAGTTGCGAGGCAGAGGTAGACTGCCACGCCTCTTTAGGATCGGGCGATTTGTGAACCCAAACTTTAAGAACTTGTCATAAGAAAGGTATGTTCCGTCCTCTCTTTGAATACAGTGTTCTGCGGTCGCAATCATATTTGGGCAAAGCAAGGTAGCGCTACAAACTAAATTTGCTTGGTAGTTTCCAGGCAAACCGTGCTCCGGTCTTGCAGGTACAGCAGAGTAGCTAACAAAGGCACCTACGGCTGGGTTTACGTACTTTTCTCCGCGATCAATGGGAAAGTTTGCGATCGCAGAGTTTGCACCCAGAAACAATATAAGAAACAACACAACTTCTTTAACAGCTCGGCCCATGGCTTTTGCCCTTTAGAAAATTTTTTTGAAAATAACTTACAAGACAAATACCACTAAACGGGCCTAGCTTAGAAGTAGATATGTGGGGGTAAGCTGGCCCTAGAGGCATTAGAGGGAGCCATTAGATAAAGTTCGCGAGCCGGAAGTCTGCCAAAAAACCTCTCCACTAGGGCCGCCTGAATTGCATGCCCTGAGAGCTTGACACCACTCCAAATATCGCGTTAATATATGGACCATGTATCAAAGATCACTTAAGCCATCAAAATTAAATAGCTTTTTTCTTTTTGGAGCTAGAGCTACTGGCAAAACAACATTGCTTCATGGGCAAGGTTTTTTAGATAGTGCTCTGCGATTTGACCTTCTTGACCCTGAGCTAGAAGCGCGGTTCGCGCTAAACCCCCAACTACTATGGGAACAATCGTCCAAACTGAGCCCTGGAGATTGGGTCGTAATTGATGAAGTTCAAAAGGTCCCAAAGCTTCTATCTTTGGTCCATAAGATCATCGAAGAAAAAAAAGTAAATTTTGCTCTAACTGGCTCAAGCGCCCGCAAACTAAAAAGGGGTGGAGCAGACATGCTCGCCGGTAGAGCTTTTGTATTTAACTTGTTTCCGCTCACCTATAAAGAGTTAACACAGAAGGGGTTTGATCTTCTTCAAACGATGCACTGGGGAAGCCTGCCCAAAATCCTCAGTTATGCAGACGACATCGACCGGATACGCTATCTAAATGCTTATGTTCACACTTACATCAAAGAAGAGATACAGGTAGAACAGCTTGTAAGAAACCTTGATCCATTTAGGTTATTTCTAAAAGTAGCGGCACAAAACAATGGGGAAATCATTAACTATAGCAACATAACCAAAGACACCGGTGTAGATATCAAATCTGTCCAAAACTACTATGAGATTCTAAGAGACACGCACCTTGGGTTTCTGCTCGAACCATTTGGAAAGTCCGTAAGAAAAGTTCAAAAGAAAAGCCCCAAATTTTACTTCTTTGATGGAGGCGTTAAACGTGCTATCGCAGACACTCTACGCTCCCTACTTAACCCAGGCACATATGACTATGGTAGTGAGTTTGAATCCTGGTTTATCAACGAATGTTACCGCGAGTCTCACTACAGGGAAAATGGCTTCAGACTTTCCTTTTTACGTACCAAAGATGACGCTGAGATAGACTTAATTATCGAGAGGCCTAACAAGAAGACTGTATTTTTAGAAATAAAGTCTACCGACAAGGTAGACGAAAGGCACTTTCGGCACCTAAAAAACTTTCAAAAAGATTTTCCAAACGACCTTTTTATATGTGCAAGCCGCGACTCTATGAGCCGGAACATAGGCGGCATTGAAGCACTTCACTGGAAAGATGCTTTCGAGGCAATTTTTTCATAAAAAAGCGGCATTGAATAAATCAGCTGCAGGCAAACAGGCTTCCTATACAGAAAGACTCTTGTCTCTTCCCAAAAAGATGATCTCATCGTCCCAGAGCCTTTTCCTCATAGGCCGAAGCTTCCTACTCACAACCGACTACAGACCTGCGCACCAAAGCCATAGTATATAAGGGGCTAAATAGAACCGCAACACGCAAAGCTTACAAAAGCCAAGCACCTAGCTGCCACGACACAAGGTTCATGGCAAAAACCCACCAAAATTTTGCACTGCGAACAAAATACAAAAAAACTAGAAGCTCTACCAGAAGAACTAAAGCTTCTCCTACCAATACGTACTCAGCATACGGCGAGCCAGTCATCGCGTAAGACAAGCCAAAGGTTAGGAGTGGATGCGTTGCCAGGTTAGCAAGAAGTACTACACATATTTTCTTTCGCAGACCTAAACGTATAGGCAGCAACAAAAACACTAGAACTTCTATAAAAAAAGTAAGGAAAAAATAGCTAGAATAAGTTGCCAGCGCAAGGCTTGGCACCAAGACAGGCAACTCTAGGGTTAGCTTGCACTCAAGCACCCCTATTCCGAGCAAGTGCTTAAGGATTTCATAGGGCCCAAAACAGTGTGTCATTTTAAACGTTCCTTGATCCACTAAACAGCTGTGCGATCTCATAGAAACCATGAAACCCAGCAGCGGCGATATAAAGCTGATAGGCTTTGAAAGCAGAACTGACAAAAGTTGACCAAAGTAGAAAGCCAGCCAACAGGAGGCAGCTACAAACTGCAATGCTAGAGCCTACAGCTCCAAGGTCTCTAAGTAAAAATCGAAAGCTTTGCCGCCAGCAAGGCGGTGCTCTCCCCGCTATGCTCAACTCTGGAATAGCCCTTAGCCAAATAAAATAGTGTAAAGACTGCGTAAGGCCGAAAACAAAGACAAGCCTTAAAGAGCTTGCCGAAGACGTTTTAAACATAGAAGCAAGAGATAATACAAACGGCTTGTACTCGTGCTTAGCTAGGTATGTATCAAACAATCCGAAAAAAGCCAGGATGCAAACAGCACCGGTTATAAACAAGCATAGCATCCAGTTATTTTTTTTAGGAACTGTGTTGCATTTGAGCCACCAAAAGTAAAAAGCAATCAGGTTATGCACAAACAGCGCTGCAACAAGAGTTTGATACGGCATTTTTACTAGCAGTGTAGCTATGACCAAGACACTTATAAGCATTAGCAACGAGTGAAGCTTTCGGACCCGGAAACTATGAGCTGAAGAAAGTAAAAAAACACAGACCAAACCAGCTGCTAAGATTTCTTCGCCAGAAACAAGCTCAGCCAAATGGGCACTAGCATTTCTTAAAAAATAGAAGCCAGAAAAGGCAACGAAACAAGCAAGCAGGTGCAGCGAGCTTTTAAGGTTTTCTGCAGGTGTTGTATAGCGAAAACTAGCCCATAAGTGGACCGGGCCTAAGACCAATGGAGAAACAACCAATACCCAGAAAGGGTCTGTCAAAAGCAACAAGATGCTAACAAAAAGCGTAGAGGAGAACCCGAGAAAGATTCGGAGCTGTTTTCTACTAAAAACAACCCGGCCCAACGTCGTCTTGCAGAGCAAAACAATCCACCACTCCCGCACTAGGTCAAGCCAGAAGAGAATAGTGGATATATAAGTCATCGTGTTAGTTCCATGTTAAAGAAGAAGGCGGCAATGCGAAAACCCTCTTCAATGCTATTTAGAAACTTATTTTCTTTCAGACTCTAGAAAGCTTTGAATACCTTTGCCTTTTATGTAGCAGACAGAGACTTCTGTCTTTTCTTCTCGTACGAATGTAACGCAAAGAACAGTTAAACTTTTGGTTTTAACCGTTTGGTTAATTCCGCCGTCTTCACGGTTTTCTTTTTTAGCTTTTTTGTTTGTTGCAACGAATACGTCAAATACTTGCTTCGCTGCTTCACCCATAAGCTGGACATTAAATGGTTTTTCTTGAACTGGAACGATTAGGTCCGCAAAAAGCGGCGCAGTGAACATAGCTGAGATAAGCAGTAACAACTTCATAGAAGTCTCCCCAAAATTAAATTTTTAGTGCATGCCTTGGGGCAGAGTCTATACACAGCAACTGTGAAGTCAAGGCAAGCTGACCTTGCTTTAAACTACCTGAGGCTGGTTCCGGCAGTTTTAAAACTTTTTGAAAAATTATTTGTTTTGGAAAAAAGTGGTAGCGGGGACAGGATTTGAACCTGTGATCTTCGGGTTATGAGCCCGACGAGATACCAAACTTCTCCACCCCGCGACAGAAGACATTGGTTATAGGAGTAGGCTCTGATAATGTCAAGGCTCACCTACACTCTCTAGTGTTCTATATCTCTTTTTTTATTCTAATGGCTAAGCTTTTTGATGACTCTATTGAGCCGAGAGGCCATACCACCAAGCTCATCTTTGTGCCGTAGCTTGAGCGGGCCTACATCTTTTCCATCAGCCAAATCATCTAGGTACCTATTTACAGAAACAAGCGGACCATAGAGCCTATGCGTATAGGTGATGGAAACCCAAAATGTGATGAAAATAAAAGCAACAACTAGAATGAATCCAACAATTATCGGGGTTTGGAACTTTGCCCAAACCTCGGATTCTGCCGAACCTGCTAGTTGAAAGTATTCAGCGACGCTCGAATACATATCAAATACGTAATACCCAAATATGCCAAATATTAAGGCACTAAACGTGAAGTTTAATAAAAGGAATACAAGCCCAATCTGAATTTGTTTATATGGCTCTACAAGGTAAGAGCTGAGCCCTCGTCGTCTTCCTGCCACGCCGTTTCCTCCTGCTAATCTACACATGATCTTACCGGCGCTACCTGCGCTTAAAGCTTACTTTACCGATCATGTCTCGTTGGCTGCACCTATCATATCACGGCTATAAGCAGGCACGCACCTGCTGTAGAAAGAAGGATCCTAGAAGAGCAGCCGTTTTTGCCCGCAGCACATGGGGGCCAAGGCTTAGGCTTTTTGCACAAGCTCCTTTGGTAGCTTCAAGCTCTTGCTCACTGAGCCCGTGCTCGCTCCCACAAACAAAAGCCAGACAGCTTGTATCTACGTTTGCCCTCGCTCCCTCCATAGCCTTGCTTGCAGTAAAGCCATTTGGGTCCCCGACAAACAATTGAAAGCCTTTAGGCAAAATACTTAAGCAGGAGTCCAACGAATCAAAAACCTGAAGATGCGGAAGAAAAGCGCGCTTGCACTGTTTGGTCCCGCCACGCACTCTTTGCTCCCAGCGAATAGTTTTCTTTTCGCCTATACGTTTTTTATCTGCTCCGCGCGGAAGATAAACAAGAATCTCATCGATACCGGTTTCTACGTATCCAGCTATCGACTCATCTAGCTCGCCGTGATCCAGAGCAGGGCAGATAAGAACTGTTTTTCTGTCTGCTCGTTTAAAAACCTTTGATTCTAAAACTTTAAAACCTGGCTGAGATTTATCTGCAATTTCGATTTCACAGATATCTACCCTACCAGCCCCATCACAAATCTCGACCCTTGAGCCAGCTTGCAACCGTAATACTTTAAACGCATGATGTGCTTCTTCTTTTGGAAGAGTCCACGAACCCTCAACGTAGCTGCCTAAAAGCCTAAAAATATGTCTCATGCTTTTAGACCTTTTCCATAAGAAGACCTAACCAACCCTCGCGCGTTACAGCGTTCAGTATACTCAGTCCATGTTTTTTCGTTTCTTTTGCAAAGTCATCTTTTTGTTCGTAAAGCACGCCAGAAAACAAGATCTTGCCTCCAGGCTCCAGAGCCTCTACAAACTGCGGCAGAAGTTCTAACAAAACAGGTGTCAAAATGTTTGCCATGATCAGCCCATAAGAGCCTTTAGGGACGCTTTCTCGCGACAGCTCTACGCCCTCTACGTTGTTTCTCTTACAGTTTTCTGCAATAGCAAGCATCGCGTCAGCTTCGATATCTGTGGCAACAATCTTTTGTCCGCCAAGCTTTCTTACAGCAACACTCAAAATACCCGAACCACTACCACAATCTAAAATAGGCTTTTCTAAATCCGCCGCAGCAAGTTCAGAAAGAAGCTGTAGGCACACATGAGTCGTTGCGTGCTGGCCTGTCCCAAACGCCATACCAGGGTCAATACAAATAGAAACAGACCTGTCGGGAACCTCTGCTTTATGCCACGGAGCTTGCACGTAAAACCTTCCGGCAAAAAGCGGCTGAAAGCTTTCTTTCCAGCCTTCCTGCCAAACAGTTGTATCCATCTGTGAAATCTCACACGAAAAACCTGCGACGCTTTCTGCTACTGCTTTGGCGCCCTCAAGCTCGTCTTTCGAAAAAGAGTAGACCGATAGCCGCGACATATCTTGCGGAACCAGTTCTGATTCTGTCGCATACGAGGGGTTATGCTCTTTATAGTCCGGGCAAGACTCCACGAATTGCAAAAAGCCGCTGTTACGCAAAGCAACCCGCAGACTCTCTCTCATATTGCTATCGTGCCCGTGCAGGTCAACTTTTAGTTCGTAGGTCGTGTCAGTCATAAAGGTTCTCTCTTATTTGCGCTACAAATGCCACAAAGCAGCCTAAAACCCATGATTAACACAGACTGCAGGCCTCCCGCGAATGTTTTCCACGGCTCCAGCCAACAGCCAAAACATGCTAAAATAATACATACCTACAACACCCAACAAACACCCGGAGGTCAGGCACATTGGCAATTTCCAGATTTTTTACAATAGCGGCTTTGATTGTGATTTTTTTTGCAACCCTTGGGCCTACGGCTAAGGCCAATGATCCGGCAGATCCAGAAACCAATCCGTTTGCTACACCTAGGCAACAAATAATTTATGATTTTGAGTGGACCTATGAGCACTTCAAGAGTGCACTCAAAGCACTCGAAGAAACCCTAGATCCAAAAGACCATGCTAGCATCGCTGAAACCCTAGCCAGGAGCGCAAGCTTGGCGGGGCACATAGCCGCTGCATCCGCACCACTTGCAGTGGTTTGATCCAGAAAACCCAGATCATATAAAAAAGCTTTCTTTAGTATCTGCAGATGAGAAGACAAGACCTGTAAAAGACTCGAAAAACAAAAATTCTAAAAAACTTACACAGTATTTTAAAAACATAAAAAACCACAGCCCCGAGCTATTCAAAACCAACGCTGCGATTTTAACGCCTCTTCTCGTTAGCTTGCGTCTTGCAGACTTGAGCGAGATGCAAGAACTCCCAAAAGACTCTCAAGGGGCAAAGCTTGTTAACCTGGTGATGGTCTTTAAAAGTCAGATTTTAGCTGAAAATGCTCGCCTATCTTCCAACTACCAAACAGTATCCAAAACCAATGACATAGCATTCTATGCCTCTGCTATATCTATTTTCGCTATTGCAATATCATTAGTGGCGCACAACTTAACAACAACCATAGAAGGACCTTACCTTATACTTTACCCTGCTGGCTTCCTAGCGGCACTCCTAACGAATACTTCTAGCTCTGCGCCACATAATTGGATCAGACACCAAAACAATGATACAAGTCTCGCACTAAAGTACGAAAAGTTCGCTAGAGCAACAGCTACAGAAAACAACTACCCATGGGCTAACTACAAACTAGAATACAATGACATTGGTCTTTTGATGTGTGGAGAATAGCTGTTATGATTCTGTCAAATTCATTTCAACACCGAGGCAGAAAACAACCTTTGAGTATAAAGACAAAAAAATGAAATTCAAATTCCCTGTGTCTAGACTGCAACTCCTCTACGATGTTTTTTGGTACTTTTTTGTGATTGGGTTTTGTTTGGCGCTTATTATGCAGGTAGCTAGTTACGAAGCACAAGAGTCTCCAAGGTTTTCGGCTGTATTTTTATTTCTAATGTTTTTATTTTTCTCAGTGCTATTTCAGGTAGTTGATCGACAATTGAAAAAAAAATCGAAAGTACCTGTTGGCTTGGCAGGGTCGTCTTTGCTCAAATCCAAAGCAGAAAGAACTACTTACATAAAAAGAGCTAAGAAGTTTAGGCAATTTTCTGTCCTCGCATCTACTGCGGTCACAATACCAACTTCAATCTGGGTTGGGTCCATGTCACTGCTATTACTTATTTTCTTACCATTTATCTGGTTTTTTTGGTTTATGATAACAGCACGGTTTTTCAAAATCATCTTTCAAAGATGTCCTGTATGCGCTGACGTCACTTTGTTGAAATTTTCCTGGTACCAGTTTGGCATGACTGACTCATGCTCTTCCTGCAAAGAGGACTTCACGGCCCTATTATAAATGTCCCAAAACGAAGCTATCCAATCTAGAGAACAGACAAAACCACATCAAAATGTCCCTTGACAGGAAGCCCTCCTAAGGTCGCATCTGTAGGCGGAGGATCTATGTTTAGAATATTCTTTTTAAACTCAGTAGAGACAAATGCATAAATCTCAGCTGGTAAAACCGCACCGCCAACGCCTGAGTGCCGCCCCTTACCGGTAATGATCCGCATCCATACTTTGGCGTTTTGAGTTTTAGTATCTAACGAGTTTAGCTGGGAGCAAGCATATGCATAGGCGCGCTGCACCTTTGTCTTGGCTTCTTCCAGCCCCAGACCATGCAGATCAACCTCTAAGGCGTACTCATTTGGAGTTTGGCTTGAAGACGGTTCTTGCTTTGGCTCAAGCTCTTCACCCATATCTTTATCTTGTGGGTTTTCGATGTCATCTAAAAAGGCCTGCCAGTCGTCATCAGAAAAATCGCCTTTATTTTTACCTTTTTTATGATCTGTAGAATCCGTCATACAGGGCCTCGATTCATGCTTCGGGTTAGCTCTTGGGGGAGGCCTTGCGGACTTTCAGGGATAGACACTGTGAATTTAGATCCCTCTCCTACCTTGCTTTCTACGTCAATCTCGCCTTGATGCAATCCGATCAGTGCTTGCGCCAAGCTAAGCCCGATACCAGCACCGCCTTCCTTGCGGTTTCGTGCAGTGTCGGCACGATAAAAAGACTCGAAAATATGCGGGATAGATTCTGCGGGAATCCCTTCGCCATAATCACGTATGGCAAAATGCACCTGCTCATCTTCCATATACCCTCGAATCAATACTTCTTTCCGGTCTTTGGTGTGCTTAGCTGCATTGATCAAAATGTTTTTTAGGGATAGCAGTAAGTAGCTTTTTGCCGCGTAAAAATGATCGGGTATATCCATTTCATAGGTAAGCGAAATCTTCCTGTTTTTAAACTCAGATTTGACCATGCTTTCTAGTTCAAACAAAAAGTCAGGGGTATCAACCCTCTCCCAGCTCATGGCAACAGATTTACTTTGTGCTCTAGAAAGTAGAAGCAGGTCCTCGACGATCCCAGACATATGCACGGACTCATCTAAAATACTAACCAGTGCTTCTTTGTACTCTTCGGCAGGACGCTCTCTTCTGAGGGCTAGCTGCGCCTCGCCGCGAAGCACGGCAAGAGAGGTTCGAAGCTCATGCGAGACATCGCCTGTAAACCTTTTTTGCCTAATGATGCTCTCTTCGAGACGGCCCAGCAAAGCGTTAAAGGTTTCGGTCAGGCTATACAGCTCATCTTTTGCAACGGGTAGCGGAAGGCGTCCCTGCATACGGTCAAAGTGGATGGTGGCAGCTTCTTTGGTGATTTCTCTGACGCTACGAAACGAAAGAGCTGTAAAGAAGTAACCAAGCAAAATAGCCAAAAACAACGCCACTGGAAACGAAACGTAGAGAATCGTGCGCAGACGCGTCAGGCTAGTAAAGTGATCTGCAAGCGGTGTTGCGATTTTTATAAGCTCTTCTGTGAACCTTCCTCGGTTCATAATAGGCATGGTAATTTGCCTGTGCGCCTTTCCTTCATCGTTTACAAAGGTCTCCCAGGTAGAGCGGCCTAGCCGGGCACGCTTGATGGTCCGGTCTGTACTGTCTACTTTTACACGAACATTTTTTGTGCGAATCCTTGGCGTACTTTTTTTGGTATCTACATGAACGGCATAAAGTCTTACGCTTTGCACGCCGAGTTTACGAAATAAAAAATCTTCGATATTCGTCTGACGGTTTGTCTGTGACCGAAGAAACTGTTTTTTGCTAAGAGTGTGGGCTGTGTTTTTGAGGCTGCTATCAATGGCTCGAAGCGAGCTAGATTCCAACAGAGAGTATACGGTGATCCCAAGGATAGAAAAAAGAACCGACATTACAAGTGCAAAACTCAAAGAGAGCCGCCACCGAATCGGCAGCCGCTCAAGAGGGGAGAGTATATAGTAAATCCAGCTCAATCTATTTCCTTCTAAAAAGCCTACGCATCTAGCATGTACCCATGGCCGCGCACTGTTTTTAACAGTGGAGCCGTAAAGCCTTTATCCACCTTGTTGCGAAGATAGCCAACATAGACATCGACTATGTTAGAGCTTGCCTCGTACTCAACATCCCAAACATGTTCCGAGAGCTGATTTCGGCTTAACACCACACCTGCATTACGAGCAAAGTACACCATAAGAGCATACTCTTTTAAAGTTAAGGGGAGTTTACGGTCGTCTCGAAAAACTTCTTTGCGGGCCTGGTCGATTCGAATCGGACCGATACGCATCAAAGCGGTTTTTTCAGAAGATTGCCTTCTTAAGAGTGCACGTGATCTTGCAAGAAGCTCGTCGATGTTAAACGGTTTTGTTATGTAGTCATCTGCCCCTGCATCTAGTGCTTTGACAATCGTTTCGGTCGAGTCCATGGCTGTTAGACATAGGACGGGTGTTTTAATTCCACCACTACGCAAAGCTGCCAGAACTTCTAAGCCATGTTTTCTTGGCAACATAAGGTCAAGGAGGATCAAATCATATTCAGCTTCGAAAGCTTGCCACTCTGCCTCGACCCCATCCTGGGACCAATCCACTGCAAACGAGTCTTCTTTGAGGGTCTTCACCAATAGCGAACCCAATCTTTGGTCGTCTTCCACAACTAGTACACGCATGTTGTCTCTCTCCTGTGCTTTGCTGCGGCTTTGCTCTAGGCACTATCTTAGTAAGTACTAAAAGCCGCGGGGCTTACATTGTGGATGCTATGAAATGATTCTATAAAGGTTCTATAGTTTTAACTAGAATCCTATAGCTTCCTAACACATACAGCTTAGGTCAGGAAACATTAAAAAATCATAAGAGAATGCAGGGAAAATAAAACAAGTGGTTTCAAGGAGATAGCAAACTGTCTGTTTTACATAAAAGCCTCTGCTGGTTTGTGGGATTTCACCCGTGATTCCCGTATGCTGGGGCACTCTCATGCACTATCAGGCGCTTCCAGGCAAAGAGAGACAAATAGAACTTAATTAAGGAGAAGCTTTGAAGGTACTATCAGCTAACCTAAATGGAATCCGTTCGGCAGACCGCAAAGAGTTTCCGGCGTGGCTTTCTAGAAGAAACTACGACGTGCTCTGCTTTCAAGAGATCCGAGCCAAAACAGAGCAGATACCAAAAAGCTTCGAGCTCAGCGGCTATCACACCTATTGGAACCCCGCTGAAAAACCTGGCTACAGCGGCGTTGGCATCTTAAGTAGAGCGGAGCCAGATAAAGTCACGACCAAAATCGGGCACCCTGAGATGGACCACGAAGGCAGATACCTGCAACTAGACTTTAAAGACTTAAGTGTAATTTCTATTTATCTTCCATCAGGAACATCTGGAGAAGTGCGCCAAGAAATCAAATACAGCTGCCTGGATGCGCTAGAAAAAAAACTAAAAAAGTTTACTAAAACAGACCGCCAGTACATCGTATGCGGTGACTTTAATATCGCGCACACAAAAATGGACATCAAAAACTGGAAGAGCAATCAAAAAAACTCTGGCTTTCTACCAGAAGAGCGCGCTTGGATGGACAAGGTCACGCAAAAGCTAGGCTGGGTCGACGCCTACCGCGAAAGGTTTCCGGAAAAAGAAGAATACACCTGGTGGTCCAACCGCGGCAAAGCTAGAGAAAACAACGTAGGCTGGCGCATCGACTACCACTTGCTCAGCCCGAACTTAAAAAACAAAACAAAGAACGTAACCATCACGCGCGAGCCGCTGTTTAGTGATCACGCGCCTTTTGTGCTTGATATCGATCTTTAAAATACAATCATAACGCAGCTTGAAGTATGCAAAATTTCACAACTGAATTAAGGATAAATCGATATGGCAAAGTATTTTGTAGCTCTAGTTGGTCTTCTGTACATAGGTCTTGGGGCCTGGTGTTCGCTAGATCCAGACACCACCTCTGAAGCTGTTGGTTTTTCACTTATGTTCGGTAGGGGCCAATCGGAGTTTTTGACCGTATACGGCGGCTGGGAAGCTGCAATGGGCATCATCTTTTTGCTTCCGCTTTTTCAGCGGCATTGGCTACCTTACGCCTTGCAAGTTTGCGTTATAATGCATGGATGCTTGGTTGTGTTTAGAGGGGTAAGCTTTTTACTTTTTGATGCCGCAGAAGGAATGACTTTACAACTAGCAATCGGAGAGTGGATTATCTTTGTAGCCAGCTTTTATCTGTTTATGAACCTAAACAAACGCTCAAGGCAGGTTCTTCGATAGAAAGTATCGAGAAGTGTATTGATATGTTGTTTTAGCTTTTGAGTTTTAAGCCTTCTTTATACCTTTGGTGTCAAAAACAGTTCTAATAAGATCGTAGAGATTTTCGCAAGAGCCTAAACATTCAAGCCCTGCGCGAAAGCCAAAACCGTCTTCGGAGCGATCGCCTGAAGCTTCTTGATTGCACCACTGGACCTTAAAGTGAACCTCTCCTTGCAGAGTAATCCACACAAGTTCTTGGCCAGGCGTTAGTTGATCTGCTGAAAACACCCCCAGACCCTTGTCTGAGACATCATATATTTTGATAAATACAGACAGACTAGTCTCCACGTCCTGAAAAAGACCTGGAATGTTTAGCGTGTTTAATCTGTTACGTGGCTTCATGGTTTATAGATCGGCTACTATTCTCAAATGGGTTAGCCCCTACCCCATAAGCTTTGTATAAATTCAGCGCAACCTAGCTAGGGGCTCTACTGAAAATCAAATAAAAACAGAACATTAGGCCAGGGAACGTGCGTCTAGCAACCCCGCCGAGGGTTTGTGTCATATTTTGAGCGTGAGTAAACCAGTTTTTCAAGGAGACTTTGATCCATGCTCAACGAGCTTAGCATTCAAGGGCTTGCCATCATCAAAAATTGCAATCTGCAGTTTGCAGATGGGCTCAACATATTAACTGGAGAGACCGGGGCTGGAAAGTCCGTCCTGCTGAAAGCCCTGAGCTTGCTGCAAGGAGTCAGAGGAGATGCTGATCTGATCCGTAAAGGGTTTGAGCAAGCTACAGTTGTCGCTCAGTTTGATGTTTCGCCCGAGCACCTAGCAAACGAAGACGTATTAGATATTCTAGAAGATCTTGGTATTGAGCTCGACAGCAAAGACCCTCAAATTCTTCTTCGGCGTACTATCAGCAGAAAAAGCCGCGGCAAGGCCTGGGTTCAAGACGTGCCAGTTACCTTAACGAGCCTTAAAAAGCTTATGTCTTGTTTCTTGGATTTATACAGCCAACATGAAACCTTAAAACTGTTTAGGCCGGATACGCACCTAAGCTACATTGACTCGCTTCTAAAAAAACAAGACCTAAAGCTCATCACAAACTATAAGAAAACGTTTCGTAGCTGTAAAAAGCATATAGACAAAATGAAAGACGTAGTTAAAAAGTATGATCTTTTTTCCACGCAGCAAGACTACATGCAGTTTAGATTTTCTGAACTAGAGACGTTTTCACCCTCGGCCGAAGACTACAACCAGCTGATTGAAAAGTCCCGGCAAGCTAGAAGCGTTGGGAAAAAGCAAGAGTTCTTCTCTACGTTAGAAACTATATTGCGCGAACACGCAAAGCTAGAGACAAAGCTAGGTTCGTTGGTGCAAAAAAACCGCGACCTAGAAGACTCGCCTGTGTGGAAAGAAGCCCACCGGCTTTGCGAGCAGCTTTCTAGCACCACGCAAGAAGCAGGGGTAGCGGCACTTCAGGCAGAAAATAAGTTTGATATAGAGCAGACCGAAGAAAGGCTTGCTACCTATCAAAGCTATTTTCGAAAGTTTCAGGTCTTAGACTGCGAAGCTCTAATGGATAAATACACCGACCTTCAGCAAAGCCTAAAAGCTCTAGATGGTATTGACGAAGATATCCGCAAAATTAGTAAAGCTCTTAAATCAGAGCTAGTAGAGCTAGAAAAACAAAACACGGCGCTTTTGCAGGCCCGAGCCAAAGCAGGCAAAAAAGTTGCTAAATGGATCAATGCCGAGCTCGAAGAGCTTTCGATGCCTGGAGCTGAAGTGCAAGCCGCTTGGACAGAAGTTGAGGGACCAAAACCATTCTGCCCCCCATTGCCAGATACTTGCAGCCAAAAAGACAAGGCAACCTTGGCCGAAGGCATTGAAAAGTTTTGCAAGTTTAGCTCAGAAGGAACACGCAAAGCTGAGTTCCTTCTAAAATCCAACAAAGGTTCTGAGTTTAAATCTCTTGCAAAGATAGCATCTGGAGGCGAAGCCTCACGCATCATGCTGGCTTTTAAAAAATGCATGGCCATAGGGGCTGGCGCCTGCGTATTGGTCTTCGATGAAATTGATGCTGGTATTTCTGGCCGCGCTGCAAACTCGGTCGGAAAAAAGCTAGCGGAACTTGCCCAAAAGTTTCAGATTATTTGCGTTTCGCATCTGCCGCAAGTAGCTGTCTATTGCGACGCGCATATATTCGCACACAAGTCCACAGACAAGACCACGCAGACTCACTTTGAAGTGCTAGGCGAAACCGAGTCGACCAAAGAAATAGCCCGGTTACTCTCTGGAGAGGCAGCCGACAAATCAGCCATCGCAAACGCTAAAAGCTTAAAGAAAAAAGCTAGAGAACACCGCCGGGAGATAAATGCATAAATCCCTAGAAGCAGCACTACTTGATTTAGAGTCGCAAAAAGACCTTATCCGGATTGACACTGAAGTAGACCCTTACCTAGAGTTGCCTGCTATGCAGCAACTTGCTTATGAGCGAGGTCTTCCGGCTTTGCTTTTTGAAAACGTAAAGGGGACGCCGTTTCGGGTTGCTGCCAATGTTTATGCGACCAAAAAAAGGGCGCGCTACCTTTTTCGCGGGACCATGGACTTGGTAAAAGAGGCCATTCGCATCAAAGCTGACCCTGGAGGATTTGTAAAAAAAGTTCCAGGCCTAGTATTCAAGAATCCAGGCCTACTTCTTAAGCTTGCTCTTTCAGGTGTCAGGTCACTTCCACGCAAAACAAGTTGGAGTAGATCTGCTGTTGCTCAAAACAAAACCTCTTTGGCATCTTTGCCACAGGTTCAGTGCTGGCCCAAAGATGGTGGAGCCTTTGTTCTTCTCCCGCAGGTTGCTAGCGTAGCTCCCGGGAGTCTGTCGAGCTTGAGTGGTTTGCTCAAGCATTCGAATCTAGGCATGTACCGGGTTCAGATCAGTGGCAACGATTATAAAGAAGATGAAGTTGGGCTGCACTATCAAATTCACCGCAGCATAGGCGTACATCACGCCTCTTACCTTCAACAAGGGCAGCAGTTTGATGCAAGTATTTTTGTTGGCGGACCACCTGCCCACGCACTGGCAGCTGTGATCCCAAACCCAGAGGGTTTAAGTGAACTAATTCTTGCTGGAATGCTTTCCGGAAGAAGGTTTCGGTATCATAAACACCATGAGCTTGAAGCCCTGATGAGTGCAGATGCAGACTTCAACCTTGTAGGTACGGTTGCAAAAGGACTAAAGCCGGAAGGGCCTTTTGGAGATCACCTCGGATATTATAGCCATGAGCACCCGTTTCCATACTTGGAAAACGTGCAGGTCTACCACCGAGAAAAAGCTATCTGGCCAATCACCGTTGTTGGTAGGCCGCCACAAGAGGATTCGGTATTTGGAAGTATCATTCACGAGCTGACTGAATCGATGGTCCCTGTATCAATACCGGGGGTAAAAGCACTACATGCCGTAGATGAGGCTGGCGTACACCCGCTACTACTGGCCATTGGCAGCGAGCGATATAGACCAAACACACAAGATACCAATGAGATTGGACCCCAAGAAATCCTGACTCAAAGCTTTGCTATATTAGGTTTCAACCAAGCTAGCCTTGCAAAATACCTTTGCATCATGGACGAGAAAACATACGACCCCCAAAATATTTCAGACACGCAAAACTATCTTCAATCACTACTTGAGCGTATTGACTTTAGTCGTGACCTGCACTTTCACACCAAAGCAACTATGGACACGCTAGACTATTCTGGCGGCGGCCTGCACCGCGGAAGCAAACTGGTGCTTGCCGCCACAGGCAAGCCAAAACGGCGCTTAAGCTTTTATGAACAAGGCCTGCCGGAACTAGGAAAATCAAGTAAACTGGTTCGTGCCAGCAAAGGTGTTTCAAAGGGTATTATCGCGGTAGATATAGGTGCTTACACCACAAAGGAAGCGGAACAAAAAAAGATAGCTGGTGTGATTGCTAGCTGGAACGACCTTTCACCTTCCCATTTAGAAGAGACTGCGCTAATTGTTTTAACAGACGAAACTGACTTTTTAGCTCGCTCCTACAAGAACTTCTTGTGGGCAACATTTACAAGATCTAACCCTGCTTCGGACGTTTATGGAGTTCACGCATTTACGGAAGACAAGCACTGGGGCTGCAGAGGACCACTGATCATAGATGGAAGACACAAGCCTTGGATACCTGCAGAGCTGAGTCACCCCAAAGAAGTTGTGGCGTCTGCAACAAAGAAATTAGCCCCCTGGCTTTGACTACATAGCGAGAATAATAAAAAAGAGATAAAAATGGCTCTGAAGCAAAACCCATTTAACCTGCCGAAGCTAATAGTATGCCCGGCTCTATTATCTGCTTTTTTGTTTACGTTACTTTCCTCCACATCATCTTTTGCACAAATTTCCTTTTTTGGCCCTGACAGTGTGCGTGGGACTCTTAGATTTACGACTCACTTTATTACGGAAGCAAACCCAAGGGATAAAACAACGGGGAAGCCCATGAAACAATTGAAGTCAGCCGCACACCTAAAGAAAGAAGCCGAAAGGCATACGCAGTACCTTTTTGGGGTTTTTATGTACCAAACATATAAAGACAAGGCCGGTGAAACCTATGACTATGCTGGAGCTCCAGGGGCTACCGATAGTTCCCCGAAAATAGAAATCATCCCTACTGCAAACAAAAATAAATTAGATATAGGTAATAATTTAGTACGAGTCGACTACAGGTATGAAGACCGTGCGGTTTTTCACGATGACCTATGGTTTGAATACGATGAAATCGGCTGGATTGATTTAAAGTTTTTGCTGCCTACAAGGCCAGATACGATCTACTCTAGAGCGAGAAGCCTAGCGAGAAGCGATCAACAAAATACAAGCGATAAACCAGTGCCAACTCCGTGCACTAGCCAATACGATAACTCACGGGATGCTTTTTACTACTATTGGAGCCACAGCTGGGAAAACTGCCCGGACGGGTTTCAAGACTTTTTGCATGAAGTGCAAGCTGACTTTCAGCCTCAAGCTGAAGACGAGCAGATTACTCCTGCCTATGGCAAACTTATGGCTCAAAACAAGGGTAAATCTTTGGACGCAACCATTCTGTATGGAGTAGACGAGAACTTTCGCGAAACTGATTTTGGAGTCCAATCCTTTCGCGCAGCCGTGCGGAAGATACGCGACCTAAAAAACAAGCTAAACCAAAATATTTTTAGCGAGCTAAAACCAAGCGAAAAACTAAAAAACAAGTATGTATTCAAACTAAGCAGTCCGGCGCTTGACGGCACCATAGCCAGGACTAGGCTACACTTGGTGCTTGTAAACCCAGACGACCAAAAGTTTAGGCGCCAAGCACAGGCAGCACTCCAGCACGACATCATTGCCTACAACGGTCACAGCAATGATGGTGACTATTTTAGGCTGAAAAAGTTTTTTTCCAGCCGCCGGCCACGACTAAACAATGATTATCAGATATTTTTTATAGACTCTTGCTCTAGCTACACGTTTTATCATGCAAACCTGTTTCAAGATAAAACAGGTGGCAGCAAGAATTTACATCTAGTTCTAAACGTAGTCGGTGCACCTTACCTGCAAGACGGTGCAAAAAAAGAAGAGGTTAGCTCGCCGACGCTGCACTTGGTTACAAACCTAATTCTACAGACCGAACGCTACGCTCTTTCTCAACAGACCTTTAGCTGGAAGCAGCACCTTGAAAGTTTTATGGACGTATTGAACTTTGACAATTCCGGGATGCCTGTTTTTATAGGGCAAGCTGAGTAGATAAAGTTAATTTTCTGAGGCTTAAGAACTGAGACAGTGCTGCAAAAAGTCTCGAACTAACCCCCAACCATGCTCTAACCGGCTGAGGTCATCAGTTATCTCGCGCTTTCTTGCAAACTCCAAAGAGGCTTCAGGATGGCACTGGGTTGTCCAAACTGGTTTACTTTTATGAACCAAAGATTCAATTTTACAATCGCTTCTAGCCGCAGCTACCTCAAAGCCTTCCGGTACGGTTAAAACCTGCTGATAGTGTGAAGCTGCCATCCAGAACGGGGCTTCTTTTTGAAGCCATGCTGGTTTTTTAGACCATGTTACTTTTTTTAACCCTACGATTTTTTCTTTTACTTCTTTTGGCTGTTCAACGCGGGCTCCGTGCATATGAGCAATGAGCTGGTGTCCGTAACAAATCCCAAGAAGAGGAATGTTTTGATCCATCACTTTTTGGATAGTTTTACTTAGCGGTGCTTGCCACTCTCTTTGTTGATCAACATTTGCAAAGCTTCCAAGCAGAAGAACTCCGCTGAGCCCTCTAAACTCTATATCAAGATCTGCTTTGTTAAACACTGGGAGGTAGTAGCGCAAATTAGCATTGCTCAGCCTGGATACCTGGTTGAAGCAATGGTTTGCTGGGCTTTCTACGGCTGGGTCTATGACGGCTATATGTTTTTCCATGATTCTATTCTGCCTGCTTTCAGGGCCAGCCGCCACCGCCAAACACTTGACACACGGAAACTGCTGACCAAAAAGCAAAGCCTTTGCAGCTGGACTGCCACTCGTATGTAGCCTCTCACAGCTCAACGACAGCGCTTCTGATGTAATAGGTCGCTAGGATCGCGAAGGATGTAACTTTTTTAAGCAGTGATTGCCCAGTAAAGAAAGCACAAAGCTTCGTAGACATTTAGTATTCGAATTGTATAACCAAGCATGATCTTGAATTGTTTCGAGATTTTTCCGGGTTGCTGACATAAAAGTTTAAGAAGAGTTATTGAAAGGTTTTCCCCATGTCGTTTGAAGTGAAAGTTCCGTCCGTAGGTGAGTCTGTCCAAGAAGGGATGATCCACCAATGGCATGTTGAAGAAGGTGCGTATATTGAAGTTGATGACGTACTTGTAGAACTAGAGACCGACAAGGCTACCGTGGAAATCGTTGCTGAAAAATCCGGCGTGGTTAAGCGCCTTAAAAACGAAGGTGATGTCGTTGCCATTGGCGACACGATTGCCTCAATCGATACTTCTGCAACAGCGCCTGCGCAAACCAGCAAAGCAGGAGAAGACAGCTCTAGTAGCCCAGAAGCCGCCGCTACGCCTAGTGCAAACGGAAGCGCAGCTGGCACACTTAGCCCGGCTGCACGAAAGCTCGCTGAAGAACACGGCCTAGACCCATCACAGATAAAAGGAACCGGTCCTAAAGGCAACATCCTAAAAGAAGACGTTCTTAAAGCAGCAAACGAGCCGAAACAAACAAAAGCAGCCGATGTTACACCAGTGAAATCAGCTAAGCCTGCCAGCAAGCCTGGTGCAGCTAACCCAGGCTTTCAGGCAATCACAGGGTCTAGAGATATTCGCCGTGAAAAAATGTCGATGATGCGGCGCACGATCGCAAGGCACCTGGTAAAATCACAGCAAACAGCAGCCATGCTTACTACTTTCAACGAAGTTGATATGACTGCGATCTTTGCTCTGCGCAAAAAATACAAAGAGCCCTTCAAAGAAAAGTACGGCGTAGGCCTTGGCTTTATGGGGTTCTTCCTAAAAGCATCTGTAGAAGCACTTAAAGAGTTTCCGATGATCAACGCTTACGTAGATGGCGAAGAGATCATCCACCACTCTTACTGTGACGTAGGGGTTGCCGTCTCTTCACCGCGTGGTCTTCTGGTTCCCGTGGTCCGCAACGTCGAAAACATGTCTATTATGAACATTGAAAGCTCTATTTCAGACATTGCCACAAGAGCACGTGCTGGCAAGATAGCTCTAGACGAGCTAAGCGGCGGAACGTTCACTGTCTCAAACGGCGGTGTATTTGGCTCACTTATGTCGACACCAATCCTAAACTCACCACAAAGTGCCATATTAGGTATGCATAAAATTGAAAAACGTGCGGTAGTAATCGGAGACGACATTGTAGCAAGACCGATGATGTATCTAGCTCTTAGCTACGACCACAGAGTTGTCGACGGAAAAGAAGCCGTACAGTTTTTAGTTAAAATCAAAGACGGGTTGGAAGATCCTTCACGGCTCCTTTTGGAAATTTAATAGCTGAACTTGTTTTAAAAAAGAGGATTTTAAATATGGACTTTGACGTTGTTGTAATTGGTGGTGGACCAGGCGGGTATGTCGCAGCTATCCGCTCGGCGCAGCTCGGTTTGAAAACTGCTTGCATCGAAGCTCGCGGAGCACTTGGTGGAACATGCCTTAACGTAGGTTGCATACCTAGCAAAGCTTTGCTTAAAAGCACCGAAGTTTACGCTGAGACAAAAGATCATGCTGCAGACCATGGCGTTATCGTAGATAATGTAAAGCTTGACGTAGCTAAGATGATGCAGCGAAAAACAGGGGTCGTAAAGGACCTGACCGATGGGATCGAGTTTCTACTTAAAAAGCACAAAATTGAATATTTCAAAGGTTTTGGCTCGTTTGTAAGTAAAAATGAAGTCAAGATCTCGCCGCTTGAACAAGGCGAAAAAGAAAAGACCATCAAAGCCTCTAGCATCATCATTGCCACTGGAAGCGAACCAATTGAGTTAAAAAGCATCATCCCTTTTGACGGCGACAAAGTCGTCAGTTCCACAGGCGCGCTAGAGTTTGATGCTCCACCAAAAAAACTTGCCGTTATTGGCGGTGGAGTTATTGGTCTAGAGATGGGTAGCGTTTGGGCTAGAGCTGGCTCGCAGGTAACCGTGATCGAAGCGCAAGATGATATCCTCTCGACCATGGATAAAGACGTCATCAAAGAGATGACTCGAATCATGAAAAAACAAGGTTTGGAAATCCGCACCAAGACAAAGCTAAAATCAGCAAATGTAATGCGTACGAAAGTAAAACTTCTTTGCGAAACCCCGGCCGGAGAAGAAGAGATCCAAGCAGACAAAGTTCTGGTCGCTGTCGGCCGAAGAGCTTACACAGACAAGCTAGGCCTTGAAAATTGTGGGGTTGAACTAGACAACAGAGGGCGCGTTAAAACAGACGCACATTTCCGCACTAACATTCCAGGCATCTATGCGATCGGAGATGTGCGTGAAGGGCCGATGCTTGCGCACAAAGCCGAAGATGAAGGCGTTGCTGTAGGTGAAATCATTGCAGGACAAGCCGGCCATGTAAACTACGATGCAATTCCGGGTGTAGTTTATACTAACCCTGAAGTAGCGGTCGTCGGCAAGACCGAGCAAGAATGCAAAGCAGAAGGCATCCCAGTCAAAAAAGGCAAGTTTCCTTTCAAAGCAAACGGAAGAGCTAGATGCAACGGTGACACCAACGGTTTTATCAAGGTGATTGCACATGCAGAAACAGACCGAATTTTGGGTGTTCATATGGTTGGACCGCATGTTTCAGAAATGGTTGCTGAAGCAGTCGTTGCAATGGAGTTTGGCTCGAGTGCCGAAGACCTTGCCCGTAGTACGCATGCCCACCCTACTTTGTCCGAGTCGGTAAAAGAGGCTGCTCTTGCAGTCGCTGGCCGCGCTATTCACATGTAAAAAAGATTAAGAGAAAATCAGGAAAAAAAATGAGCAAAAACCCAACAACACACAGCGGCCTACTTCAGGGTGCAAACACACAATACCTTGAAGAACTATACAAACAGTTCCTTCGAGATCCAAGTTCTGTAGACCCTAGCTGGGAGCAGTTCTTTCAAGGCTACGAGCTAGGTAGCGGCAGGCTGATGCTAGGAGAGCAAGAGTCGGTAGGCCCTAACAATGCAAAGGTTGAGGCATGGGTTAACGCGTTCCGCCGGCTCGGGCACTTGTCTGCTCACCTTAACCCGCTAGATAAAGCTCCAGAGCTTAGCGCTGAGCTGCAAACTTCTTCGCACGGCCTAGAGTCTGTAGAGCCTGAAGATGTTTTTCAGCCACACAACCTAGCTGGACTTGCCTCTGCAAAATTTTCTGAAATAGAAGCTCTTTTAAAACAAACCTACTGCGGTTTTGTCGGAGCAGACTTTAGAGAAATAAACGATGTTGAAGCAGTTGTTTGGCTGCAAGAAAAAATGGAATCAAACCGAAACACACCGCTTTATAGCGCCGAAGAGAAAAAGCGCATCCATGAAAAGCTAGCCTACTCAGAAGGGTTTGAACGTTTTTTACAAGCCCGTTTTTTAGGCCAAAAACGTTTTTCTGTCGAAGGCCTCGAGTCGATGATCCCTATGTTGGACATGCTAGCAACGGACGCGTGCAAAGCAGGCGTAAAAGAGGTCACGCTTGGAATGGCTCACCGCGGAAGGTTGAACGTCCTTCTTAACTTTATGGGCAAAGATAAAGAAACCATGCTTTGCGAGTTTGAACAAAGCGAAGTCAGCAGTACTTTTGATATTTCTGGCGACGTAAAATATCACCTTGGTTTTATGAACGAGTCGAAGACTCCGGCTGGAAGCATTTTGCTAAACCTACTTCCTAACCCTAGCCATTTAGAGGCAGTGAATCCGGTAGTAGAGGGGTTTTCGCGTGCAAGGCAAAAGCAAGGCAATGATGTCGATGGAAGCCATGTACTGCCGCTGCTTATCCACGGCGATGCAGCCTTTGTTGGGCAAGGAATCGTTACAGAGACTCTCAACCTGGCAAACCTTAAAAACTACCAGACCGGCGGCACAATTCACATCATCGCCAACAATCAAATTGGGTTTACAACCGAGCCTACAGACTATCGTAGTGGAAACTATTCGTCGGAAGTTGCAAAGGTTATTAGGGCGCCCGTATTTCACGTAAATGCAGACGAGCCAGAAGCGGTTTGTTGGACCATTCAGCTTGCGATGGCTTTTAGGCAAAAGTTTAAGCGGGACGTGGTGATTGACCTTATCGGTTACCGTCGGCACGGCCACAATGAAACAGACGAACCTAACTTTACGCAGCCAAACATGTATAAAAAGATTAAGGCACATCCAACCGTATACGCAAAATACAGTCAGTACCTAGATGCTACAGGGATCATCCCAGCTGAAGAGTGCAAAAAAATCGACAAACGTATCCGCGGTGAATTCCAAGCAGCTTTGGATGCAATTCGAAGTGAAGGCTATAAGAAAAAAACACACACCGTGCCCAAGGTTTTTGGTAAGTATGCGCAATACCGCAAGTGCGACAAGTCCGAAATGTTTAAAGATGCAGAAACGGCCGTAGACGCAAAAAGATTACAAAAACTAGGCGAAGGTTTTTGCACGGTCCCCGGCAACTTCAACATCAACCCAAAGCTAAAACGACTAATAGACACACGCTCTAAAATCCTTGCTTCTGGCGAAGGGATCGACTGGGCTTTGGCAGAGCTCCTCGCCTTTGCCAGTTTGGCAACAGAAGGGCATCACGTAAGACTATCTGGTCAAGATTGCGGTAGAGGCACGTTCTCGTCGCGTCAGATCGTCTGGCGAGATTTTGAATCTGGCAAGCGCTATGAACCACTAAACCATTTACCTGCAGACCAGCAAGAGGTCCACGTCATCGATAGCCCACTTAGTGAGGCAGGCGTGGTTGGTTTTGAGTTTGGCTACTCTGTTGCGAGCCCCCAAGCTCTAGTCCTTTGGGAGGCCCAATACGGTGACTTTGCTAACGGATCGCAGATCATCGTCGATCAATTCTTAGTGGCAAGCGAGGCTAAGTGGAACCAAACCTCGAGCCTTGTCATGCTACTTCCACACGGACACGAAGGAAGCGGACCAGAGCATTCTTCTGGACGCCCAGAAAGATATCTCCAACTATGTGGCAGCAACAACATTCAGGTAGCGATACCGACAACAGCAGCACAGTACTTTCATGTTTTAAGGCGTCAACTCAAACGTGGTGATATTCGTAAACCGTTGATCGTGATGACCCCCAAAAGCCTATTGCGTTCGCATGAGGTTACCTCAAACCTGACCGAGCTAAGCTCAGGTAGTTTTCAAGAGGTTCTTCCAGATCCAAAAAAGCCCGATCCAAAAAAAGTGAAAAAAGTTCTTTTTTGCACTGGGAAGATTTATTACGAGTTAAACGCTGTGCGAGAGCAAGAAAAAGCAGGTGATGTAGCTATTGTTCGGATAGAGCAGCTTTATCCGTTGGCCCGCCTTGAAATAGAAGAAATCATGAAGAAATATGGCAAAGCAGATGTTTTCTGGGTTCAAGAAGAACCACAGAATATGGGGGCTTGGTCGTTTGTGCAAAACCGGTTGAACGTTATTACCAATCGCAACGTCCAATACATTGGGCGCAAAGGTTCTGGAACCACAGCTGAAGGGTCTGGCAAAGCACATGCTGAAACCCAAAAGCGAATACTTAGAAAAGCGGTTTTAGGCGAAGAAGAAGCCTAAAATCAAATTTTTAAATAGTTTTATAGTGGAATGTCTTTAAGGAGGATTTAGCATTGCAGAAATTTGTAAAAATAGGTGGAGCCTTGGGTGCAACGATTGCACTTGTAGCCGCTTGCGTCACCGTACCTGAAACAGGACGTCGTTCTCTTAACTTTATGGGTGATGCAAACCTAAATAAAATGGGCTTGCAGGCATACCAACAAGTTTTGACAAAAGAATCTGCAAAGTTAAACACAAACCCACGGCTTACGCAGATCGTAAAAGAAATTGGCCATAGGATTGCAAAGGTTAGTGGCGAAAAGAATTTTAAGTGGGAATTTAACGTCATTGAAGAAAATCAAAACAATGCTTTTGCTCTCCCTGGTGGAAAAGTTGCTGTCTACTCCGGCATCGCTAAGACGGCACAAAACAGTCATGCTCTAGCTGCTGTGATGGGTCACGAAGTTGCCCATGCTACTGCAAGACACGGCGGCGAACGAATGAGCCAAGGCGTGATGACACAAATTGGTATGTCAGCCGCTTCCATTGGACTAAGCAACAATAAGCACGCTGGTTTAATCATGGGCGCACTTGGGGTTGGAACGCAGGTAGGTCTAATGCTTCCTTTTAGCCGAAAACACGAATCTGAAGCTGATAAAATCGGCATGATTTACATGGCAAAAGCAGGCTATGACCCACGTGAGGCCACAGGCTTTTGGCACAGGATGAACGCTGCCAGTGGGTCCAAGCAACCTGGGTTTTTATCCACACACCCTGGGCCAACGCAAAGAGCAGCAGCGCTTGCAAAGCTTGCCGAAAGCCCGCAGATACAGCAGTACTATGCAGCAAGCCAGAAGCAACCAAAACTAGCCTTATAGAAGCCTGAAAAAATCAAGTATAATTAGATACTTACTCCCCCAAAAATATCTGCTGCTACAAGAGATGTTCTTGGGGGATTTCTCTAGAATTTATGGCCACAAAGTAGCAGTATCTACACCTAGGCCTTTGGGTGATAACCAGGCGCCTGAAGACGCAGGCCGCGTGAACTCCGCCAGGACCGGAAGGTAGCAACGGTAGCGCAAGTTTGTGGGCTTTGGGAGTGCCTGGTTATCACCGAAAGGCTTTTGTTTTTTGACCTAAAAACAACTGGCCCATGAGTGTAAGTACCGTTATGAGTAAAAGTACCGTACAAGCTATGCCTCTTGCTCGAAAGTATCGGCCACGGTCATTCGTTGACCTCGTCGGCCAAAAGACGGTTGCGACGGCTCTGCAAAAAGCCATTGAGCTCCAACGAATTCCTCAAGCCATTCTTCTAACAGGTGTACGTGGAATTGGTAAAACCACCACAGCAAGACTTTTTGCAAAATCAGTTGTTTGCCAAAACGGCCCATCTATAGATCCATGCGGCGAATGCATATCTTGTAAATCGATTGAAGCAGACAGGCACCCTGACGTTCTCGAGATGGATGGCGCCTCAAATACGGGGGTAGACGATGCTCGGCGAATCATTGAGTCTGTAAATTACAACCCCCAAATGTCTGACTATAAAGTTTATATTATTGATGAAGTGCATATGCTTTCAAACAGCGCCTTCAACGCACTTCTTAAAACCCTCGAAGAGCCACCGCCAAAAGTTGTTTTTATTTTTGCGACAACTGAACTTCAAAAGGTCCCTGACACAATCATTTCTAGGTGTCAGCTCTTTCGCTTAGAAAAGTTTCAATCACTAGAAATCATTAATCGACTTTCAAATATTCTACAAAAAGAAGCCATCGCATTTGATGAAGCCGCCCTAAAAGACATTGCGAGTGTGTCTGGTGGATCCATGCGTGATGCACTAATGCTTTTAGACCAAGTCATTGCCGTTGGTGGAGGATCAGTTACGATTGCTGGGACCGCTCAAGTAACAGGGACTGTCTCTAGCGAAATATGCCTTGGGTTTTTGCAGCAGCTACTTGCAAAAAATCCAGAAGCCGTGATGCAGACAATCAGCGACGCTGCCAGCTGTGGCGTAAAATGGGTAAAAATTTGTGAGCAAACCTTAGAGCTTTGCCGGCACGTCTTCGCCCTGCCCCACCTTGGAGATAGAGCTAAAGAAGAGCTTAAGCAAGAACTATCGCCTGAAGTTTTTGCACAGTTGGAATCTCTAGGAAAATACAACAAAGGTTTTGATTCCAACAGGCTATTTCGAAGCTTAAACCGGGTGCGCCTCCAATTCACAGGTGACCGTACCGATAAACTACTCATGGAAAATGCTGGCATTGAATGGTGTTTAGACCCTGGTCTTCCGCACTTTCAAAAAGCAGGTGCTACTTCTAGCCCAAAACCCGTCGTGCGAGCCCCAGCTCAAACTCAACCGCAGCAACCCCAAGTACAAAAAACGCCCCAGCCGGTTCAAGGTGAGCAGGGACAGTTTCAAAAGCAAGAGCAACCTCAACAGGCCGAGCAACCCTCACAACGCAACCTCATGGGCGAGTTTCAAAAAAAGATGGACTCAGCGCCAGGGCAAAAAAAAAACTCTAAACACGTAGAGCCAAGCAGCGTCGGCCTAAATCCTTTGAATGAGCCTGCAAAGGCTGATGCTAAAATGGACCAGCTACGAAAAATAGTAGAAGCCTTACGCTCTGATCACCCCGTATTGGCTAAACACCTAGAGTACGGATTTTATATTCCGCAAAAAGAGGGAAGCGCACTTATCAGGCTTCCAAAAGACAGCATTCACGCCAAGGCCTTTATGGCAAACCCAGGCTGGCTAGGCCATGTACAGCAAGCATCGCCAGAGGTGCATATAGAGCTAGACCTGGCAGAGAAGCCTGGCAAGCAAGATACGACCTTGCGAACCATTCTTTCAGATGAACGCCAAGTGGCCGAAGCAAAGCGGATTGAAGACTGCATACACAGCCCAGGCGTGGTGGCAGCCGCCAAAACCTTTGGGGCGCAGGCCATACATATAGAACTGCCGAAATAAGAAAACCTTTCTTGTTGATTGGCCAGCTCCTAGGTAAGATAACCATATGGCGTTTGTAAATAGCGATACTCAAAGCATACATGCAAAGGTGTTTGTAACTGGCAGCAACCTGTTGGACTGCCAAGAACTTCTTTGCTCGTTTTCTCGTAGCCTTGATCCGGATGCCGAGGAAACCAGTGGACAATATGCAGCTGCAAAGCAGCCTGTTCATACAGTTGCTTCTTTGTTTTCTTATTTGCCACTTTATATGGGAAACCAAGCAGGGTTTGACCTACACATGCATTTGTTTTGCTTGGATTTAAAAACACGCATGGAACACCTCAAAGCATTTGCTTTCAAAGGCTTAGACGGTGTTTTGTTTTTAAATAAACTAGACACAAACAACCTTTCTTCTAGTCAGTCTTTTTACCACCGTGTTTTCCGAGAATTAAAAGAGTTTGGTTCTTACAAAGAAGATTTAAGCGTTGCACACCTTTGGGAAAAATCAGCTCGAAGTGGTAACAGTGAAGCTTGGCAGCCGCTGATCAACCCTGAAAACGATCCGTACTTTATCTACGAAAACAATCTTTCTAAAAATGCAGAAGAGCCGCTACAAGTTCTTGGTGAAACCTTTTTTGCGCGTATGGGCGCCTCTTTGACTTAATGCTTAGAGCACTTGTCGCATATCGGGAAAAAAACTTAAAAGGCGACTTTGCCTCACAAGCCTATTGGGTCTTGCAAGAAAAAAACCAGACTCTACCTGGAATAAGTTTGGAGTCTATTGAACAGCAAGTCACGCTGAGTTCTTTGAAGGCTTTTTTTTCTGGCGCTCTACCCAGCGGCAGCAAGGCGGCTGACACAATCTACCTGTTTGAAAAGCAGTGGCAGCTAGGAGGCTACGATCTCTGTTTGGTTCATATGGAGCTTAGCCAAGATGAGATAATAGCTCTCACCGCCAAAGGAATTGAACCTAAGAGAATGCCAGACATACTGCGATCCATGCCAGCCAACAAGTTGCGGCTATCTGTACTCCAAGCCTTCCAACTCCTGATGGGGGCTGATAAAATAGAGCTTCAAGCTGAACTTACAAAAAATTGAGGGATTCATGAGATTTAGTATGATTTTCAGACCACTTTTAATACTTGTTGGAGTCTTGTTAACTCCCGTAGCCTACGCTCAAGGTGGGACTCTTTCCAAAAAGGTTGTTTGCAATGCAGCTCAAGAGAAGTGCTTGGTCCGAACCACGCGAGCGACTATCGGCGATCAGGTGCTGTTTTTCAAACCGGGATCTAACAAAGCTATCGCTTCTGGCGAAGTAAGCTCAATTAAAAAAGATATCCGTATTGTCGAGATAGACCGCAGGACTGCAAACATCCCAAGAGATGCTATCGCAAAGCTTCGGCGTGGAGATGACGAAAAATATACTTGGGTCGAGTCTGCTCGCTCTGGAGTAGTCGGTTTTTCTCTAGGTCTTGGCTTCTACGACTATTTTTCTCAAACACAGGTTATTGAAGCTTCAGGGTTTTATGAATTTAGATCCTCAATGTTTGGCATCCCTCTAGGAAGAAGCTTGGGAATGGTCTTGCGTGCCAGCGGGCAATTCGGATCGAACAATGAAGTTGACTATAGAGACGACACTGGCTTTAGAGTAAGCGATGGCAAGCTAAGCATAACATCTTTTGGACTATCTTTTGGCCCTTCATTTACAGGCCTAGAGTTTGGTTCGATGGGCATCAGACTTGAAGGTAATGCTGGGTTTCAATACTCGCTATCCAAGTTAGATGGCGAGACAGACTATGAAGATCTTTTTGTTGTACAAAACGATGATCTTCGCGCAACTCCTGGTATTAAATTTGCAGCTGGAATACAAGGATCCTTGTATTACGGAAGACAAAAAACTTGGCGCCCGCAATTAGGCTTTGGCTATAGCGTAGTTGGACCTGCAAAAGGGACTACAGTATTTTTAGGGTTACTGCGAGTCAAGTAAAACCACAGAGGCAACACAAACAAAAAAAGCTCCTTCTGTGAAAGGAGCTTTTCTATTTTTAAAACATCGGGGTTTTCTAAACTACTGCCCGCCAGCAAAGTGTAGAAGATAAGCTGTTGTCAGCTTAGCGAATGCAGCAGACTGCTCAAACGAAACCCCGTCTGCCGTAACCAAATCACCTGTGGTGTGGATGTTTTTGTTGTATTTGGTCGGGTGCTCAAACGGGAAAGCCGACCTGAAGCCTTGCCTGGTCCAGCTAGCGTGATCGCTGGTTCCAGCAGTCAAAACACCTTCTTTCCAAGGCACTCCAGCGTATATATCTACAAGCGTTTGAAGCTGCTTGTTAAAGCCTTCGCTCGTACCGTTTGTAACAAAGTAGATGGTTGGCTCGTCTGCTGTGTAAAGGTTCATGTCATTTTGAAGCATCGTGACTACGTTGACATTGTCGCTCTTGTAGCTTCGCGCAACAGCTGCGCTGCCTACAAGGCCGATTTCTTCTGCAGCGTATGCATGAATTTCAATGGTCCTCGCCGGGCGAATACCGCTTTTTGCAAGGGCCGAAAACGAAGCAAAGTTTACAGCTGTTCCACTTGCGTTATCGTCAGCACCAGGAGCGTTATTGCCACTTCCAAAAAATCCAGCAATGCTATCAAGATGACTGCCAGCTACGATAACTTCATCTGGAAACTCGGACCCTTTTATACGCACAATCAAGCTTTTTTGATCACTACGTGGCTGCCCCTTGAACTCAACTTCAATCGGGTAGTCGTATTGCTCTGCAACTTCTTCGTACCATCCTTGAAGAATCACCGGAACTTCTTCGCCAAGCTTTGTGTTGTGGTGTCTAGTGCCTAAGTCTTCTAAGGCTTTCACTCGCTCTTCTATAGAATCTGCAGAGATAGTATCTACGATACTTTTAAAGCTATCTCGCAGCTTGAGCTCCACCATAGGCTCTGCGTCCTCAAGCGGAACCTCAGCCATGAACTCAGCTTTTAGCTCTACGATACCGCCGCAGGCAAGCCCAGCATTATGTTGAAGCGCCGAAACCGCCTCGACCATTTCTGGGTGAACCCGAGCGACAACCATATCTTGGCTAACGTCTGAGATGGGGGTGATCATTTGCATGATCGTCTCTTTTTGTTTTTTTGCCTGCTCGCTTTGTGGAATCAAAACCGCGTATGTATCGCTCCACCGCATGGAATCCAAGCTGCGATTTAGTACTATTTCTTTGCCAGCGAAAGAAGCTAGTACGCGCTTGTTTCCACTAGAGCTCTTCACCTGAAAAGCCGGTTGTTGGGCAGAAGAAAACAGTAGGGCTCCTACTGCAATCAATAGCATTCTAGATATCATGATCATTGATGACCTCCTTGTCATTTTACCTGTAAAAGTATTGCACGAAGGCAGCTTCGGGGGCAAACTAGAGACGACTTTTACAGCTACACAAAAAGAGTCAAATTGGCCTACATAAGTGCTTTGAGCGAGGTTTCCGGATTTGAATAAAACAACCAAACACAACTGCCCCAAGGAACTATCAAGACTTAGCGGAGTTCCTCAGGAAAATATTGAGGTAGCGCAAAAAAAAATTTCCAATTTTTTAAATTGTGGTTATACGAAAAAACTGAAAACGGCAGGCCCTTGCAACCTAAAAAACAGCGGCGTTTTGAAAGTAGCTAAAACAAAAAAATCATCGTTGCAGATCACTGCATTCATACCAGCAGCAGGGGCTGCAAGCCGGTTCTTTAAACCACTTGCTAAATTAACACAGGCAATCGAAAAAAATAGCTATGCAGATTTTATTTTAGCTTGGAAGGAGTCGAAAAAATTTCCGCTTCCAGCTAGCATTCAAACCTTAGAGCTTCGAGATAACTTTACACAAGAATCCTTGAGGCTGGCTGCGCTTCTGGACCTTCAAAAACCAAAAGCACTGATGCCCTGCAGGCAAGGTACTACCTTCCTAGAAGAAAAAGACAAAGAACTGAGTGCTTACGGCTTTATAGAAAAAAAATGTTTTGTCACGCCTCCTGGCCGCCAAAAAGAATACACAGCTTTAATCTCTGCGGATGCGAACTACGACCTACTTGAGCAAGGGAAAACGCTCAGCACCATTCGCTTTAATCAAAGCGGTGAGGCTATATTTTCGGAAGGATCGCCAAGTGTTACTCCCGCAGGTCACGGTGCACTTTATGCATTATTTAAAGACTTAAAATCAAAAGGCCATGAACACTTATTTATTCAAAACTTAGATAATTTAACAGGCTCGTCTTCAAAGGTTTGTGATTCTCTTCAAGGCTTGTCGAGATTTTATACCCATTTTTTAGAAGAACTTAAAGGTATCCGCCTAAGCCTAGCTCTAGAATCTAATGAAGGTTTGATAAAAGCTGAAAAAACTGCAGATAGCTTACTCAACTGGCTGAAGATAGACCCTGATGCCTATGTAAACGCACTAGAATATTTATTTCAAAACGTACTCCACAGGCCAAAAACTATAAGCTTAAAGGAAGCTGCTGCAGATCCGCTACAGGTCTTAGGCATGGTCCCAAACGCAGATGGTTTCGTCGGCGGCATCCCCTTTTTTTGGGAGTCAAGCGTGGGCAAAGCGAAGGTTTGCCTTGAAGGCCCACATATACCAGCCGAAGCAAAAGAAATGCTACAGAACAATGATTCTTTTTTTAATCCTGTCACTGTTTTCAGCGAACTTTCCAATGACACAGAAAGGTTTGAAAAAACGGCAAGCGACTTCTGGTTTGTAGCAGATAAAACCTTTGCTGGTCAGCGGGCCTTTTACGTTGAAACTGCCTTATATGAATTACTTAGTGACAGCCGCTATCACAATGTGGCCTTTGTAGAGCTGCCGGAATACGTGTTTAGACCACACAAAACACTGGCTGATTGCCAAGGGACCGTTTAGCTTCCTCGGGTTTGCCTATTCTTTAACCTCTAAACTAAGCCCTTATTCGACTTAATGAAATAAGTTGCTGGCCAGCCGGTCAACTTGCTATAGATATTGCAACGTTTACAAAACTTTTTAAAAAATTTGAACAATTCCATGGTTGGAGTAATTCATGCATAAAAGCATCTTTTCAGCTGCACCTCGTGTAGCGTTGGTTTCTATTCTCGCATTAAACCTGGCAGGACATTTAACTGCTGTGCCTGCGATGCCGCTGGTAGATATCGATATAGATCCTAAAAGTGTCAATGCTGAATCTGTTGAATCTCTCATTGAAACCTTCGAGTTGATTCAAAAAAAGAAAGTTGGAAAAGTAGAGATAACCGAGCTTTTTCAAATCATTGGACTTAGCGAAGACCAAGCAGAGCAGATTGAAGAGGCTTCGACCAGTGGTTCGCTCGACGCACAATGTTTCCGCGATAGCAACTACCGTGATTTATACTGTGAGTTTACAGCCGAGCTTACCCACCCTGTGAAAGTCATCATGGACCAAATACAAATCATGTACAGTCACCCTACTATTTCTTTTGCCCACGAAATAAAAATGCGCATCAGGCTAGCAACTACAGAAGAAAAAAAAACCGGCCTTGATTTTTGCCTAGTCGAAGGCATATCAGGCACCTTTGGCATAACTGGAGGCGAGCTTAGAGGTGCCCTTGTTGAGCTGACCGAAGAGGATGGCCATAAAACCGCATCTGGGTTTTTTGATATAGGCCCTTTTGGTAGTTATGGCTCCAAGAAGAATAGATGCACGGAAGACGGTATTGCCTACAACCAGCCTGTTGGCCTTCGTAGCCAATCGTTTGTCCCGACCAAAGGCTGCCAGCAGACGATGATGGTTACAAGCTATCAAGAGTGGCAAAGAGGCTATTTGTTGTGTCCAGGATCGCTTGTTTGCCTAAACACCAAATCCACAAAATGGTGCGAAGCCCCCAACGGCAGGCTTGCGAGCACGCCTCGCATTCAGTTTGAGTGCGTAGTCGGTGACGGAAGCTTAAGTAAAGATTTATCTAGAGCAGAAAAATTAATCGTTCGAAAAAATCTGATAGACCAATTAAAGCGAAAAGAAGGCGTAGACGGTTGCTGCAACTCTAGCGAGGGGCAAGCAGAAGAAAACATGTCTTCTGCAACCTCCACAAAATTACCGGCAGAATGTTTACTCTAAACACCCGGCCAGCATTTAACTTTAAAGGCCTACAGACTTGATCCAAGACTCGTAGTCGTTGATCGACCCTGGGACTATGACCTCTACATTAGCATCGGCTAGCTGGCGCAGGTTCATCAAATGCTTTTCTTTAAGCTTTAGCTTAAAAGCATCTTCGCCGCCTTTAGTGGTTAGGACTTCGCCAATTTTTCTAATAGAGTTAGCCGTTGCTTTTGCTACGGTTAGTATCTCACTTGCTTTGCCCTCTGCTTCGTTGATCATTTTTGTCATTTGACCCTCAGAAAGGTTGATCAGCTCCATCATCGACCCTTCTGAGCGGTTGATGCGAGACTGCTTATCACCTTCACTTTTGGCTAGGATAGCGCGACGCTCACGCTCTGCATTCACCTGCTTTTCCATAGAGTTCTGTACAGATGCAGGTGGAGTGATGTTTTTAATCTCATAACGATGAACCCGGATACCCCATATCTCACCGGCTTTATTCAAAACCTCTACAACACGCGAACTAATAAGGTCTCTTTCTTCAAATGTCTTATCCAGCTCTAAGGTTCCTATAACAGAACGGGTCGTTGTTTGAGCCAGCTCAATCGAGGCAAAACCGTAGTTTGTAACACCATAACTTGCCTTGGTTGGATCCACGACAGAGATATAAATTACGCCGTCTACTTCTACGTTTACCTCATCTTTAGTAAAACAGTCTTGCGGAGGAACATCGATCGTCGCCTCCTTCAGGTCCTGGATAAAGGTTACTTTATCTAAAAAAGGCATAAGCGCATGAAAGCCAGGCCCAAGTGTCTTTTGGTACTTACCTAGACGTTCTACAATGTAAGCTTTTTTGTTTGGAACGATTCTAATTGAATACAGCAGCTTGTAAACGAACACTGCAAACAAAAAGCCCCAAAACGCAAAGTTAAAATAGCTTAAAAGATCCCATACACTCATTATTTTTCTCCTTTAGCTTTTTGGAAGGGAGCAAGCAATCTGCCGCTTCCCTCAAACAATGCTTTAATATTCGCCATAGACTCTGGCAAAACAGATACATTAGCGCCTCTATACACCCGCTGGACCTCGTCAATGTACTGCTCTATCAGCTGCATCTGCACGGCCTTGGTGCCACCTTCCGTGTTGATAGCCTCAGCAACCATGGCGCTACCCTCGGCGGTAGCGTCGGCCAAAAGCTCTATCTCTTTTGCTTTACCTACAGATATGTTTATTCTTTTTTGTTTCTCTCCCTCAGAAAAGTTAACAGCCTCTTGGCGCTGACCTTCTGAAAGTAAAATCTGACTTTCCTTCTTAGCAGTTGCAAGAGTAATGTCGGCCCTCTTAGAGCGCTCTGCTTCCATCTGTTTTTCTAAGGTTGCAAGAACATGATCTGAAGGAGATATGTTTTTGATTTCATAACGAAGAACCTTTACACCCCAAGGGTCACTGGCTTTATCGACTTCTTTTACAATTTTTTCATTTAAGGAGTCTCTTTCTGCAAAAATTTTAGAAAGAGATAGTTTACCAACTTCCGAACGCATAGTTGTTTGTGCAAGGTTAATCGATGCATTGATGTAATCGCCGATTCCATAGCTTGCCCTCCTTGCGTCCATCACTTTTAGGTAAACAAGACCGTCGACCAAAACCTGCATGTTGTCGTTTGTAATACAAGACTGCGACGGAATATCAATGACCTGCTCGCGGGTCTCGTGCACATAGGCAATGCGGTCAAAAAACGGAATCAAAAAATGAAAGCCTGGCTGAAGAACCTTGTGGAACTTCCCGAGACGCTCTAACACCGAGAGCTCCCGCATAGGTACAACAATCATCATTTGCCAGATAATAAACAAAGCAAAGATCGTGAATAAGGTGAGGATGGTCAGCATAAATTCTCCTTTAATTTTATTCGTCTTGATTTTTTATATTCTTTGACTCTCAAACGGGCTCTACAAGTAGCGTATTTCCGTCACGCCCAATCACGCGGGCAGACTCTCCCTGTTTAATGCTGTGCTCGGCTTGCGCCGCCCAGGTTGATTCTTGAAGCTTAACCCTGCCAGGAACATGCGCCTTTATATCTTCGGCAACTACCACCAACCTTCCTTTTAGCTCATCATCTTCGTTCGTATTATCTTTAGAAGTATCGCCTTCAAAAAATTTAGTGAAAAAACCGCGGATAAAAATTAAAAAGAAAATTGATATAATAAAGTATGCAGTTATAGCTTCCATAGGGCTCTCGATAAACCCAAAGTATATGCAGCCAGCCACGATCAACGCCGAAAAGCCCAAAAACGCTACCACAGCACCAGGAAGAGCTAGCTCCATAGCCATAAGAACTAGACCTACAATGATCCAAATTTCAATGCTACTCATAGGTTCTCTCCCAAAAACTTGCATTTTATGGCTTTATAATTTGATTTATTCATACGCAAATTTTCTGCCACGTCTTCAATGTATTTAATTTCTTGATACGACAGCTCATGGTCGCACGTTGCGAAGATAAAAAGAAGCCATATAGCAAAGTGCACAGCTGCCTTACTCTCGAAAACAGGGTGAAAATGCACCGGGAGGTATTTGTTAGCAGCGAATTTACTAAGCTCATCATATCGCCCAGAAAGACGAAACAGCCTTAGCAATGAGCGAATACAAAGACTCTCTTCTTGCGTAAACCTGCGGTCTCTACCTGCAAGTGAAAATATATATTTGCAAACTTCTTGGACGAATGCTTTTTTATCTTCTTTGCTTTGCTTCCAAGTGATCAGGTCAAACATCGAAAAGTCATAAGCCTTGTCTTGAAAACCTTCGAAGTGCGCTCGCAAAACAGGGTCGAAAAGGACCATACCAAAACTGCTCGTTTCAAAGAGCGAAGCAAAATTGCCTAGACTTGGCTTGGTGTCGCTTTGGGTCAGGCCGGTAGCTCCCAATAGCTGCTCAAGACTTACCTTGTAGAGTTCTGCTAAGCGTATCGCGGCACTAGCTGGCAGCTTTATACGCTCAGACTCGTAATCTCTAACCGTAAGAGATCTAAGGCCTAAAGAGGTTTCCACCTCTTTTTGAGTTAAGCCACTTAACTCTCTGCATTTTTTTAGATTTTCACCAATTTTAACCGAAATCATAATATACATATATGTATATTAGCTTAGGTTTTTTGTCAATAAAGATACAAAGATTGCATGCCTGCGGATAACTGTGACTGGGGGAGTACCAGTGCAGCCAGCCATTTTCAATTAATTGTCAAAGCCGAATAGCCGCGCTAACAACTGGCAGCTGACTTTCTTAGAAGTGTGAGTGTGAATAAGGGGCACTCACCTTGCAGCTATTCTCCTTAGAGCCATAAGTATTCCTACCACGACTCTTTTCTTTGAACCTTCATAAAATTTAAGGTAAAAAAACCTAAATAAAGGAGATTTTTATGAAGTTTTTAAACCTAGTTTTGGTGTCACTATTTTTGTTTTCATACACTGCGCAAAGTACTGACAGGCTCTACACGCTTATTGAAAAAGTAGTTGTAGCCGAGCACTCGTTTGAGAAAGGAAGATTTTTCTTGTCAGGAATCCAATTTGCAAATAAAAGCGTCGAAGAAGCTTTTATCGTACCGGTCATCGGCACAGAGGGTTACCCAGCGCGTCTTGAAAGAAAGACCAGGACGATTCAGGTTTCAAACCCGAAGGCATATAACTTTGAAGCAGCAGAGTTAACTTTTAGAAATCATGCAGGAGAAGAGCTTTCTTGGGAAGAGGCTTCTGAATTCATATTGCGCCATGGAGCATTTCTTCTAGACGGAGAGAATGAGACTGCAACGGCAAAGGGCCGTCAAAACACAGCGCTAGTAATAGTCACACTGAAAAAGTAGGCTCAGCTTTTCGGCAAAACAAACCCCAAGCCTACGTTGATTAGGCTTGGGGTTTTAAATTGATGTTATTCGTATTCCACTTCAAAGTAGGGCGAAAGTAAAACCTTTAAGTGCTTAATTTTAAAATCATCAAAAAAACCAATGCCATGATCAGATCCTGTTGTTTTAAAACTACAGTAAAGCCTTCTAGCGTCGTCTGCTTCAAAACTCCCTGAAATAGTATTTGTATACCATCTTTCATCTAAGGTAACCCTTCGCCCCAGCTTTGTCCGCTTCTGGTCAGGCGTCCCAAAATGATCTGGAGTTTTCAAGTGCAACTTAGTTCCTTTTTCAAGCGTGAAATGATCATGAATTTCAGTATTAAAATCTACGAAACATAAAATCGATTTGATTTCATCAAACCTTTTGAGCTCGCTTAAAACATTGATCGCAGCCCAATTATTATTACGAGACCACCTAGACTTATGGTCATCATCAATCAAATTTATTTCTATGGTTTCGATGACCGCTTGAAGGCCGCCCTTTCCAACCGTCGATTCACCGCTACGGACCTGGTACGCTTTGTTCATGACTAAATAAGCATTATCCGGAAGCTCAAAAAGAGGACTCTCATCGGTAATTTTCGTTTCTTCTGTTTGAGCAAACCCAAGCACAGAAAACGATAGAGCCAATAGTACTAATTTTAAAAGTTTTGACATGAATCACCTCGAATCTAGAATTTTTAAATATACACAGTGTGTTTTTACGGCTCCATTTTCCAAAAAGCAAACAATATAGACGAGCATTGAAGATGCTAAATCCATATCTTACTAAAAGTACTAGGTATTAATACTACTGCCTTTCGCATTCGGCTTCGAACAAATAGAAAAACCGACAACTTCACTGGCTTGTAAAAATGCTTGTGACAGAGCCCACTGCATCCCACGTTGCATCGTAGTTTAGGTTCAACATACATTGAACAGAAGATACTCTCTGGCGAAACCGACTTTGGTGTATCCATCCTGTTTAGAGAAAGAAAGCTAATTGAGCGCAAAGAGCTCCTGCAAGAGAGTCATGTTTTTTGTGTCTCTAAAAAATACGCAAAACTGAGCGTAGAAGAGCTAATCAAATCCAGGCTTGTTGTAGATTTTACGGATAACTACCCATGCTTTACCCCCTGGTTGGCAAAAAACCACCCTGATGGTCAATCCAGACTCCTGCGAAAGCACAAGCCTTCTGTTTTAGTTCCTAACCACTATGAAGCAATTAAAATTCTAAAAAATGAAGGGGGAGTAGCAATCTTACCTAGATACCTTGCACATGGAGATCTAGTAGAAAAAACAATCAAACAGTATTCCAGCAAAGCCTCTAGCCTAACTGTTGGGCTGGACTTAGCGTGGTTGAAAAACAGGACTTTAAGTACGTATGAAAAACAATTTGTAAAACACTGCTCTGATATCAAGAAAGTATAACTTTGGAAATGGTGGCGAGAGAGAGATTTGAACTCTCGACCTCAGGGTTATGAATCCTGCGCTCTAACCAACTGAGCTACCTCGCCATATCGAAGACCCACTATCTTAAAGGGGCACGGTCGCTGTCAATCGAATTATGCCTAGCACCCAAAAACTTTGGCAGTTCGAGCAATTCATGCGTATCTACAAACGTCTCCGACTGAGCCATAGATTCCACAAAAGCGATAGCTTTCTCTACGTTGGTTATTAATGAGGCACCAAAGCGAATAGCGGACTGTCTTAGGTCCCCTCCAAAGCTGCTGTCTTTGCGCCCTAAATCTCTGGAGATGTTGATTACAAAGTC
>JALZUO010000163.1 GCA_023301565.1 Oligoflexales bacterium
CATGTTACTCAGAGAATCAAAGTACAAATGGATAACCACACATTCAGACCCGTGTATGAACGGCGGCAATATGGGTGTAACCATGCTACGCAAAGAATCAAAAGAAGAATGGAACAACATATTCAGACCTGTTATATGAACAGCTGTAATACGGGTGAAATCATGTATCAAAAACACGCTTGGTGTAATTACCAACGAGAAATACTCTAGAGAAGAAGCGCAAACCAGTCTGCTGGTGTTCAACGCGCGTCCTGAATTGATACCTAGAGCTACATGAAACCTAAGAATATACAAAACTGTGGAAGCTGGTCCAGTACTGCAGTTTTGTGTATGTACGTACGTACTCGAAAGAAGTTTACGAAATTCAACGAATACCGATAGTACAGCAATAACAGACTATGAGAATAGTCATATCACAAACAAATTACTCGTGATTCTGTTTTGTTGATCAGCGAAATTCTATCAATACAGATAGTACAGCAATAGACTATGAGGATAGTCGTATCACAAAAGAGTATATACTCGTGATGATCAGCGAGTTATATCCTAGAAAAAGAAAGCGGAAGAAAGCATCTGCTGTACGTTTACCGCGCCCCCTCAATGTGATCCTAAAACAGACGAGAAATCGAAAGAAATCGAGACGAAACTGTGGACGTATACAGGTATATGTCCAGCTATACTGAAATGTATGAAGTACAATCAGCATGGTGAGTGTGTATTTGGGATACGTACTCAAAAGAAAGCTAAAGAGAGCTAAAAAGCAGAGCACACAATACCAAAGCTCAAAATAATATGTACTGGTAGACGCAAGTCAGTGCACAGCAAAAAGTGTGCGAGCCAGCCAGTCGTGTAATATGAGCTTGAATGATACCTACCCTACCTAGTAGTACTCTTACTTTTAATACTCGTACTGCACGACAAAAAATGTGATACCTGGTACAGACGAGAAATCGAAAAGAAAACAGTGGACGTGTTTTACGTATGTCCAGTGTTATACTGAAATGTGCATGTTATCACATCCAGTTAGTGAGTCTGTACGTGTATGTATGATACGTACTCACTCGAAGAAAGCTAAAGAGCAGAGCCAAAAGTACTAAAACTCAAAAATAACATGTACTGGTTTAGACGTAAATTGGTACAGCAAAACGTGTACTACGCGCCAGTCAGTCGTATATGTGAGCTTGAATAATACCCAGTAGTCATACTTGTTAATACTCGTATGTATGGTACAGCAGTATCAACGTATCAACAAAGAAAACTAAAAATACCGGAACTCGTACGATGTAAGAATTACTACCCCCCGAGAAAACCGATAGGAAGAAAAGCTTAAACCTCCCCCAGAAAGCAAAAGCGAAACCCAGTAAGAACAATATAGCCCGTATCGCCGAAGGCCTCTGCTCCCCTGGTGAGCTGCTTTGTTGTACTCGTAGATGTGAAGAAAGGATGATCTTGGAATCCACGTTGCTTCTTCTGTTGATATGATGAACGATGTACTCGTAGAGATATGTGAAGTGCTGCTGCTGCTGCTGCTGCTGCTGCTGATGATGATGATAGTGAAGATGATGAACGTGTAGACCTGATGATGGTGTAGACCTGAAAATGATGGCCGTGAAGGTGTCCAACGGCTCGGCTCGAGATGCCGCTGCGTTGCCGTGAGGTGTTCGTATCCGATCCAAATTGATCTGATGTTCCCAGTGACGCTAGTCATTGGCTCTCTTAATATGCGGCGCAATTAAAATGTTTTGTTCTCGACAGAGAAACGCAACAAAATATTTTCGAACTCCCAAATGAGCATTGTGCCGAGAGAGGCCTGAAGAGCAGTTTCGATGTGCTCATGAGGGCTCGCGATGTAGTTAGCCTGTCCATACCGGAGTGGAGAAGCTGGTTGCCATGCCATTGATGAAGCCATTGATGGTGGTCTTGCTGAGCTGGCTGCTGCTGAGCATGTAGATGGCGATGTGTGCCCCCTTGCTCCTTCAGTCGAGTCTTGAAAATCATGGTGAGATTATTTGCTACGATGCTGCTGTGTGTCTTGTGAAGCTTGCGCCTGATGAATGATGACCGTAGTCACTGCTGCTGTGCTGTAGTAGCCGTGGGTGCTGTGGTTGCAGATGATGTTATGATGAACAGGAAGAAAGCTGCTGCTGTTGTTGCAGGTAGATGTAGCTGTTGTCGCTGTTGTAGAACAGGAAGCTGTTGTACGAGTAGTGATGATGTCGAAGTAGCTGAAGAAAGCTGCTGTTGTACGAGAAGATGTCGCAGGTACGTAGAAGAAGCAGCTGTAGTCGCAGTACGTAGTAGCTGGTAGTAGACCGCGAAGTAGCTGTGTAGTTGCAGCAGTAGTAGATGTGGCTGATGGAGCAGACGCAGATGCATCCATCGCCGATGACGTGTTGTCGATGGTGTGTTGGCCGTTTTGGCCTTGGCGGAAGTAACGGCGAATGCCGTGTTTGATCTCCCTCCAGTGAACCGTGCACTTCATGTGCGTGTTGGTTCTAGATGCAGGCTAATTTCCTCATAGATCTTTGAAATCTATGGCCTGGCTTTGTAATTGTAGTGCGATCCGGTCGCAGCTACGTATGCTGCAAACATTTAAACGCCCCTTCATTGAGCGAAGGCCCGCAATGATGCTTGCTATTGAGAGTGCAATTCCTTTGGAGTCTGACACGTGCTTCAAGTTTGCATGCTTGAGAGCAGTTGCTTAAAGGAAATAAAGTACTTCTCGTTCCTCCGTTGAGTCTTACACTAGCTTCGAGCGTGAGCGCTTAGAAGCAGTAGCTGGAGGTGAATGCCCGCATAGACCTAAAAGTCCCGTATAGGCAGGAGGTGTTTTCCCCCGATGCTACGCTGAGTAGCCACAATATTGCCCACGACCTTTGCTGCACGTGACAGCTATTGGTCTTCTCGTTAATATTTAAAAGTGTACGAGGACTATTGTGTACGTACTTCGTACTACAAGGTAGCGTTGAAGAAACGGTTTTAATAACGATCTCGCGCGTCTGATTAGCGTGAGACCGGCTCGAAACTAACTTTGTTCTGATGGCGTAGAAACAGCGGTCTTGTAACGTTCTTCGTGCTTTACAGCGTGGAAGTAGTGTAGAAACTAGCTTCGCGTGTGATGAGCATAGATGGTTGTGTGACGTGTTTCGCGCTTACAGCTTAAAAGTATGATAGTATCGAAAAAACAAAGGTTTGCGTGCGATGTCACAAAATTAGCCGTGTGGCTTATTTTTGCGATTACGTCTCGAAACCAATGTTGAACGTACGAGTACGAGTTTCGCGCAAGAGCGTGAAACTGGACTCATTACTCGTACATACTGCCCGCTTGAAATGCGTAACAGCAGTCTCCTTACCTGCTTCGCGCGTTGAGCGTGAGGCAGTCTCCTTATTGTAGTAACCCTGTTGAACGAACTTGATGAAAATCGATGAAGAAAGTCGATGTCGATGCTGTTGGGTAGATGTTGATCTTCTAATTGTTGGAGCAAAACTCCGATTCCTCCGCACTTGAAAACTTGAAATTTCTTCGAATGTAGAACGTGACGAGCTCGCCGGGAGACGTCGTTCCGTGGTGCCAGTCGATGTGTAGACCAAACTGCGAGGCTCATAACCTTATGGA
>JALZUO010000164.1 GCA_023301565.1 Oligoflexales bacterium
AGTGGCGGTAGCCGTCCAAACGATCGTAACTTCTCCTGATTTCAGCGTGTTAAAATAGGCCCATGAATCATAAGGGAAATTCTGTAAAACGCCGCCGCTTTCTTGGTGAGGCAAGCTGCGCTTCGGTTGGTTCAATCGCCGCCTTATCATCAATTTTAAATTTGAAGATGGCTGGCTCGCTTGCTGCTGCCGAAACAACGGATGACGATTATAAAGCCTTAGTCTGCGTTTTCTTAGCGGGAGGAAATGATTCCTTCAACATGCTAACTCCGGTCGTAGGATCAGCTTACGATGAATACGCCCTCGCCCGTGGCAGCCTAGCATTACCAGCATCGGATTATGCGGTCCTCTCAACCCCTTTGTCTGACGGGCGCCAACTAGGTCTTCATCAAAATATGCCGGAGCTATTTAGGCATTTTGAAGGAGGCGATGCTGCCTTCATCGCAAATGTGGGAACTTTGGTGGAACGGACGACTGTGGCTGGTATCCAGAATGGGTCGGCGCAATTGCCGTTAGGCCTATTTTCCCATTCGGATCAGCAACTTCATTGGCATTCGGGGCTACCGGAAACCCGTTCACCGGGTTCAGGGTGGGGAGGGCGGATGGCCGACCTTTTGTCAGAGTTAAATGGTGTGAGTGGTGTTTCGATGAATGTTTCCCTGGCCGGAATTAACCTGTTTCAGAGCAGCTCAGGAACCTCTGTTTTTTCAAAGACTCCAGGAAGCAGTCCAGGTTTGGCAAATTGGGAAAATCCAGCCCACATCCGGAGAAGGCAGGCGATAGAGAGTGTCTTGGATGCAGAATATCAGAATCTCTTCGAAAAGACTTTCGCAACTCAGACTAAGGAGGCAATTGCAGCAAGCAACGAGTATCGAGACGCTCTTGCATCGGCCTCTCCTGTGATGACTTCCTTCTCAGCCGATAATCCAATTTCATTGCAACTGAAGGATGTCGCAGAAACGATTTCAGCGAGATCAGAATTGAGTAAAAAGCGCCAAACATTTTTTGTTATGGCGGGTGGATGGGATCACCATGCATCACTTGATCCACATCCGGAGATGCTTCTCCAGCTGAGCCAGGCGGTGGGGGAATTCCAAGCCGAAATGAATGCGATGGGAATCTCGGATAAGGTGACTCTATTCAGCGCTTCTGATTTCGGTCGAACCTTATCACCCAACGGAAGTGGTAGCGATCACGCATGGGGTGGAAATCAATTTGTGGTCGGAGGAGCCGTCAACGGCAAGAAAGTCTTTGGTGAATATCCTGAGCTGGCACTTGGTGGGGTTTTAGATTCAGGCCGTGGTCGACTTATTCCAACAACCTCTGTCGATGAATATTTTGCAGAATTAGCCCTGTGGATGGGAGTTACAAAATCAAACTTACCACTAGTCCTACCAAATCTGAATCGATTTTATGATTTGAGCAGCCCTACGGCTCCTATGGGGCTGATGAATTTGGAATGAGCCGCTTTGGAAGATTGAGCAGAAGCGGAGTGCTTGTGGTGGCGCTCTTTGGAGTCGTTTGGTATTTCATGAGTCGTGTGGATTCTGATGATAGACAATCTCATGCGGAACATGAAGAAGGGCCTCTCACGAGAAACGGAGAAACCGCAGAGGAAACGAAAAAGGAAGGAAGGTTCATCTCTCGTTCAGCGTTTCTTGAAGACTATGGGAGTGAGAACTCCTCGTTACTTAGCGATTTGGAGACGGTTTCTCTGTTACTGAATGACTGCCAACTACTCTTCAAAAATTTTGATTCCTTCTTCCTACCCGGAAATCGTGAAATCGCGTCTTTTTTGAGCGGAGGGAATCCCGAAAAAATCACTTGGATTCCAAAGTCCCATTTCGCAATCAATCCTACCGGAAAGTTAGTCGATAGATTTGGAATGCCATTGTTTTTCCATCGAATCGACGGGCTCAAATTCGAGATCTATTCAGCTGGCAAAGACGGTAAAATGTGGACAAAAGATGATGTCGTTTTTCCGCCGGCCCCTGTCTCTGCAGAAAAGAAATGATCTTGCTTCAAAAGGTTAATTATTATTAATAAAGCAACCATGAGCCTGCCCGATCAGAGTTTTCAAAGCGTGACCAATCGCTTCCCGGTTTTGGGAGAGATCAAGGGGCTTTCGATTCCGGTTATGGTGACTGCCATCATTGCGGTGGTCACCTTATTCTTAATTTATACAATTTATCCAGCTTACCCGACGACCCAAGGAAGAACTTTGGCAGGATGGGCGTGGTTAGCTTGCAATTCGGCCAACGGTTTTTTGCACGGTCGATTCATCCCATTTGCCTTTTTTGTGATGGCGTGGATGGCATGGCAAAAGACCAGAAACGAAGTGATCAGTCCTTCGTATTGGGGTTTGGCCATTTTGGGAGTTGGTTTACTGTTCTTCCTGCTCTCGATGCGGACTATTCAGCCTAGGTTAGCTCTGATTGGGATCCCATTCACGATCATCGGATTCGTGTCTTTCTCTTTTGGATTTCAGATCGCCAAGGCGATTATTTTCCCTGCCTTTTTCTTTTGGTTCACCGTTCCGGTTCCAGGTTTGGAAGCGGCTCTGACAGGGAACTTACAAACCTTTATTACAAAGGCCTGCTATCATGCCGGAGTCCTTCTGGGGATGGATCTCACTTCGTCAGGATCGACGATTACCATTAAGGGCTCCGACCTCGAAATTGCAGAAGGTTGTAGTGGCATACGGTCTCTGATGGCCTTAATTATGATCGCAGCAGTTTATGCAAACTACACTCAGAAATCTCTTTGGAAAAAGGCGGTATTGTTCGCCTCTTCCCTTCCGCTGGCAATCATAGGTAATTTTTTGAGAATTTTTACGATCTTGATTCTTTCACAGTTGGGGTTCGAAGATTTCGCGAAGCAAGCATACCATGATTGGGCTGGGCTTCTGCTGTTCTTCCCCATCACGCTCTCGGGACTTTACCTGTTTGATTATCTTTTGAATTTCAAAGAACGCCGGACCTCCAAGGTGAAACGCTCGATTAGAAAATCTCAGAAAGTTGTGAAAGATTCAGTTCCGTCATGAAAGCGCGCGCATTAGTTTTACTCCTTGTGGTGGCCGTTTTTGCGGGTGCTGTGGTGATGTTCCCTGAGACATCAGAGATGAAGGCCTCTCGTCTTGCTCAAACTTTACCCATGACAGTTGGTGATTGGCTAGGGAAGCCTCAGGAACCTGGAGCCAGGGAGAAAAAGATCCTTGCTCAGGATACCGAATTTGAGCGAATGATGTATTTTGATCCGACGGGAAAATTCTCTGCAATTGAGACCTCGATCGTATTTTCAGGGAAGAACCTGAGCCAAAGTATTCACCGACCTGAAGTTTGCTTGAGGGCGCAGGGGTGGGAGTTTATTAGCGAGAGGTATCTGATGTGGTCAGACATCTTACTTGATCAAGAAGCACTTCCTGTGAAAGAACTCATTTGCCGTCAAGTTTACCGGATTAAAAACGAGAATGATGAATTCGAGGACCTTCTTTTAGAGAATGGAAAGAAGGCCTACATCTGGAGAGCCTTTTATTACACCTTTATTGGACATGATAAGATCGTGGCTGGGCATTATCAACGTACTGCAGAGGATATTAAAGATCGCCTCTTTCAGGGATATGATCAGCGCTGGGCTTACGTGACTTTTTCATCTTTCATCACCAAAAAGCACGCGGATCAAGGTATCGGCCCGCGAGGAGTCACCCTGATGGACGAAGAGGAAACAGAAGCCCATATTGTCCAGTTTTTGAAAGAGTTGACGCCGATCGTCATCTCCCCGCCAGGTGAGGGGAAGGACCAATCTCTGGAGATTAGCAAAGGGTAAGGATCATGAGTATACGGGGAGCTAAGCAACATTTTTCGGTTCAATTTTTGCAGCTTTTTGATGCAATTCTTGTCTGGATTAGTTTTACGATTGCAGCACAGGTAAGGGGACCGATCCGGGATCTTCTCGGAATGCCGGGGGCTGGGGATGAGGGTTTCGGCGGAATGATGTGGGTGGTTTACCTCGCCGTGCCGCTCACACCTCTGATTTTGGAACGATTTGGTCATTATGATCGCCCGTTAAGCCGACGTTGGGCTGAAATTTTTTCGGGTTTGGTTCGTGGTCTCTTAGCGATTGTCTTAATCGTCGGAGTTGTGGCTATCTTCGGTAAATATACAGACACGAAGAGGCTTATCCTCGGATCTGGATTTCTCTTTAGCTTCTTGCTACTGTGGATGAGAAGCCACTTTACATTCAAATTACTACGGTCTCGCGCTGCGAGCGGCGGATACTCTGAAAGAGTGGTTTTAGCGGGGCCGCGAGAGGATACTACAAACTTCGAAAAGGAGTTAGATCCCGACTTAGCGAAGACATGGAAAATTGTTTCCCATTTTAATTTAGAGACCCAAACCATTGATCATTTGGATAGTCTAATTAAAGAGAACTCGGTCCAGCGAGTGGTTTTTCTAGCGAAACATTCAGAGTTTGAACGAGTGTCTAGGGCCGTAGAGGCTTGCGAGGTTCAGGGCGTGGAGGCTTGGATTGGGGCCTCGTTTCTTCAGACGCAGGTGGCTCGTCCCAGTTTTGATTCCATAGGAGGTGTCCCGATGCTTGTCTTTAGATCAACCCCTGAGTTGTCTTGGCAGCTTTTTGCGAAGAAGGTTGTGGATATCGTCGGGGCGTCGGTGATGTTGATTTTTTCATCTCCTCTCTGGATTGCTGCGATTATCGGAATCAAAATTTCAAGTCCGGGAGCCCCGGTAATTTTCACGCAGCAGCGCTCGGGGCTCTAT
>JALZUO010000165.1 GCA_023301565.1 Oligoflexales bacterium
TTCTTGAAGGAGTAATTTTATTTCATATAAAAGTAAAGCAGCCTTCATCCCAAAAGGGATGAAGGCTGCTTTATCTGAAAGAAAGTTTTATTCTAAAAGCGCACTTTGAAACTGTCGAGTGGAATTGTACCACAACCCTCTTTATCTGTCATTATTTCAACAAAAATATCAGGAGGGTTAGAAGAATTAAAATTGGCGATATTTAATTTCAAATCGTTAATGTTGTCAGATCCATCAATGGTGGCTACAAAAGTTTGACTTTGGCTGGTATTATCATAGTCACCAATTAACCAATTTATATTTTCGATAGGTGTTGGTATCGACCAACCAGTTCCAGTAATCCTAACTGTTAAGTTATTGGGGCTATCGTTGCCAAACTGTTCTAATTCTGCATGCATAGAGATATCACCAGATTCGAGTTGCGTATTATTAGATAATATATTGCGACCATACTCACCAAATGAGCTAGTAAAGAAATTTACAGCGTCATCTTCACTAATTCGAAAGAAGGTGCCAAAGCTCTCCCCATTCACTATTACTTCAGTGTTTAAAGTGACACATCCTTGAGAGAACAGCATATTGACATCAGCTTCGTAGTATCCTAATTCAGATGCAGAAAGCCTCCATAGATTTTCAGTTTCATTTAGAAGTTCTATAGTCCATCCTTCATTAAAGCCATCTATTGCAAAATTTTGACCACTCACTAAGATTTCAACGGTGAAGTTCTCTGGAAGGAAAATACCAAATCCATTTTTGTGATCTTCATCTAAACGAATTGTTGGAGAGAGCGCTCCAAATCTGAAAAAATTAGTAAGTAAATTTTCAGTAGGGCCAGTAGTCGAAGGAGTAGTTAGATATAAATTCAGTGATCCAGCTGGCCTTGGGGTGACACCCTGAATTTCTCGAATAATCGTTTTTGTAGGTACAGTTGATCCATTTTCAAAAAGCTCAAACCTTATTTTATTATCATATAATCCATTTTGGAATGGTTGCCTTAAACTTATAGCCAAGTCAACAAGCCCTTCTCGAGTAGAAGAAAAAATGCGACCTCTGTTTATATCATTAGCTTCAGCATCCCAATCTTCAAAAAACCAACCTGTATCCCCTTGACTACTGTTAAATACCCAATTGTTTCCTACAACTCTTACTTTTAAACTTGTCCCTTGTTCTAAGTCAGCATGCAAAGAGTAGGTTTCATTAACGTCAAATACAACATTTTCCGGTGACAATATATTGGGCCCATTCAAGCCAGATTGCGGATAGGTTATATTCGATTCAGCTTGGCAGGGTGTGTTTTGAACATACTGCGTTAAGAAGGGTTCAAACGCAGGAATACTTACGGATGTGTTTGCTTCATTATACCAGCTTTCCAAATTTCCTCTAATATTGGTAGGGTTTACAAATGAAGCTGCTGTACTCAATTGACTACAAATTACATCATCCTCAAAGAGACCATCTGACTCGAGTCCTAGACTTATTTTTGAAATCAATTCTGATACTTCTGCAACGGAGTGATTTCCTTGAAGAATAGCAGAGATAGCTAATAGAATTGCATTTCCATTTCCAGCTTGAGCGATATTCAATTGCTCCGCATTGGCATCTGTAGAATCGTTAATTTCAAATACATTTAATACTTCTGCTAAAGCTTGAGCCTTAGCATCACCAAAAGACATTCCTTGACCAATTAGATTTTCCACTCTGTTTTTTTCAAGAGTGGTTAAAAGATTTACATTTATGCTTGATTGATCTGTCAAGTCTACAATGGCAGAAAGATTTATTTGCGCTTCAGAATTTACTCCTGTTACTTCGTTAAAATAAAAACCGCTTGCTTGCAACTCTACAAAAGAAGAGGCTAACTCTAGGTTTGATATTTCGAAAGAGCCAAGATTGTTAGTAATGTTCTCAGAAAAAGACCTACCGGTAGGAGACAAGTTACTTTCTAATTCAAGGATAGTTATAGATGAACCAATTAAATAAGGCCCTTTTTGCGATAAGCCTTGAATGGATTCAACTTTAAAAGTGTCATCATCTGGATTGCCCGGATTCATTTCATCTGGCTCCTCCATTTCCATTTCTTCAGATTCATCATCTTTGTTACATGATGTAAATAGGAATAAAAGACAAAAAAAAACAAGGAAAGATAAAAGTTGAGAGGTTCTCATGGTTTTACTAGTTAGTGCACAAACAAGATAACGAAGATATTACAATAATAGATAACTATCAATAGATATCCGGCTTATTTACCTTTTTGAATATAGAAATGAGTTTTATCATACAAAAAAGCCCACAGCCATTTTGGCTGTGGGCTTTTGAGTTTACCAAACAGGTATAACTTATTTTGCTATCGTTTTTATCAAAGAACCCGATTTAACTTGCTCAGTCAATAACATGCCATTGATCAGTGACAATTCATTATGTCTAGCGGTCGCCATTCCAGCAGCAGTCAAAGCTTGCTTTAAAGTACCGTTTGATTTCACAGTGACAATTTTGATTCTCTCAGGCTGCCTATTGAGCTTACTCGCGTCAGTCAACTTATTAAAACTCTCAAAAGCACTTTTGAAGGTAGAGGAGTATCTACTGAAATCAGTAGAAGACGCAACACCGTGGAATAAATAAGTATTGCTACCATACCGAATAAGATAAGTCATCAATCTAATCTTAGATCCATCTTGATTGGTTACATCGCCTATGAATGCCAAGGCATTATTTCCGTTCACGTTCTCCTGCTTTTCTTGGATAATATTCATCTTAAAGCCTTCGACCACTTCTTGTTTTATGCTATTCAAATTAGTTCCTTGAGTCAGCTTGAAAATCGCTATTGCGCTACCATCCGCATTAACCATTTGTACTTGCGTTGGAGAATTTACAAGCTTAAAATTGTTAGGGACTTTATACTGAAATTTCAGACTAGGGTGATAAAAAACATTTCCTTCAACATACCCTTGTTGAGGATCTTCACCATAAGTCAAGCCATCTATCAGTCTAAGATATTGATCTCTATTTACTTTAAGGTTTGTTTTGTTCGTTTTAGCCTGCTCTTCAGTAGCTAATTGATTAACCCTTTGGTTTCTATTGTCAGGGTCAGGATGTGTAGATAAAAACTCTGGGAGGGCTTGACTAGCATCGCCTCGCATACGAGACAAGGTGTTAAAAAAGTCAGCCATATAGTGCGCATCGTATCCTATCTTAGTAGAGTACTCTACACCCAATTCGTCAGACTCACTTTCATGAGAACGACTATTACTCAGCGTCAATAATTGAACTCCCTGCGAAGCTTGATCCGCAACGGTTCTGAACTCAGGGGAGAGAATTACCCCTGCTAATAAGCCTGCATTGGTTAGTATCTGTTGAGTCTGCTGACGAGCGCCATGTCGTGCTGTGACGTGCCCTATCTCATGTCCCAATACCCCGGCAAATTCAGCTTCATTATTAAAGTGAGCCAATATTCCCCTAGTGAAATAAACATACCCGCCAGGTAGGGCAAATGCATTAACCACTGGCGAATCCAATACTTTGAACTCATATTTTAGATTAGGGCGATGGGATATTCTTGCCATCTGCTGCCCTTTCGTATTAATGAAGGATTGGACCTTAGGATTACTATATAACCCAAAACTAGCGACTACACTCGGGTCGCTAGACGCTCCGAGTGCTATTTCTTTTTCTTCAGACATGAAGGAGAGCTGTTTCTTTCCAGTTACTGGATTTCTAGCACAGGTGCTCATGAGGACTACTATTGCCGCAAAGAATATCGATTTTAAAAACAGGTTTTTCATTTTGATATTTTTTATTTTTCGAATTGAATTATGTT
>JALZUO010000166.1 GCA_023301565.1 Oligoflexales bacterium
AGATTCAACCATCGCAGGCTCATATTCACCTCCCTTTGGCGAATGGCCGGAAGGCGAATTTGAAAAAATCTGCGGCCTCATCAAAGACTCCGGAGCCAACCTTGTGTGGGTCGGTCTCGGATGCCCTAAACAAGAACTGTGGATCGCTAAGCACAAAAAGCACCTCCCTCCAGCTGTTTATTTTGGAGTTGGAGCCGCCTTTGCTTTTCACGCAGGAGAAGTAGACCAAGCACCTGCAATTCTTCAAAAATACGGAATGGAATGGGCCTATCGCCTCGTCAAAGAGCCCAAAAGGCTCTGGAAACGCTACTTCGTGTATAACTCGCTCTTTCTTTTTTATTCATTGCGCTTCAGGGGACAATAACTTTTTCAGTAAGTATAAAGGTAGTGTCTAAAATCAGAAAATAATTATTTTATATTAATGAATAGTAAAACAATAGTATCTGTTGTCCTCATTAGTATTGTGGCTGTATTCCTCATTGTTAACATCCTTACAGGGGACGGAAGTAATCTTGGAGCACTGGCTAAATACTTTGCTTTCATGTCCTTTTTCCTTGGGGTGATTGTGAAAAAATTAGGAGTTTACCTGTTAGTAATTTACGGAGCTTTTTCAGACATGATCAAAAGGATGTTAGTCTTGGAAGGTGACTTTTCAAAGATTGATATCTCATTCATCCTCATGATGAGTCCTTTCCTGATGCTGGGGATTTTCGCTGGCTCTTTATTAGACGGGGTATTTAAACGAGACATAACAAGGTTTCAGTGGCTTTCTTTATTTTTGGCGGTGGCTTTAGGAATTGTTAATTTTGTGATGGGTGGGGGAGTTAATGGTGGGGTAATAGGTATAATGCAAAGAGGAGCCAATGTCGTATCATACTTCTTTCTGCCGTTTTGTATTCTTCGACAATATAATTCTTTAGAGGAATATATGAAGGTGATTAAATTTACAGTGATCGTATTTTTATTGGTTGCTATCCATGGTATCGGGCAGGGTCTATTTGGTTATGGAGGTTTTGAGTATAAATATCTCATCAGTGGGCAGACAACTATTACGGACTGGAGTGACATTCACGCTACTCGCCCTTTTTCTACGACAGCCTCACCCGCGTCATTCGCTTATGTTAGTGGTATTATAGGAGTCGCTACATTCTTACTTTCGTGGTTCCGAGGAAAAGGTCGAATAGATACAGGTTTTAAACGGATAACTTTCAATAAATGGTTAGCACTAATTTTGACAATCTTTTTAGTTTGGGGGTGCCTAATGTCTAAGAGTCGAGGTGCTATTTTAGCTTCGTTGTGTACACTTCCGTTATTCTTTTTATTAAAAAATTTAAAACTTACGGTTCTAAGTTACGGGGCTGCACTCACTACTCTTATCACCCTCTTTCTCTCATCTGCGTATATTCTAGAAAACGATCTGTTAAAAAGTTACCAACGTGAAGTAGCGCCTAAGATTGTGGAAGTTACAGGAATAGATGGCCGTTATTTAACCCTGGCAACCATGCACGTTCGCCTCGAAGGCTGGAAGAATGTCGTTACTAATCCGGAATTTCAAAAACCGTTTGGTAATCGTGAATTGGTCGAAAGAATGAAAGGCTTAGATAAGCAAGCTAAAAGGCGTCTAGACCTGAAGAGTCACGATATGATTTCTAGCTTACTTCTGAATATCGGGTGGGTCCCCTTGCTCTTTTCCAGTATTATAGGCGGTAAAATTTTATTAAGTGTAAACCAGGTTATTGCCAGGATACCAGCACGTACGGCTGAATCTAAATGTGCTCGAGTTGGCCTTATCGCGCTTATCGCTGTTTATGTCACGACGCTCACAGGTGGCGCTATTGCGGCCTTTCCTGTTTGCTTAGTGGCTAACGTATTGTTATGTCTCACATATTTGTCGGTACGAGATCACCGACGCGAGTTAATACAAATAGTTAAAGATCGTAAGGCTTTAGAATTTGTTGAAAGCTCTAAGTCGTTACTAGAGGGGAATTCAGAAGAGCCTCTCGCCGCCAACTAATCTTAGATTATGTCCACAATTAAAAATAGTTCAGTTCTCAAGCTTAAGGGGTTAGTCCGACGCTATCTACCGGGGGTAATGCCTCTCGCCCTCCGCTTTTCTTCACGTTTTTTGACCATGAAGGAAGAGCGTGCCTATTTTCTAAAAGGTGAGCGAGCTTCAACTGCTAGTAAGCCCTCTTTAATTCTCCTTTCCCAACCTCGTGCAGGCACGCAGGTCTGTGAGCATGTCTTCGCGAAGCTTTATCACTTAACGGGCGGGCTTTCTATTAATGTGGGGAAGTTCTTTTTCCATTATAACGCCTCTGCAGGAGGAAAGGTTAGCTCTGTAGAGTGGGTTCGAGAAAATACGGAAGAGGAAGGTTATTTCTTTGGCCATTTAGGTCCTTTCGCAACTCTAGAGGGACTTCCTGATGCAAACTACATTTTAATGACAAGAGATCCTCGTGATGTCCTTGTCTCTCACTATTTCAGTGTTAAAGAAGCGCATGTAATTAACTCTAAAAAAATGAAAGAGAAGGTCGAAAAGGTACAAAACATGTCACTTTCTGATTATTGCCACTATGAGCCTATATTACAGGACTTAGAACGTTATTTA
>JALZUO010000167.1 GCA_023301565.1 Oligoflexales bacterium
TGTCTTTCATTGTCGGTTATGCCCCTACACTAGCCGCATCTGTCCGCGAAAAAGATCACTTTTGGAATGCACTCGACAACGTGGTCTCAGGAGTTCCCAGTGGGGACCACCTGTTTGTCCTTATGGATGCGAATGCCCGGACCGGCAAACGAGAGAACGGGTGTGCAGACAGTAACGTGCTGGGTGCATACGGGCGTGACAAACTGAACGATAACGGAGAGAGACTACTCCTCCATGCAACCGAACACAAGCTTGCACTCCTCAATACGTTTTTTGCAACGCCCGCACGCGGAGTATCGTATACGTTCCAGTCCGCCACCAGTGGAAAGGGCCAATATCGGCTTGATTACATCTTGACACGACAAGCCGACAGACGCCTTGTCCGCAACATCACCGTGCGGAGACCACCAGAGGAGCGGCATGAATCTGACCACAATCTCGTGTTTGGAAGTATTCGCCTCTTGGGGCGGTTCGCGCCAAATCGTCGTAAGAGGGTACTCAGGGGTCCGCAGGCTGTTGATCTACAACGTTTGAGGGCAGACCCACGTCTTCGAGCGGACTTCAATAAGGAGGTGACGTCAAATCTTACCCCCTTACCAGCCGGTGGTCGTACTACTGACGATGCAGCAGCGTTGCTGACAGACACCTTGCTGTCGATTGCTGCGAATTTGGCACCGAAACGTAGACGCAAACAAGGACCGAAGGGTTGGTGTGCGAACGAAGAGGTAAACGCGGAGTTACACTCACGATGGCAAGAGAGGGAAGACGCGAGGACGCGGCTACGTGCTAACCCGACGGATCGCAATCTGCGGAAAGCTTTGAGGGTTGCCACCAAACGACTCAAGCACGCGAGGACGGAAGGCGTACAGAGGTTCTTCGAAGAACATGTCAGTCAACTCGAAGGGCATATCCGCGAAGGCGATCAGTTTGGCTTCTACAAGCACCTCAAGGGGATGGACATCGAAGGGAAGAGGACGTTTAACTCGCAGTACATCAAGGACGAGGAAGGCAGATTGCTGCGGGATGGTGGCCTCATCCGAGAACGGTGGGTAAGGTGGTTTCATAAACTACTGAACACGAAGTCGCCGACTCTCGACCCGACCATTGTCGACGAGCTCAAGGTATGGCCCCCGTGCAGCCCGCTCGATGATGTTCCGTCTAGATACGAGGTAAAAGAAGCGATCCGGGCGATGGCGAACCGCAAGGCGGTGGGACCTGATGGCCTGCCCGCTGAACTCCTGAAGATCTTGACTGACGAAGGAGACTCGGACACCCTGGGAAAATTCTACGAGATTATCGTCGCAGTGTGGAGGGGAGGGGGAGTGCCGCAACAATGGAAAGACGCAACGATCAAGGTGCTGCACAAGAAGAAAGATAGGACGGAATGTGGTAACTATCGTGGCATCTCCCTCGTCGCGCACGCCGGCAAAGTACTCCTCAAAGTCATCGCGGGCCGCCTTAGTGACTATTGCGAACGGGAAGGCATCCTGCCCGAAGAACAATGTGGGTTTAGACCCCAACGCTCGACGGTTGACATGATGTTCGTGGTACGACGCCTGCAGGAATTGGCGAGGAAGAAGGATATCCCGCTGTTCATGTGCTTTATCGACCTCACCAAAGCGTATGATTCCGTCGACCGAACCCTCCTGTGGACTGTCCTCGCGCGCTTTGGTGTTCCTCCGAGAATGCTCACCGTCATCCGCCAATTCCACGACGGCATGCGAGCGTGCGTGCGGCTGGATGATGGCGAGTGCTCGGACATGTTCGACGTGGAACAGGGTCTTCGGCAAGGATGTGTGCTCGCGCCATTGCTGTTCAATATGTTTTTCACGGCGGTGCTGCGCGTGGCGGAGAAACGCTTCACAGCCCATGCACCCATCATGGACAGCATGGTGCAAATCCAGCCAAAGAAGGAGACGGGAAAAAGAAAGAAGGGGAAGGCACGGACCGGAAACGTCGACGGACAGGGGGGGGATGAGGAGGCCCAACCGTTATGGGGAATGCTGTACGCTGACGATGCGGGCATTGTATCGCGATCACCAGGAGGACTGGAGAAGATGATGACGGTGATCGTGACTTCGTGTGAAGCATTCGGGCTGACGGTCTCGGAGGCCAAGACTGAGATCATGTGCCTGCAAACGAAAGATGGAGGGGAGGTATTGTTTGAGGTCACCGCAGCCGGCCAGGTATACAAACAAACGGCCGAGTTTGTGTACTTGGGCGGGGCTATCAGCTCTAATTGGGATCTCGCTGTCGAGGTAACGCGTCGGCTTCAGAGGGCATGGGCGTGCTTCGGGCGGTATAAGATGGAAATCTATGACCGCCCGGGTGTGCGCTTGCGCCTAAAAGTGCGGATGCTCAAAGCCGAGGTAATCGAGACGCTGCTGTACGGGTGCGTCACGTGGAGCCCGAACAAGGCTGATTACGACAGGCTACGGCGGGTCCACCACATGATGCTGCTCCGATGCCTCGGCTGGCGGAAACGGAAGCGCGAAGACCACATCCTATCCTACGCCAACGCACTTGCCAGGACAGACTCCGAGAGAATTGAGCTGACGGTACGCCGACGAAGGGCATTGTTTGCGGGCTTCGTGGCACGCATGGGAGAAGAACGCCTGCCGAGGAGGGTGATGTTCGGGGAGGTAGTCGGGGGCAAGGGCTATTCCGGAGGACAGGAGTGGGACTGGATGAGGTACCTTGAGGAGGACCTCAAGGTGCTCGGCATCAAGTTCGAAGGGTGGCGCGAGACGGCACAGAAGGCCGGCAGATGGTTCCGACTGGTCGAGGACGGGGCGGAGGCTTCCATGCAAAAATGGCACCACGAGGAGAAAGAGGCAGCGGAAGAACGACACAGGACGGTTGCAGGCGCTACACCAACCGTTGACGCCATCACACGGGAGGGAGGGAGGGGAGGAAGGGGGGCGACGAGGGGGAGGGGGGGGAGGGAGGGGAGAGGGGGGAGGGGGAGGACCGGGGGTAGGCGTGGGGGGGGGGTGGGGAGAGGGGGCGAGGGGATGTGTCCTGTTCAAACGACTAACGTCTGGGCATGGCCATCATCGTGAGGATACGTGCCTTCCCCTGGGCGTAAGTAGTGAGCGCAGTACCGCCGCCCGGACCAGCCCTTGAATCCCTTTCCCTTCATTTTGCTTCTGTTTTTTTT
>JALZUO010000168.1 GCA_023301565.1 Oligoflexales bacterium
GTGCCCGTCTGAATGGTATTTCAGAGCATATTTACTCAGCTTGAAACATTGGATATTTCGACAAAAGAATACTCCCGGCTGGTCACCTACATAAAGCATAACGAAGATAGCTATCAGGACAACTTTAATTTCTCCATGGATTTACCGGTAACAAAATATCTCTCCAAACCCCCTGCTCGCATCAAAATGCTGCCACCTATGACTTTGCCCAGCCGCCTAAGCCTGCTTAACAAGAACCGCTCAACCATCTGCTATTACTAACTAAATACATAGCCTGACTAAACGAAGAGCAGCCAACTAGGTCCTGGTACGGAAGTTGCTTCCTATGTTTTGTAGTAACTAAGTCTTTAACCCGGGGGGGGGCATAAAATGAACCAACACAAAATAGTATACGCAACGAAACGCAACCTGTTGATTTTCACATTTCTCAGTGTAGTCGTGGCATGCGGCTCATCAGACGACGGATACCAAGGACCAATAGGAACACATTGCAATAAACCAACTAAGACTAAAAAAGAGAAAACGGTAGCACTTAATTCGCTTCCAAGCGGAATATATGATTTTGTTTTAAGTAAATCCTATTTTGAATCAGATATGAACAATTACTCTAGTAGTTTTGAATTTAAATCCGGTGCCTCTGAACTATCCAATACTTGTTTTAAAGAGATTTACGAAGAAGCATTCAGTACAAACGTAGAAGGCACATCCGACCTCACTCTCCCCTATACATTTACTAAGTCTGGAAATTTGGTAACAAAAGTTAGAATGGCACGTTCTGGTTTTTCATCCGAAGATAGTTCCGATTCATCGAATGATTATCCATTCAGACCCATACCAGACTATCGCTATCACACAGAAACTTTGTATCCAACATTTTCTTCACCTAACGATAGTCAAGTATGGAATGCAAGTTACAATTTAAGCAAATTTTTAGACAAAATAAATGCTGATAAGATCAAATGGGTGAAAATGGGAAAGTCAAAATATGCCGCCTACATTACCCAATATGAATACTTCGATGACAAACATGTTGTTAAGGTTGTCTTTAAAAGACGTACCGATTTTAAAGAACCTGTTCAAAGCTTTCTAAACAAAAACTATATTGTCGAAGGTGATGACTCCAAAGAATTTGTTGAAAAAGTATCTGAATTAATTTCTCGCTATAAGCAAGCAAAGCCTAAATTCGCTACTCTTAAAAAACTAACTGAAGCGTTAAACACATCTTCAACGCTAAAAGGCAGGATCGATGTTGCTTTTATTTTGACCATGATGGAACATAGGCCCGAGCTAGAAAAATTCAAAAGCCAGCTAGATAATATTTACGACAAAAAAGGGGAAGATCTTGATTCCGCCATTTTTCACTTGATCCAAGAATTTGAACAAAGCCTGCAAACTGACTAGAGAAATTATTTGTATCTAAATAGTTTTGCCTGCCCCTTCTGTAAAAACGGTGGGGGCATTGCAAATTGGATAGGCAAAAAAATCAAATACATACCCGAACCCATCATTTTTTACTTACGATCTTGGGGCGCCATTATGTATTCATTTCTTTTTTCAGATCTCCACGCAATATAATTATTTTCTTTGTAAATCCGGACTTCTATAATGTAGTCCTTGCTGTTGTTAGAATAGTAAAAGAAACTCATGTTTTCACTGCAGTCTTTAGAGTAAAAACCAAGCCTGTTACTCTGTGCCGAAACTAGCTCGGAACAGAATATTTCCTGACCTATATCTAAACTGGCATAGGTCTTTTCTACGTCAAAAAACACTTTTTGAAGAACATGAATGTGATCGATATTAACTTTAACTTGCTGTGGTATTTTTTGTTCAGCCATAGCTGTTAAATGTAGACATATTAGTATTAGAAAAAAAGCTCTCATTACCCCCCCATAAATCGTTAGTCAGTTGGTACAGTCTGCCTATCGGATGCGTATAGGTATTTCTTAATACCTAATATTGTTATAGTGTTCGCCATTTGAACTAGACCACCCTTAGCTGCTAGAAGGAGAAGGATTTATGGCAGAAAATAGAGTGACTCGAATGGGTGAAAGACAGCGGTGGACCAGCAAGAAAAAAGCTGAGGCAGCCCTAGAAATCACCAAAGGAAACCAAGGTAAATCTAAGTTGGATTTAGATGATTAACTTGCTGACCTTTATTTTCTTTTGACTTTGGCAGCATGCTTTATTCCTCTGTCATCTATACAGCTGGCTACACAGATAAAGGCCTTACCGTTTTTCTTCACAGATCTGAGGAAGGTCAATTCCACGTCACGGATGCAGTCTATGTTCAAATCGTGTCTCTTTGAATGATCTTTCAGTACTTCAGCATAATTTTGGATTGAATATTTAAATGCTGGAGAGTTGACAGATTTTGGCGTTACTTCTTGGGTTGAAAAGTTAATACAAAAACTGGCTAAGTTAATATCTTCACTAAACAAACTATTTATCTCTTTAAATATAAAACAAGTTTGATTCTTACTATTTGCAAACGTATTCATATCGCTGGAAAATGAGTGCCCGAAATTATGCAACATAGATTTGATCTTTTTGTACTTCAACTCTTTACCTCAAGTAATCTTTTCGGTGGAGCCGTAGCTCTATTTATAAAAGACGGCTCACAGCCATCTAGCTCTTGCAGAAAAAGCCTTGATTTCCGTGCAAGTATCTATGGAAATCCATGGATACGCACTTTCCAACAGTTTCCCAGTGAGATCCTTTTTCCGCGGCAATAACTTTAGAGAGGTGTTCCATAAAATTAATGTGAACTAGTTCGTAAAAGCCGCTAAGCCAAACCCAAGAAAAAAGCGCGAAAACAGGCAGACAAATGAGCACACCAAAAACCCGAAACATGAGTCTGTAATTTTCTTGTGTCCTAAAAAAGCTCAGTAGCAAAAACACGATCGCTGTAGACACTATCAAGTTGAGCGCTAGACCAAAAACGTCGTATTCCCACTCCAAAGAACTTCCATAATAAGATGCAAAAGGAAAAGGAGCCCCATAAATCACAATCCGCATCGGGTCAGCGATAGAATAAAAAGCAATCTTTGGCCCAAAATAGATAAGATATGTACCTGCAGCAAAAGCGTACAATAGTTTTTCTTTGTTTTTTACTACGTAATTCATTTATGTCCAGATAAGTACAAGGTAAATTCTAGAAAAAAATCTACCTGATTCATAGAAAACAAGCTAGAACAGCTGAATGAACTTATAGATACATGAGCAAACTAAACTTGAGTTCAATAGTCAGCCAGGGACTCTTCTCAACCCATACAGCTATAAAATGACAAAATCATGACAGGCAAACGATGTTAGGCACAATCTGCTCCAAACCCCTCAGCTGCAAGTCTCCTAAACTAAGGTGCTTTAACTGGAACCAAGAAATAGTTGCCTCTTATATCAGCAACCTCCTATGCTAGACTGCTTCTAGACGGTTTAAAAAGGTATTTGAGTAGCCGAAGAGATGTAATCCTGGCAAGGGTATATTTGGCTTCTAAAAGAAAGAACTAAAGATGACTGAAGGCAAGAAAAAAAAGAAAACCACCAAGCGAAGTGGAGCTGCGCCTAAGCGCAAGACCACACGCCGCAAAGCTTCTATGCTCCGCAGTGGAGACGAAGACGCAGGAAGTACACTTGCTACTTTACCGCAGCTGAAGAAAACCAAAGGGCGTACGGCCGAGTTTCTTCAGACGCTCGAAAAGGCCCGCGGGAAAAAGCTTTTGATTGCTATCAAAGGTTATCCAGATCCAGATAATATTTCTTGCTCGATGGCACTGCAGTGGATCGCAGCTAAATACGATATTCAAAGCATGATTGTTCACTTTGAAAAAATTTCGCATCATGAAAACCGTGCGCTCGTAAAAAAACTAGATGTTGACCTTGAAGAATACTCAAACACGCTAGGCGTTGAAGATTTTGATTATCTTGCCATCAATGACTCGCAAAGTGATCAGCTTCCAGTTGAGCTTCCCGAGCATATGGAAACTCTAATTTTTGTCGATCACCATAAAAGCCTAGGCACTATCCAATCAAAGTTTTTAGATATTCGCGAAGACGCTGGCTCAAACGCCTCTATATACTGTGAGTACCTAAAGCACCCGGCTCTTGGGTTTACAGGTGAAACGCAAATAGAAACAAAGATCGCAACGGCTCTGATGCATGGTATTCGCTCAGATACAGACAACTTTACGAACGCTATGCCGATCGATTACAAAGCCAGTGAATTTTTGGCTGAGTATGTCGACCGTGAGCTTTTAAGTTTGATATCTCGCCAATCGATCCCTGGCAAAACCATGGATATGATGCAGGTGGCACTACAGCGTAAAGATATCCGCGGAACCTTTATGTTTGCAGGTGTCGGATATGTCCGAGAAGAAGACCGTGACGGTATTGGCCAGTGTGCCGACTACATGCTTCACAGAGAAGGCATAGACACAGTTGTCATGTTTGGCATTGTCGGAAACGCCTACGTGGACGGATCTCTTAGAACTAACTCACACATTGTTGACCCTGACAAATGGCTCAAAGAGGTTTTTGGTAAAGATGAAATGGATCGTTACTACGGTGGCGGTAGAAAAGATAAAGGTGGCTTTCAGATCCCACTAGGAGTGTTCGCAAAATGCAGCGACAAGGAGCTTCTGTGGATTCTGGTTAAAAAAACCATCGACGAGCTCTTTTATGACAAGATCGGTGTAGAAGAAACACCTGCATTAGATGACTAATAGATAACTGACAGAAAAAGGCCCATAAAGGGCCTCTTTTTATTTCTACTCAGTTCAAGTGAGAACTAAGCAATTTCGCCTTTTCCAGTCTGTGGAATACGAAGAGTTTGTCCAGGGTAGATCTTGTCAGGGTGCTCAAGCATTGGCTTGTTTGCTTCGAAAATCTGCGGGTACTTACTTGCATCGCCATACTGTGTTTTTGCAATTGCACCGAGAGTGTCGCCGCTTTTTACAGTATAAAACTTTGCTAGTTCTGCCGCTGCCGCTGCAGTCATCTTATCTTCAACAGAGCCGATTCCGTTGATGTTTCCAACGGCTAGGATAACTCTTTCTTTTGTGGGTTGGTCAGGGGCAGCTCCTGAAAGAGTTGCGCACTCGTCGGCTACGGTACAGTTAAAACCCTCTACATTCCAGCCGTACTTAGAAACAAGAGAAGTAATTTCTGTTGCCTTAGTTTGGTTTGCTTCGGCAGATGTTTCGCCGCCAAAAATTTTTGCTCCAGCATCTTTTACAAATTGAAAAATTCCCATAGTGATAGCTCCTTTTTCTGATTTAAATTTCGAGGGCCTATAGTACCGCAGTTTGGGCCGGCCATGTGACCAACCTGTTTAGATTATGTCCAAGCAGACCTTAACGCTTTGGGACACAGTATACGCAGCTATTTTATCATCTGAATTTCTTTATAAAATGAGTTTTTTCTATCCTTTAATATACCGTCTGATGCATGAAGGTCCCTAGAGGTAAACCCAACAGTTATATGGGGGTAAAAGTCCTCTGCAGGTTTGAACGCGGCCTTATTGCCACCACGTGCTACAAACCGATTTCTAATCTCTTGGCGTAGAGCAACTAGGTCTTTGGATGTGACTATTAAAAAATATGTAGATTCGATTTTTTTACTTTCTGAATCTAAGATCTTTTGACCTCGGCCTAAACTATTGACAAAAACTTTAGATTTTTGGATTTTCATTTTTTGCGCTATCTCGTGAATCTCTGAAATATCTATAAACTTTTTTAAAACCTCATTGTATTCAACAGGAGTAACAACCGTGATATGTGCTTCGCCTCGGTTAGTCATTTTCTGGCGCGTACTTACAAGTACTTGTTTGAACAGGTCAGCAACTGGCTCAAAAGGCACCTCCATGCTGAGGTAGTTTTCAAAGTAAGACTCGCCTTTATGCTCGGTCATCTTGAGCTTTGAGCTATCTGCTACATTGCGGCTAATTTTATAGGTATGACTCTGCGCGTAGGCATGACCCTGCCAGTAGGCAGGAAGGTTTAAAACAAAAAAAATCGTGGACATAGACACTAGCTTCATACTTCCCTTTTCCTTTCAGTCTGTTCTGACCCTGATACAAATTGCTATTTAACTTCTTTATAAAACAATGTTCCTTAGAAAAACATAGCCATTTAAACTGCAAACACAAGCCTCCGAAATAGCTGTTCTTTTAATCTTTTGCTGTTTTCTACAACCCCATGCATACAGCTTGCCGTTTGCTCTTCTAAATATACTTATTTTCCACCCAAACAATACATGTTAACTTCTGCATCCAACTCAGGGGAGCCATTAGAATGGCTGAGAGGCTTGTTTACCAAGCGACCCTTAACTTGACCCGGATAATGCCGGCGTAAGGAGAGAGACATGTCTGGATCTTTGTCTGTTTTTTCAAATTTAGATTGGGTTGTTTTTGGCGCTTGTATGGCCATAACGCTTGCTTTTGTGGTTTATGGAAACCTCAAAAAAAAGATTGCTCAGTCCGATGCTGACTATATTTTGATGGGAAGGCAGCTCACCCTTCCTATCTTTGTCGCAACTCTTGTGGCTACCTGGTACGGCGGCATCTTTGGCGTCACTGAGATTGCATTCGAGCAGGGGCTGCTCACGTTTATGACGCAGTCTCTTTTTTGGTACGTCGCCTATATTCTCTTTGCTTTTCTTTTAGCAAAAAAGATTCGGCGCTCAGCTGCCATCACGCTGCCAGAACTTGTGCAGCAGATATTTGGCCCAAAAGCGGGGAAAGTAGCTGCCGTTTTTAATATTTTCAATGTTGTCCCTATCGCCTATGCCATCAGTCTGGGCCATTTAGTGCATGTCGTAGCTGGCATTGAAATGTGGCAGGGGATGTTTCTCGGTACCTTTTTTGTCCTAGGGTATTCGCTGTTTGGTGGTTTTAGGGCTGTGATCTATTCGGATTTGGCGCAGTTTTTTATCATGTGCTCTAGCGTCTTCTTTCTATTGTTTTTTGCCCATCATCAATATGGTGGCCTGGATTTTCTGCAAGAAAACCTTCCAGCTGAATCCTTTTCACTTTGGGGCGACGGCTCTTGGCATACGCTTTCACAAATTGTCGTATGGGGATTTATAGCACTTAGCACTTTAGTAGATCCAAACTTTTACCAAAGATGCTTTGCAGCAGACTCTGAAAAAACAGCGAAGGTTGGAATTTTAGCATCTGTTGGTATTTGGTTTTTATTCGACTGTTGTACGATTTTCGGCAGCATGTATGCAGCAGCAGCCATGCCGGACTTGAACCCGGAAAGCGCTTACCTTGAGTTTGCGTTAAAAACACTTCCGGCCGGATTTCGTGGTTTTTTTATTGCCGGGGTTTTAGCTACGATCTTTTCAACTATAGACTCTTATGTGTTTATCGCCTCCAACACGATTAGCTACGATCTGTTTGGTAGTTATTTTAAAAACTCTTTATCGCGTAGATGGCTTGATCGGCTGAGCATTGTTCTTGTCGGGCTACTAGCGTGCTTTCTAGCGATGGCCTTTCAAGGATCTGTTAAAGCCGTTTGGAAGACCTTTGGCTCTCTTAGTGCAGGCTGTCTTCTTGTGCCGGTAGTATGGCAGCTGCTAAAACCAGGCTACCTTAGTGAACGCAGCTTTTTGATCTCTGTTTTTTTATCAGGGTTTGCAATAGCCTACTGGCGAAACCTAGCACCAGAGGTATGGACCAACATCATCGATGATTTATACGTAGGAATATTTTTAAGTGTTTTAAGTTTGGTAGTAGGTAGCGTCTGCGAAAAACGCAAGTTTGCTTGAAAAGTTTAGTTTGCAGAAGTCTGCAGGCTTCGCCTTGATTGGCTACGGATATAGCTTGAAATCTTAAACGATAGCCAGCCAGAGCCTACAGCAACGCCTGCCCAAACAAAGAAGAAGTATGTCTTGTGATACTCTGCCGCACCATTTATAAGGCCTAAAACAATCATAACAGAAGCTATAGTAAGAAGATTTGTAACCAGAAGGTCCTGACGCTTTTCAAAGAAATCTAAAAAGTAAGGAGGTATAACCATCGACAGCAAAAAGATCGGAAGACCCATAAACAGGTAGCCACAAATAACCCCACAAGCCAGCTCATGGTTGTTGAATAATCCGTGTACAAATTTTTCTTTAAACATAGCTATTTCAAAGCCAAACTGTGGCCAGATAAATATAGTTGCAAGTGATGCTAAAGCTTGAAGACCAAGGGCCTTCAGAGCTGTGGATCTGTGCTGGCTCGCCTGCGCCTTAAGGATGGAGTCGTGAACCCATGCAGGTGGCTCTGCCTGAGCGTCTGCAGTCATGAAGTCTAGGTACTCATCTTCGAGTAGCTTGCTGTCATGTTGTTGGTTCACGATATACTCCTTGCCGGATTTCTTAGTCGCTTTAGAAGTCTCTCGACACGCTTGCGTAGAGATCCGGGTGTTTTACCAAGCTTCATGCTCAGCTCTTTGTAAGACAAGCCTTCAAAAAACCTATCTTGTATTAGGTTACGCTCGTCTGGGTTTAGTTGTGACATATCGACGCCCTTGCCCGTGTCTTGATCCTCTTGTTGACCAGTAACACCCTGAATTTCTGCAGTTTTTACAATATCTTCATGATAGCTAAGCCAACTGCTGCGACCGTTTTTACGGTAAAAATCGACAAGCAGATTGCGCGTTAAGGTAAAAACCCAAGCTGACAGTGGGTATTTAGGGTCGAATGTGTGCTTGAAGCGGTGCATTTTTAAAAATACGGCCTGCAGTATATCGGTAGCGTCATTCTCGTTGGAAACCCGCTTGCGGATATACCCATATACCTTGGGGCTAAACTCACGGTAAATAGGGTTAAAAGCCTCGTCATCGCCTTCACAGTAAGCTAAAAATAAGCGTTTTTGCTCTGTCGACTCTAAGCTCAACTTTAACCTAACCTCCACTCCAATTCTGTTAGCTTGCCATGATTGCCCTCCTGCGTCCAGGCTTGTGAAGGTAGTGTCGCAGGTGCTTGTTAGTGGTAGTTCCGGGCACGCCTAAAATCACTCAAACTATTGAGCAGCTTAATTTTTGAGGCATCTGCAGTAGACATAGAAGCTCCACTATGAGTGTTTGGCTCTAAAGAAATAACCCCTGCCTCACCATAAGACTCCACAAAGACCTTCTTCACCAAAATACTTGAGGCCCCGCAAGAGGCAGCCTGTGTAGAGCCTACGGCCGAAACCTGTAGAACACCCTCTACGCACAAGAAAGGCTGCTCGTGTAAAAAAGAAGCATATTTGCGAAAAACATCTGGCCGAAAAACCAGGTTAAAAAACCCATGGCTATCTTCTAAGGTAAAAAACACCATCCCTTTTGCAGTGGGTGGTGCCTGGCGAACTAGAACCATTCCAAACACGCGAATTTTTTTGCCACTTTTGATCCCTCGGGTGCCCGATGTAATTTCTTTTGAAGAAGTAAGGCTCTCTACGGCGACAGGGTAAGACCACAAGGTTTGGCGAATCACCTCTGCAGGGTGTTCGTGCAAACTCGTTCCTGTAGCCCTGAAATCTTGGCGGACTTTTGAAAACTTAGACTCTGGAGCGAAGTTTTGAAAAAGATCTGGGTCCTCTAAGCCAGGGATAGACAAAGTTGGCAAAGCCTCCATCAACCAAAAAGCTTCTCTGCGGCTAAGCCCTAAGTTACAAAAAGCGTCTGCAGCAGCTAAAAAGGCCATCTCATCACGGTGAAGATCACTTTCGGCAAGGCACTCTTGCCAGCAAGACCACCGGCCACCCTGCTTTGACTTGCGTAACTGAACAAATGCGAGCATACGCCCCTGGTTCAAACCACGAATAAAATCAAACCCCATACGCAGTACAGGCTCACCTTGCGGCGTTCGTTCTAAGCTTGTTTGCCACTGCGAGGATTGAACGCAAACAGGCGCAACACGCACACCTTGGCGCTTTGCATCCTGCAAAAGTGCATGGGAAGAGTAAAAACCAAGCGGCTGGGAGTTAAGCATAGCCAAAGTAAACAAGTGAGGGTAATGCGACTTCAAGTAACAAGAAACGTAGGCAATATGCGCAAAGGAAATCGCATGTGATTCAGGGAAACCGTACTCAGCAAACCCTTGCATCTGCCCTACTAATTGCTTGATGAAAAGCTCGTTGATTTTGTGTCTTCTCATCCCAGTAACCAGCTTCTTCATCCACTGATGAAGGTCACCACGTATCTGCCATGCCCCCATGCTTTTGCGCAGCTTATCGGCCTCGCCTGCAGTAAAGTCACCGACTTCTATTGCAATCCGCATGACCTGCTCTTGAAACAAAGGAACCCCTAGGGTTCGCTCAAGCACGTTCACCAGTTTAGGGTGCGCATACTGCACAGGTTCTTGCCCATTTCTTCGCCTCAAATAAGGGTGTATCAGCCCCCCTTGAATAGGGCCGGGCCGAATGATGGCCACCTCGATGACCAAATCATACAAACACCGGGGGCGAAGCCTTGGAAGCATCGACATCTGAGCGCGCGATTCAATCTGAAAAACCCCGACGACATCCGCTCTGCAAATCATGTCGTAGGTTTGTGTGTCTCCGTGTGGAATGTCGTGCATGGAGCTAAGTTGCGGCTTATCTCGCGAATAACCTTTGGCGTGCTCTAGCTCTTGAATGTAACCAATACACTTCCGAACAGCCGTCAGCATACCCAAGGCTAAGACATCTATTTTAAACAGGCCCAATGTTTCAACATCATCTTTGGACCACTGGATCACTGTGCGCCCTTCCATGGTTGCAGGTTCTTGCGGGACAAGCTCGTTTAAAGAGAACTGCGAGAGGATAAATCCACCAGAATGAATACCAAGATGCCTTGGAAGACCATTTAGCTTGCCCGCTATATGAGCCCACAGATAAAAAATATCCGGGTTTTCTTGTTTTTCTATTTCCACATTTTTTATATCGTTATCTAACTTATCGCTTTGTAGCTTTTCATTTCGCCGCGCCATAAAGAGTTTCATCGATTCACTCGGAGGTTTATGTCTGAATTCTCTACGGTCCATAAAACTACTCATAGACTGGATCGTAGCGTCACCTATACCCAAAGCTTTCCCACTAAAACGGTAAGCTCCTCTACGCCTAAACTTAATCACGTTAGCAACCATCGCCGCTTTAGAACGCCCGTACCTTCTGTAGATATATTGAATCACCTCTTCGCGGCGCTCGTGCTCAAAGTCAATGTCAATGTCAGGCGGATCTCCGCGCTCTACACTTAGAAAACGTTCGAACAAGACTTCAAACTGCGTTGGGTCAACCGATGTAATGCCAAGCACAAAGCAAATCACTGAATTTGCTGCAGAACCGCGGCCTTGGCAGACAATCCCCTGCGAGCGGGCCCAGCGCACAATATCCCATACAGTCAAAAAGTAATCTGCAAACATCAGGTGCTCTACTAGCTTCAGCTCCTTGTTTAATAGCTCCATAACCTTAGTGGGCAGCTTTTTTCGCAAGGATGCTTTGTAATAAGAGCAAGCAGAAGCCCAAACAAGCTCTTCTAAAAACTCTTGCGGCAGTCTCCCCTCAGGAAGCATCTCTTTTGGATAGGCATAGCGGAGCTCGCTGAGTTTAAACTGAATCTGCGAAATAATTTTTTTAGAATTTATAATGCACTGCTCTAGATAAGGAAGATCTTGGTAAAGTTTAAACAGGTAATCCAATGACAGAATACTGCGGTGATCATTGACAAACAAATGCCTGGGAACTTCTTCTATAGATTTATTCATCCGGATAGCTTGCATGACATCCGATAGGTATTTATCCTCAGGGCTGGAAAAAAAAATATCTTGCGACAAAACAAGCTCGACAGATTCTTTCTCTGCAGCACCTACATAGTGCTGGCGAAAGCAGTCTTCTCCCGGGTGGTTGTAGACTCCTACGGATTGATACAAATCCCCGCAAAAAACTTTCTTTAGCTTTTTAAGCTGAGCAAAATGTTGATCGACTTCCCCCCTTCGCAACAGGCCACGCATCGGTAGAATGCAGACAAGATCTGGCCACGAAACCCCTAGCTCAAACAGCCTACTTAGAGAAATATATGGATGTTTTTTACCCCCTACATGCGCCTCTGTACTTACCTGGCAGATGCCTGCGTAACCCTTGATAGACTTAGCTAGGAGCACTATCGTGTTTTGCTGAGTAAGGGGCAAAAGGTGATCTTTTTCCAAGTGAACCTCCATGCCGTACAGGAGGCTAAGAGATTGTTTGCTTTTATACGCCTGGACAATCCCATAAACTCCGTCCATGTCGGTAATAGCCATCTGCTTATGACCGACGGCTACAGCGCGCTCCATCATGACAGAAGGCTGCGAGGGTGAGTGCAAAAAACTGTAGGCAGAGTGAAGCAAAAACTCACAATGATTTTCAATAAAGAGATTTTTTAGGCTATGCGTAGATTCCATGAACCATCCATGGGTTTTCATCTCTGTTTGAACCTTGAGACACCCAAAGTTGATTCCCATCCGTAGAAACAAACTTGTAGAAGTTTTGAATTTGATTGTTCTTTGGTTCTTGTATTAGTTTTTGTTTTTTAAGTTTACAGCTAACCCACCATTTACTCATCACCCGTTCGCAAAAACTCCATAATGCGCCAGTGTTTTTAACCCGCTTGAGCTCTTGCGGCTGATCAAAAATATAAAGAGGTCTCACAGCTGCCGTAGCTTGGATAGAGCAAAGCGAGCCTGCACCAACCACGGTTTGATCCAAGTCGTTACCTGGCCTACCATCTTTGTTTGAGTATGAGTCTTGGTACGGCCAATCCTCTTGCAGAGAAAAGCCTTCTAGGGCAACGGGTAGCTGGATCTCAAGATTTTGAAGCCGTTCTAAATCTTCTTGTGAAGAAGCGTCACTTGAAGCAGTGTTGATATCTAAAAACCTCTTCATGGCAGGTAAAGAACGCATTTTTTTCGAAATACAAAGTTCCCACCGGACAATAGACTTAGGTTCTATAAATAAATCTTCGGTAGAAGCATCGCGTGCTTGCAGGTGGCTCTGCATATCTTCAAAGGTGTAATAAGCCTGGGTGAGGGCTGCTTTTTGGTGGGACAGAAAGCAGATTTGTGTGGGGTACCTAAACAGGACGGGAAGAGTAGTGAGAGACATATCAGAGAAAGTCAGCCGCCACTCCAGGCTTAAAACGAAAAGGCTCGCATCTACTTGTGAGTGCGAACCCAGTCTTGAAAAATCTTCTTCTAGTGCAAGGCTGCACTGCTCCCAGCTTGAAACTGGGTGATCTAGGTTTCTTTCTATAGAGATATCGGTCGCATCTACATGAGAATCCCAAGGAAAACTTTGTAAAGGCGAACTTTTAAAAAGAGAAAAAGATGTCTCTTTGTGACTTGAAAAAGACCATTGCATGACCCTCGCCAACCTTTTTCCATAGCGGCGTGCTAGCTGCGATTTACCAAGTACAAATATCTGATAGGGAGTAGATCTATCTAAAACCCTACAAGCCCGGGAAAGCCTTTCTACAGAACGAGTCCAGGATCTTTGATCGAAAGGCTTACCGTCTACAAAATGATCTACACTCAAAAGGCGTAGGTCATTTAGACTTTTTGGCCAGTTTTCACCTTCGTAGTTTTTGCTTTTTTGGCTGCAAGACAATGCATTGTTCCAGTGTGTGGATAATTTGTGTATACAGCTCCACCAACTACCCCATGAAATATCTTGAAAAACATTTTCGGCAAGCTTTTCAGAAAGTAGGTATACGCCATGTAAGGATCTCTGCTGCATATGCTCTAGCATTAGCACACACTGCCAAGGGTGACTTGCTAAAACAACAGAAGTTTCTTGGCCTTTTTGACGACCTTGTTTGTCGTCCATTAAAAATTCTTCTAAAAAATTCCGCAGCATCCCACACCAAGAATATTTTGAAGTACTGCCATATTTTTTTTGCAGCTGAATCTTCCAATAAGACTCGGTCACTTCTAAGTTTATAAGCAGCCGGCAATGATCTGCACTGTGACTCCAGACCATCCATTGTGGGCTTATACTCGTAGCCAAGCCCCCAACTCTTTCGAGCAGATCTTCTTTGGACTCATTTCCTTGACTCTGCATATGCAAACCAACAAACAGCATCAAAGAAGGTCCTCACTCATAGAGGTCAAGCCACCGCGTAAAAAGTGTGCTTTTGCAGTATGCCGAAGGTGATCTTGGTAAATTTGCATCCTAGTTTTAGCCCATACATTGCCATAGCTGTTTGATAGGTAATGATCGCGAAGAATAAAGATAAGGCTCTTTTGGCGGCGCGCACTCTGGTGTAAAAAAGCAAAGTCTTCTTTGCGAAGACCTACAGGCCTATCTAAAACAATGATCTGAAAAAAATCGTCGCTCCACATTGGCCTAAAATCACGCATGGCAGCGTTGGATTGAGCAAATCGAATGCGTTTTAAATCAATTCCTTGCGCATGCCAGGCTGGTGGATAAATTCTTAGGTTGCCAGTGTCTACATTGCATAAATTACTTTGGTGCAAGCTGCGTAAAGACGGCTTCTTAGGGTTGCCTTCTTCTTTGGGAGAAACCCACAGCACCCATTGGCTTCTTTGCATCTGGGCGTTTTTTAAAAACTTTAAAACCCATTTACGGCCGCCTTTGCCTAAAGGACAACCCCACTCGACCACGCTTCCATAAGGAAGCCCTCCTCGCAGCTGTCGATCTAACTCCGTTACCCCAGAATTGAGGCGTTCTATAGAGGGTAAAGAGGCAGGATCGTCAGCTGTCTTTCGAAGGTTTAGGGTTTGGCGTAGGTATGCAATATCTTCAAGCAGCTTTTGTCGAGACTTAGGCGCTACCGCCTCACGCTCTTGCCAATCCATACGATTGGTGTGACCGGGCTCTAAGTTCTCTATAATATTAGTGTTCTGCATCGTGTACCTCATACCATACAAAAATATGGTAGTAAGGATGTCGATCCATGTCAAAACAAATCACTGGCCTAGCTGCTTCTGTATACAAAATCAACGCGAACGGATGAATTTTAATTTTCTAACAGTTTTTTTCTAGAGAGTGTTTCCGGCTAGAACGAGCGTTGAAGCGCTTCTACTTTTCCAATGATTTCAAACTCAAACTCGTCACCATAAATAGGGTCAAACTCTTTGTTCTCAGGCTTTAAGTAAAACCCACGCTCTGGACATTTTTCTAAACGCTTACAAGTTGCATTGCCATCCATCCGTGCGATCACAACACTGTGCAATGGAGCTTCTTCGGTGGCACGAACAATAAGCCAATCGCCATCAAAAATACCTGCATCTCGCATGCTCATGCCGTCTGTTTGTAGTGCAAAGTACCTAGCTGATTTTTGCACCCTTGCTTTAAACAAACTTCTAGATACTTGCAGGGTCTCTTTGGCTTCTTCAATAGCTTCTACCGGATCACCTGCAGGAACGCGTCCTAAACAAGGCACCTCTAAAAAGTCAGAAAGACCCGCAGCTGATTCTTGAATTTTTTGCATGGCCAGTGCTTTTGCCGTCAAAGCTAAGCCGCGTGCTTTTTGCTCTCCAGGCTTTTTTAAAAAACCTTTTGTCCTCAAAGCCTTGACTAAATCTTGTACGGAACCGACGGCCTTGTAGCCCATATACTCACAAACTTCACGCAAAGTCGGGGGAAGCCCACGACGGGCTATCTCTCTGTGGATAAACCGCAGCGCTTTATCTTGGGTTTTTGTGAGCAAATCCGCCATACATTTGTATATTGCTCGACAACTCACCTCTTGTCAAACGAGGCCTACGGATAGATACTCTCATTGACCGGCCCTTCCGTAGCTACATGGCCAAACCTAACCTTTGAAAAATATAGTGTACAAACCATGATTCGAATTGAAAATTTATCCAAAAAGTACGGCGGACGAACACTGTTTGAAAACCTGTCTTTTTCTTTCCCACAACGTGAAAAGATTGCCCTTGTTGGCCCGAACGGGACAGGTAAGTCAACCTTTCTGCAAATACTAACTGGAGACATTGAATCTTCTCAGGGCGAAGTTCACACACCGAAGTCTCTTCGTATTGGGCAACTGCCGCAAGAAGCCAACCCTACCCCGCTTAATACGGCTTTACTCGAGTGCCTTTCGGGCAACAAAAGGCTGTATGCTATCAGAGAAAAACTCGAACAAGCTAAGAAGAAGTTAGAGACAGATTCTTCCGAACGCTCTATCCAGCACTATGCGGACCTCGAACAAACATTTGCTTCAGAAGAAGGCTATGCCTTTGAAGCCAAAGCTCATTCCATTTTAGCAGGACTTGGGTTTACGCAAGCCCAGACTCAAACCAACCCGCTTGAACTATCGGGCGGATGGCGCATGCGGATCGAGCTTGCGAAACTATTTATGCAGCCTTTTGATTTTTTAGTTTTGGATGAACCTACCAACCACCTTGATCTGCCAAGCCTTGTGTGGGTTGAGCGCCATCTGATGCAGTTCCCTGGAACCTTGTTATTTGTATCTCACGATCAAGAGTTTCTCAACCGCACCGCCACTGTGACCATGGAGCTTTGTGGAAGCAGAATACTTTCTTACCGCGGTAATTTTGATAACTTTTTGATCAAAAAAGAAGAAAGACAAAAACAAGAAGCTGCAACCATGGGCCGAATAGAAAAACGCAAACAAGATCTGCAAACTTTTATCACCCGGTTTGGAGCAAAAGCTAGCAAAGCCAAACAAGCCAAAAGCAAATCGAAGATGGTCGAGCGACTCAGTAAAATTCAAAACGCCATGGGAACCGGTGATGTTTCTATTTCCGAAATGGTGATACCCATTCCAGAAGCACTACCAAGTGGACAAAAAATTGTAGAAATTTCGCAGCTAACCACTGGCTATGGCTCTAACCAGCTTTGTCAAAACCTAGACCTGGTCGTTGAAAAAGGTCAACGAATTGCCATCGTCGGCGCCAACGGAATTGGTAAAACAACCCTGCTTAAAACCATCCATGGGTTGATCCCGAGTCTTTCTGGCGATATTGAGTTCTCTCGAGACATTCAAAGGTGCTACTTTGCGCAGGACCTTTACGACCAGCTAGACCCGAATATGGGGGTCCTTGAAATCTTGATGCAAGCCCGCCCGGAGCTTGGCGAACCAAAGGCTCGAGGGGTTTTGGGAGCACTGTTATTTCGTGGAGATGACGTCTTCAAAAAATTTGCGGTACTTTCTGGCGGGGAAAAAAGCCGGGTTGGGCTGGCCATTGCTATGAGTACAAAAAGCAATTTTCTGCTGTTAGATGAGCCTACAAACCACCTTGATATTCTTAGTTCCGAAGTTTTAAAGCAAGCCGTAGAAAGCTACGAAGGAACTTCGCTTATCGTAAGCCACAACAGGTCTTTTCTTAACTCACTTGCGACCCATACACTTGCCATAGGTGCCGACGGTCAGGCAACGCTCTACCACGGAAACATCGATGACTACCTGCGTTTGATGCGCCAAGAAAACACCAAAAATGCTATGGAAGAAACCGTCTCCAAAGAAGACCAGACCAAAAATGCAAAAAAAGAAGCGGCAACGAAAAACCACCACAAAACAAAAGAGCAGCGCAAAGACCTGCGGAACCTAGAGAAAGCAGCAGATCAAATCCAAAAAAAAATTGAGAAAACCACAGAAAAACTCCATAAGCATAAAGCAGGCTACGAAAATATTCGGGTTTCTGACTATACGGCACTGGCAGAGTGGAACCAGACCAAAGACTCACTAGAAGAAAGCATCTCAGCGTTGGAAGAACAATGGCTGGATACCCAAGAAAAACTCGAGCTCCTTAGCTAAAGATTACTAATCCATAAGTGTCATATATTGGCCAATAGCTTCTATCGTAGATTTAGACATTTCATTTGCAGCTTCAGCTGCAGCAATATTATCTTCAACCCGCACGACAGCGTTGGTTGCTTCTTGTAATTGATCTTTCACAATAGACCCTTTTGCATAAGCCCTGTGATTCCACGCTAGAGACTTTTGCACCAACTTTAATTCTCGCCGAGTCAGCTCAAGCCGTCTTTCACGGTTGGCCATAGATCCCTCCCACCGCAAAGACATGTTTTTTAGCAGTAGAGTCAGGGTTACAGGGTCAAAGTTTTGTGTGTTTGTGCTGCACTCTTCTTGCATGCGCACTCTTTGCAAAGCAATCTCTTCACTTGCTCCGAGAAGCCTTAAGTTTACACCTTCAAGCTCTAGCTGTTGCCTCTGAAGCTCGATATCTAAAGCTTCTATAAATGATAAATCTACGTAGCCTTTATAGTAAAGTTTTCTGAAGGTTTTTAGACGCAGTGATATAGCGGTAGTTTGCATTTCAAGTCTAGACTGATCAGCCTTAAGAAAAATAAGCTGCACCCTTGAGGACTGCATAGTGTTGAACCGGTCAAAATACATTGAAGTATAATTCTCACGGCTATCACACTCTGCAAAACCAACCTGGCCGAACGAAAGCAAGCCGAAGAGCAAAAATCCAAACTTTTTTACAACCGTCACGCCGAAGACCTCCATGTCTCGCCTATAATTTTACTACAACCAGCACTCTTATATTTTAAAAATATGAGACTCACACAGTCACTGCGTCTCGGGGTTCTGCGATTCTAGAGCATCAACACTCACCGGAAGCGCACAAAACATGCAGTGCACAGCCCCTCCGTACTGAATCAAACTCTCTGCCCTAACAGGAATCACCTGGTAGCCGAGCCTGCGCCACACACATTCTGCGGCTGCCTGCTCTTTTGGGTACTGAGAGTACTTTGAAATAAAAACGTTATTTCCTACAATTAGGGAGTTAATCCAGCCACGAGGGGCATAGTCTAAAGATACGGGATGGGCGCCTTTGATGATATCAAGTTACGCTGCTTCGTTCTGCTTAAAGGGAACTAGTAAGATAGTTTTACCTGCAGCAGTCTCCGGCAAGGGGCCATACTTGTATTCATGCTGCCCTTTTATAAAAGCGGCCCGAAGCTGCTCGCGGATTTCCTTACAAGGCTTTGATTATACCACTAGCTAAACCCCTCTTGTGCCAAAGGTTGAAGGTTGAAGGTTAAAAAGTGAATTTATATTTTTAAACTAAAGTAGAATTACCTAGGCCAACATCACGTCTACAACAACGTCTTCGCCGAACTTTTCTTGCAGCTGCGTCTTTACGCCATTGAACAGAGTTAGTGCAGAACTTGGACAACCTGAACAGCCACCACCAAGCTTAATTTCTGCCATGCCGTCGTCCATCGAAATAAGCCGAGCAAAACCTGAGTGAAACTTAAGAGCTTCTGAAACCTCGCCCTCAAGAAATAGTGCTACATTTTTTGCAGGCCCTTCAAATGCTTGACTTGTAGTTGGCTCTGTAAACTTGCCGTCGTCTTCCATCCCCAACAACTCGCGCATCGCCTCTTGGGATTCATCTGCAGTCATCCCGTGCGTGATCTTGCCGCTTGGTACATGGATGCTCTGCCAGCTTCCGTCAGCTTTTTGTTTGGTATTTACAGATTGCAACTCGCTCATAAAATGAGACCTTTCTTTGCGCCTGTCAAAACAGGGCCTATGGATATGTAGCCAAGATAATACAACTTGCTAGGAACATAAAGCAAATTTGATAGGTACTTATAGAACTGAATTTATTGATATTATTGTTCGAATAGGTATTCGTAACCGGTGTCTGTTTTGATACTCATGAAAAGCTTGTTTTCACCTACTGATCTTAGTTGAGTAAGGCTGCTCGGAGTGTCTGCTGCGGTAAGGCCGACTTCAACAAACTGGGGGTTCCCACTGATGCTATTAAACATGCTTTGAATGTCGTTTACGCCACGCTGTGAAAAAAGCTCTACGGCTAGGCTTAGGCTTTGATACTCATCAGGTGCTCTTACGCCAAAGCAGGAGTCGGACCTAAAAGGCTCAGACAACTTGCCTTGTTGCGCACAGGTTTGGTCTTCTAAAGGTATTGTAGGGGTAGTTGCCACAGGTTCTGTAGGCGTAGCACCGGAAAAATCTGGCGCTGGAAGCCCAAAAGGCAGGTTGCCGTCGCCGGAGCCATCTGGGTCTATACCCACAGAGTCGCCAACCGTAGCTGGGTCCGTAGCTGGGGCGTCTGCTGTAAAAGGGTCGTTAAAAGGGTCTTGGATATAAGGGTTTTCATTTGAAGAATCTGCAGGTGAGCTAACAAGCTCTACGTCTGCCTTAGGGCTCTGCTGACAGCCAGAGGCTAAAGCAGCAAATACTAAGGCTAGAAATGTTATCTTTACTCTCACATTAAGGGTATCGGAACTACCGAAGCCCAAGCCAAGCTTTTTATTTTTTTTATTTAATATCGGTTACTTACAACTGCATTTGTTAACGCATTCTCGAGTTCCACGCCGGGTAAAGAGAGTGGTCGACTCCCAACAGCTCAAGAACACGGCCTACCATAAAGTCATCGAGATCCTCGAGACTTTTAGGGTGCTGGTAGTAGCCTGGCATCACCGGTAAAACATCCACACCCATTAGGGCAAGTTTATACAGGTTTTCTAAGTGAATGGCGTGCAGGGGAGTTTCTCTTGGACAAACTATAAGCTGTTTTTTTTGCTTTAGCGCAACATCTGCTGTGCGCTCTAAAAGGTTTGCTGAGTTTGCCGTTCGAATCCTAGAAACTGTACCCATCGAACAGGGCAATACTACCATTGCATCAGCTACTGACGAGCCACTTGCAATGGGAGCAAAAAGATTTTCATTGTCAAAAAGCCGTATGGAAGGATCGACACTTTTAGCGTCTTCCCCCGATAATAAACGGGCCAGGCTAAAACCTGCTTTCTTTGCTGAAAGCTCATGCTGCACTACGCTTTTACCTGCAGGCGTTGCCACGACATAAACCCGCGAGAAAATCTTGGAAGCTACCTCCAAAAATCTCTCAGCAAAGCGCGAACCGGAAGCACCTGTGATACCCAGGGCGATTCGTTTATCTATTTTTTGGAGTTGATTCATCAGAAACCTATATCCCCGAGAAATAATCTAAAAGCATGCCACCTAGCAAGATAAAGCCAATGAATACGTTCCAAGAGAAAAAAGCTTTACCTAAATCAAGGCTTTTTTTTGCAGACTCCGAGGTATCATTGCCCTTTATACCTGTGACGTTTCGATGACTATCCCAAGCCGAGCCAATCAACAATACAGCAATTGGTGCCAGAGCGATCTTCGAGAACATACCACCGTTTGGACCTAGGGAAACAATCAAAAAACAAACCAAGCAAACTGCATAACAAAGGTTAGAAATAAACAAAGCACCTTGGCTTCCAAAACGAACTGGAACTGAATGAAGCCCAAGTGCTAAATCATCGCGGCGATCCTGCAGGCTGTATATTATATCAAACCCAGCCGTCCAAAACATAATTCCTACAGACAGTGCAACTACGGAATAAGAAAGCCGTTGCCCCAAAGCTACAACCACTGCAATCGGAGCCATCGCCAGGCAAAAGCCCAGGTAAAAATGTGCGAACCAAGTAAACCTCTTAAACAAGCCATAAACAGCAAGTCCGATTAAAACTACGGGAGAAAGAAGCTGCGCACTTGGGGAAAGAAACAGTAAAGAGGTCAATACAAAAAGGAGGCCACTTACGCTAACAAACAACAAGTACCACCAGACGCTGGCCTTACCATTTGCTAGCGGCCTGTGCATCGTCCGTTCAACCACGCCATCTATGTCGTAATCCAAAATCCGGTTAAAGCCCATGGCAAAACTACGAGCTGCAACCATACAAACAAGAATAGCAAAAACCCTTCTCCAACTAAGACCTTGGGCTGCAATCAAGCAGGCAATCGCGGCAAAAGGTAGCGCAAAAAAGCTGTGCTTGATTTTAATATCTGATAAAAAAAGTTGTACCTGTGTCACTGCTATGCTCCAAAACCGAAGCTAACACAGCGCAGCACTATTTTCCGTCAGGATTTTTTACTGACTGCAGAGCAAAGCTTAAATCGCCAAAAATACTTGCCTTTTTCTTTGACCAAAAGCTTTTTTTGGCCGTTCATATCTAGGGTTTTCAAAAGAACCTGAGGCTTTGCAAAGTTTCCGGCAGCATTGCTGGATCCATCTTTGGGGTCAAAACGAACGAGTACGCTTGCAGTATCGAGCCTCTGGCTAGAGATAAGTTTATGCTCTTGCGCGCCCGAACTGCCCTCAGAGAAGAAACCCAGACTTTCCACCTGGATATCTGACACATCCATGGAGCTTGCCAGCTGCCATGACGTCTTTGGGCCAAGCCAAAACACCTTCAACT
>JALZUO010000169.1 GCA_023301565.1 Oligoflexales bacterium
CGGAGACTGAACTCTGCCTCACCTTCGACCACCGCGTGGTCGATGGCGGCGGGGCAGGGATGCTCTTGCAGCGAATCTCGGCCCTCCTGCAAAAGCCGGTAGACCTCTAGTTTAGTCAGTTCGGTCTGCGCACGGCTTCCAACCGGTAGAAGGCCTTTGCACCTATCGATGGAGCGGGGTCATCGAGCTCTAGAATGAAACCATCAGCAAACCAGTACCAGTTTTAACGACTTGAGGGACATCCCCATGAAAGGTTGTTCACGAGGCAATCGGGATCCACACTTACCCGAACGAGATATCGTAGGATGCCTTCTCTTATTGGGAAACACTGGGCATATTGGCTGACCCGCTTCTCCCTTGCTAGGCAGCGACGGGAGTGCTAGTTTTTCGGCGTAATAATTAGATGATTTTTATGACCATTCCGTTAAGTGATGTTTTATCAAGAGGTAGCCGAGCTAGAAATCTGATCCAGTCCTTCTGCCTGCTCCTCGTGTGTTGTGTGATTTTTGAACCTTGTCATGCCCAAATCATCCTTCCTTTTGGTTCATCTTGGGAGTATCTTCATCCAACGAATGGCGTTGACCCAGGGACCCTAGATGATGATTTTCAGGCGACTTGGCATAGTCCCGACGAATATGACGGGCCTGGATTTAACGGGGCTGCACCTGCCATGCTAGGGTATGGCTCTATCACCGGGAACACCATTGCCACTGATATCGGTCTTCCTGAATTGAGGAATCGTTTTACGGCTTATTTCCGCACTACAATTACGACCACGCAAGATCACGAGAATCTGCAGATTGAAATTCTGGCCGATGACGGTGGGGTGATTTATTTAGACGGTGAGGCTGTCGCTTCGGTCAACTATTCTGGGGTGGATGAATTTTTCGGACTCACCCCGGCCTCTGGAGTGGAGGGGGAGACGAAGGTTGTCTTACTTGGTCGACTGGAGGCAGGAGAACATGTTATCGCGTTCTCCCTGCACAATTCCAGTTCTAGCAGCAGTGATCTGGGGTTTGATCTCCAGATCTCCGAAATTGCGGATTCTCTGGCGCTTGAGTTTTTGACTTGGACAGAGGCCAACGGAGAGGTGACGATCACCGGGTCGGATTCGGAAGGGCTTGGGGTCCTTCAGATTCCGTCGACGATCAATGGGATGCCGGTAACTACGATCGCCCCATCGGCCTTTGCAGGGAGCGCGTGGGCTGGTTTTGAGCTTCCGCAAAGTGTGACGAGCATTGGCCCGAGTGCTTTCAGTAACTGCCTCAACCTCTTGCGCATGGTCATCCCTGATGGTGTCTCCAGTATCGCTGATGGAACATTTGAAGGGGCTCGTAGTCTGAAGAGCATTGTTATTCCAGCTGGTGTGACGAGCATCGGGAACGCCGCTTTTGCTAGATGTTTGAATATGGAGAACGTTATCATTCCGGCTGGTGTGACGAGCATCGGGAATTTTGCTTTTTCAACCTGTGTAAGTCTGGAGAGCATTTTCATCTCAGCTGGTGTGACGAGCATTGGGGATTCTGCTTTTGGTGGCTGTGTAGGTCTGACGAGCTTGGTCATCCCCGATACCGTCTCAAGTCTTGGAGCATCGGCCTTGAAATCTTGCTCTGCCTTAGAACGTATCGTTCTCTCGCAACAGCTGGGTTTGATCGAAGCCGATACCTTTGAAGGTTGCAGCGCTCTGACCAGCGTGATTATTCCGGATAGTGTTACGAGAATTCTAAATAGAGCATTTGAGAATTGTATAGGTTTGATCGACGTAACTTTTTCCGAACGCCTGATTGAAATTAGTACTTTCGCGTTCAGGAGGTGTATTAACCTTACTGACATTAGCTTTCCCGACAGTCTGATCACAATCGGAAATAGTGCTTTTAGTGAGTGTAGCGGACTGACGAACGTCTCTTTTGCTGATGGTTTGACGACGATTCTCAACTCGGCCTTTGCAAATTGCGTGAGCCTTGAGGGAGTGATTCTCCCTGCAAACCTGAATACAACAGGGGCGTGGGTCTTTTCCAATTGTCGAGGGTTGATCAGTGTGGTTTTTCCGGAGGACTTGCGCGATCTTGGGTTTCAAATGTTCATCGGTTGTCTTAGCTTGGAGAGTGTGGCCCTTCCTGCAGGAATGATAGCCACTGGTGTTGGGGTTTTTTCAGGTTGCAGTGGTCTTAGGAGCGTTACTTTTCCGGACAGTCTCACAACAATCAACGACACGGCATTCGTGAATTGCTCCAGTTTAGGCAGCTTGAGTTTCCCGAATGGACTGACCAGGATCGATGATCAAGCATTTGAGAACTGCACCAGTTTGGCGGGGATCACTTTTTCCGAAGGGTTGGAAGTTATCGGACCCTTCGCATTTTTCAATTGCACTAGCCTTCAAAACTTGAACTTGCCTGATGGTTTGACTAGCGTTGAGCGGTCGGCCTTTGCCGATTGCAGTGGCCTGACTAGCGTTGTGGTTGGGCAGGGGTTGGAGACGATCGAGGATCAAGCCTTTGAAAATTGCACTAGTCTAACTACTGTGGATTTTGAAGGTGGATTCGAGGGGATTGGATTCGCGGCGTTCCGGAATTGCAAGTGTTTGACAAGTTTAGCGTTTCCGGAAGGCCTGAGTTTAATTGGGCCTTCAGCGTTTGAAGACTGTGGTAGTTTGACGAGTGTCTCTTTTCCGGACAGCTTGCTATCAGTCGGACGCGCAGCTTTTAGAAATGGATACAGTCTCTCGAACGTGACTTTTGGTGATAGGCTTGGGAGCATAGGAAATGAGGCGTTTGAAAACTGCACCAGTCTAACCGCTCTCGTCTTCCCTGAGAATCTAACGGGGATCGGGCGAGGGGCATTTAAGGGGTGCAGTAATCTTGTGAGTCTGACTTTTCTGAGTTTCGTGCAGGCGCTGAGTCTGGGCGCTAACGGAGAAGGACCTTTCGAAGGCACGGCTCCTGGAGCCAGGGCTTTTGTGACAAAAGAGAACCTTGCCTTTTATGGAGGTGAAGGTTCAGTCTGGGTCGGATTACTTGTAACCGAACAGCGACAGGGGATTTTGATCAATAAAACGCATCTGGTTGGTGATTCATTTATCGTTTCATTCTCTAGTGAGGCTTCGTTTTCTGGTTGGAGGATCATGGGCTCATCCAGTCTACAGATTTTCGGCGATGATCTCACAGCCCAAACCAAAATCACTGAAACCTCTCCCGGCGAATATAGGGCTGAAATTGACGTGAACGGGAACCGGGGCCCCTACTTTTTTTGTATAAAAAGATAGGATGTGACGTCAATCAGCTTAGCCCCCTTTAAGCGCGCTGCTTAGCGAAGAAACCATGCTATTATGCCGGATATACTACGGCTCCACATCAAGCGTGATCCATGTGAATCCGTGGTGACAACCATTAAGCTTGAGATTACATCGGAAGAAATCGTGCTGAGAAAGTCCCTAGCGTGGTCGCCTTATCCATGATTATCACCATAAATATACTGGGCATACTACGGCGAAGAATTGTCTGTATCCAAATATCTTCGATGATTTCACGGCGGGATGGGGCGGATTTTGGGGAGTTCCGCGTTGTTGTTACGTCTCTGGCTCTTTATTCGTGATCTTCCGCGTAGTGTTTCTTCAGGGTGTGGCGGGCGAAGTCGTTTTTCAGGTCGCGCCAGACGAGGTGGGCGTGGTTGGCATC
>JALZUO010000170.1 GCA_023301565.1 Oligoflexales bacterium
GCTTATGGTATTATTGATAGGTTTTGGATGTTTGAGTAGGCCTTTTCTTATTCTTGCTTTTGCTCTTTCTCTTCTTGCATGCGAAACATTGATTCCAATCTGAATACCCACATATTCCTGTTTTTTACTAAAACCACCACTAAAGAGGTCATTGCCATCTCGGATCGTAAAGTCGCCAACTAAAATATTTTGGAAAGAGGTAGAAGCATAAATACCTACACGAAAACTTCTCAGAGATTCCGTCTGCCAGTTGTAGCTAAAGTCTAATCTTGGCGAAAATACTATGGGGAATCGATTCCCAATAGAAGCTTCACTTACGATAATATTATCTACGCCTCTATCGGTGATAATTGATCTGGCTCCAAGAAAATGTAAAAAGGAAATACCTCCTCTTAGGTTCAAGAAATCATCTTTCTTTAGTGACCATTTATATTCATAGCCTACACCTAAGCCAAGATACGGTATGAAAAACGAGCGTATGATACCATTGGGCCGTAATTCAAAACTATAGGAATCCAATCCTACGCTAAAATCATAATTAAAATTCCGTATTCTCTCTATTTTATTCGTTAGGTTTAATTGAAATCCAATGTTTCTCTTTAGGTTTAAATTAGTACTAACTTGGTCATTAAATTCTGCTTTTAATGATGCTGAAGAATAAGTTACAAGATTAAGACCCGTCACTTGACCTCTACAAGTCAAACCAAGACAAATTAGTATAGATACACATAGGATACGTAAGTACATCTTTGCTCTTAATTTTTTGACCTAAAAATACCGTACCCAAAAGAGACCCCGAAAGTACTATATGGAACCTCAAATGATTGGCTAACAATATCACCATTGGCTCGCAAGATGGATATTTCGCCTTCATGCGCTATATTTACTCCTCTTGAATAGTATATACCAAGACTCCATGACAAGCACCTATCATTTGAAAAGTGATATTCGATTGCTATTTCTGGAACAAGTGAAAAATTAGTCTTGTCATCATAGTTCACAGAACTTTGTGATGAGTAATCTTGATTAAAGATTGGGATGAATTGGTTGTCCGAAGAAACTTCCACAGTTGGGAAATAAATTACATTTAAACTTATAGGTACCCTTAAAAAATTTCCTTTCTTAAATTTTTTAAGCAGGGCTTTACCTAATCCTATACCCGCGTATATATTGGTGTAACTATCACTCACGACTATAGCATTGGCGCTAGTGACTTGTCCATTTTCAATCTGCTTAAATCCAAAATTATTATAACTTCCACCTAAAATTAATTTTGTGAAAAGGTAATTATTCCTGACCAATTTCAATGGCAAAGTTAGTGTTGCGCTTGGGTTAAAACCTACATTTGTTTCCACTTCTGGAATAGAGGAAGAGGTAATAAATCTTCCATTCGCACCTAAGCGGATTTCTAATCTAGATTGTGATTTAAGAGAACATGGAACTTTACTTACTTGAGCTAAACCTGAAAAATATAAAATACTTAACAGTAAAGCCAAAAACGTTATTTTCATATTTTTCCAATTTTAAAAAAACAGGATGTTATTTTTAAACATCCTGTTATAAATTATATTCTTAGTTTGAATTACAGACAAAAGGTGCAAAAATATTCCTTACACTTGCTGTTGTACAATTACCATTTATTACCCAAGCTGGAGTATTTAATACTCCAATATTTGTCCTAGTTTTCTCTCTAGATTTTCTTTTTTCATGACTAGTATGTCTAGCTATACTAGGCGTATCAAAAGGTATGCAATTGCTTTGCCATGCACCAGGCGTCCCACCACTACTTGATATCATTATATCCTCTCTATCTCTTTTCCAATTACCTCTCCCATTCTGTTTTTGAGTAGTTATTTTCCCTCCATGAGTCGAAAGTAAACCGCCTAATGGAAGTATAAATCCATAAGAGAATACAGAAACTTTAGCTCTTTTACGATTATTGTTTGGAAATGTAGCCCTAACTAATTCTTGTGTAATTGGGCAACAACCTGGCGTAGTAGCACTTCCATTAAAAGGGCACCAAGTTCTATTTTCAACTGTTTGGTCATCCAAGTCAAATGAATTCCAATCTGGATTAATAATAGAACTCCCACTACTATTATCACAGATATTTAAAATATTATTACCAATATAAATTTCACAATTAGAATTTACTATTGATAACAAATTTACAGGAGCAATAAACTGATCCTCTGGATCAGGTGCTTCTTGTATGGTGGCAGTATTCTCCCAAGAAACAATATCTCTTTCAATTCTTGCCCTAAGTGATTTAAATTCTAAAGCATTCTCAAAATCAATAATGGGTTGATTCTCCTCAACATTTAAAACAGTATCATCGTAGTCATCAATAATTAACTCAAGACAATCACAAACATTTTTAAGGTGTTGCCCATCTAAAACTTTTAGTTTGTCATCAACTTTGGTCACTTGATCTAATATGTCATCACAATTGATATTAATTGCTGTCTGTTCACTATTAGGAATTTCTTGACTTATTCCTAGAGCCTCCTCTTGATTACATGAAAAAAGAAGGACACTAAAAAGAAATAAAGTTAATGTGAAAACTTTAACAGATACTCTGAATAAGAAGGATTTAATTACTTCGGTTTGCGGTTTGTGGTTTGTGGTTTGAGGTTTGAGGTTTGTGGTTTAAAAGACTTCATTATTTATATATTGTATGGTTAAAAAATCTAGTTGAGGCATTCAATATGCGACATAAACATAATTATTCTAATATGAATAAAAAAGAAATCTTCATTTTAATAAGAAAAAAACGCAGCAATTGTCTTTTGAATTAGATTATAAAAAGAGAGTATTACTCTTTTTCTTCGGACTAGCACTGTGCAATAGCGACGACCGATAGAGAAACAGACTCAAAGGATTGCCCGCCTTTTTTCAATTCCCTAAATTTTTTTTCTCCCTATAAATACTATAGCCTAAAGAAAAACCAAAAGTATTATATGGCTTCCGAAATGTTTGAGATACTACCTCGCCGTTTGCTCTCTGTATAGCAATTGATCCTTCATGTGCTATATTTATCCCGCGAGAATAATACGCTCCAATACTCCAAGAGGTGCAATTGGGTAAAGTAAAATGATATTCTGCCGCGACTTCAGGAACAATCGAAAAATTATATTTATCCTCATAGTTTGCTTCAATATCAAATTGATAATCAAGGCCCATTAATGGTAAGAATTCATTATCTGAGCTTCCTTCGATAAAAGGAAAATAAATAACATTCAAACTTACTGGAATACGTAAAAAAGAATTGTTTTTAAAGACTTTTATAAAATGCTTGCCAAGTCCTACTCCTCCATAAATATTAGCATATATACTGCCACCTGAAACAATTGGAACCCCTATAGCACTACTACCAGGGTCAAGCTCCATAAATAACACATTATTAGTACTTCCACCAAATATCAATTTAGTGAAAAAGTAATTTTTATCGTAAATCTTAAAAGGCAAAGTTAAATGTAGGCTACCATTGAAACCATATAGTGTCTTGTATTCATCAGCAATTGGCTTTGAAATGAATCTCTCACTTGACCCTAATCTTATTTCTAGTTTTGAATGCCGATCGAGATCACACGTTATCTTATGATACTCATCTAAAACCTGACTAGTTAATACTCCGACTATGCCATAAAAGAGAAGTACAGTAAAATACATTTTCTTCATATCAATAGTTTAGTTCTTGTTTCACTCAATACATTATAGAGTAAGATTAATAAAATTAATCCATCAAGAATTAATGATTTGTTGTTTTAACAAAAACTTATGAGGATTTAAAATAATTCGGGCTAGCGCTGTGCAGTAGTGGCGACCGATAGGGAGACAGACTCGAATGATTGCCCGCCTTTTCAGGCGAGAAAACGGAGAGGCAAATCTTGAATGAATTATGAGTTATGGAGCATGAATTGATTTTGTTGGATTTGATTATGGCATCAAGATTCAAATCAAAATCTTGGGTTGTAGATAATGGGTGGAATTTCTTTTTCTGGCTTTTCTCTTTCTCTGACTTTACGCTTTACTTTACCTCCACCGTAGGATAAAATCATTCTGTAAAAGAAGCCTCCGAGGTGCCCCTTTGGAGATATTGATGTTGTATAATCTGCTCCCGAAAAAGTGGCCGTTCCTAGATCTTGAAAAGAGTATCTAAAAAACAAACCATATTCATCCGCAGCAATTTTGGACTTGCCTCTTTTGCTTTTCTTTCTAAATTTTCTCAAGCCATATTGGACTTTCATGGAATAATAATATCTTGAATCGCTGACAATATCTACCGTGTATGTGTCGAACTCTTCTCTAAAAGTGTCGTCATATCCGAGCTGTGCAATAGCGCTTACTTTGACATATTGCTCTTGACGATGGGTTTGTAAAAAACTATATCCTAAACCT
>JALZUO010000171.1 GCA_023301565.1 Oligoflexales bacterium
GCAAAACATCCATAACCCTACCTAAGGAAAGCTTACGGCCACCTCTATTACATGCTGCACGGCTGGATTCAGGTTTGGAAAAGTAATTCTGCCACTGTTGTAGTCGACCGTATAGCTCGCAGGCTCAAGCTTTTGGCCGTTGATGCTCACCTCTGATACCGTGAGGGTTGTGGCTGGTATAGTGAAAACTGCTTCAGCCAGGTTTTCGCTGCTGTCGACCATTGCAGCAAAAAAGCTAGTGTAGTCTTCTAGGTCACACATGTGAGCTGACACGCCGTTTGTTCCACTCACATACTCTAAGTATTTCTTGCCCCAAAGTAGCTCTGAGTTGCACTGCTGCTCGATAGGAACAAGGGCGTGAAAACGAACGGATGCAATCTTTGAGTTTTGTTCCATCAAGGCGACCAGCGCCTGAGTGGATGGGTGGGTACCCTCTAAGGTTGGAGAGCTTGCGCCGGGATCGTGCGTATCTGAAATAAATACGACATTGACGTTTGCCCCAGGGTTAAAAAAATCTTCGTTTCCAGCTTTTTGCATTGCATGCGCTAGTGCGTGCACGCCTGCTTCTATGAGGGTCCCATGAAGAGTATTTTGTGTGTGTGCGTTCATACAGTTTGCATCTAGAGGGCTAAACCAAGCGGAACAACCGTCGAGGGCCCACCGTGCCTTTCTATCTTCAGGTCCGTTGCTTTGCCTAAACAAACGAATGGAATCAGCATTTACTAGGCTCAAAAAGCCTGGCTCCAGGTGCGAGTCTTCGTAGCTTACCGCATGCTTGTGCCAGACAGAAAAGTCTCTGTCCGGGTCGCCTGGCACGGTGTTCATAACGCCCATAACAGAGCCTACAGGAAACCCCTTACTAGCAATAACAGCAGAAAGGCCAGAGCGAACCCTTTGAATAATTTCGGTCATAGAAGAAGAGTTATCAATCACAAGCAAGTAATGGATGTTTTCAGGTGTGTTGCCGCCGCCAAACCGAAACGTCAAAGTATCTTCGTTGCCACTGGTGGCACCAAGGTTCTTAAAGTCGTTTGCATTGCAAGAGCACAAAGCAAATACTACTCCGAACAAAGCTTTTTTCACTAAACCATTCATAAAGACTTCCTTGTCATATTCAACCTAGAGGGTGTCCTCTATTTTACATGGATTTACCTGCATAAGGCCCAGCCGGATAGAAAGAGCGAAACAAGGCAAGCAGCACATGAATAGCGGTAATAGGCCGTGCCTAAAAAGAAGTCAAAACTGTCCAAACTATTGGCCTTGTTTAGTCTCGAAAAAAGGCCCTAGAATAGCCCGTTCAGCAGTTCTTTGCTTTTCGCGTGCTGCTAACTTAGAGTGCTGCGAATGCTTTCTTAAAGGGATTTAAAAATATGTTTTACCTAAATCGAATTAGGTCACTTTCTTCTTATTCAGGATCAATGTTTAAAGACGACGTTCTTTCTGGTCTGACTGTTTCACTTATTTCTCTACCGCTAGCCATGGCCTTTGCCATTGCTATTGGTGTCTCTCCTCAGTACGGGCTATTTGCAGCAATCATCTCTGGTGGTATCCAGGCTATTTTTGGCGGCTCTGAAACGAATATATCGGGACCGGCCGGAGCATTCATAGGTGTGCTCACAGCATTTACCGCTTCGGGGCATGACTTTAATGATGTCTTGATTGTAGGTGTATTGGCTGGTGCAATTTTAATAGTTGCATCTTTACTACGCGTAGGAAAATTTGTTCAGTATGTGCCTTATCCAGTCATCGTGGGTTTTACCGGTGGGATTGGAATCATTATATTTAAAACCCAGATTGGCCCTGCAACCGGCCTCGACCTCGCAAGTGTTACAGATATATTTGGACGCCTCGGTGAGATCCATTGGCTAACTTTTGGCATCACTTTTTTGACAATCGTAATCATCGAAGTCTTTTCTAAGCTAACGCCTAAGCTCCCAAACACTCTTTTAGGCATTATCTTTAGCAGTGTAGTCGTTTCTGTCTTTGGAATGAACCTAGAAACGGTTCAGTCTAAGTATGGCGCTATCCCTCGGTCGCTTCCAACCATTGAGCTGCCGTCGTTTGCTGGGATTGACTGGTCTATATTTCTTCCGGTTGCGCTTTCTATCGCTGGCCTTGCTGCCCTAGAAAGCCTACTTTCAGCAACAGCCTCCGATAAAATGACAGGCAAAATGCATGACCCAAACACGGAGCTACTCGGCTGCGGACTAGCAAATATCATTGGACCGTTTTTTAGCGGCATACCAGTTTGTGGAGCAATTGCCCGGACGACGTTAAATGCACGCTCTGGAAGTCACTCCTGGATAGCAGCGCTTTTTAATGCAGTTTTTTTACTCTTGATGGTTTTAAGTCTAGGGCCTCTTGTTGGTAAAATTCCTTTAGCAGCCCTAGCTGGCGTGCTCGTAGGAATATCTCTAAAACTTATCGACGTAAAACTATACATGAAGCTACTTAAGTCTTTTCACATAGCAGACTTTGCCATGGTTATGGCTACCTTGCTTTTAACGATCTTTGTAAGCTTAACGATGGGCATACTACTTGGGCTTGGAATTGCCGTAGCTGTATATTTTTCTAGGTTTTATTCATTTGGCGCAAACCAGTTAGAAACATCTAGCTCCACTGCAAAAATGAACCTAAACGGGTCTATATTTTTTGGAAATGCGCGAAAAACAACCTTAGATTTATCAGGCACGAAAGCTGAAAAAATTGAAATACAGTTTTCTGAAAACACCTTGTTTGATTCGACCGGCATAGAGGCTCTAAAAGACATAAAAGCCTTAAACCCTGGAACACCCGTTATACTCAAAGGGACAAGCACCAAGCTCAAAGAAGCTATCGAGACTCTTGGGGGCAAAGGGTCGTTTGAATATAGTTAAGCTTTAGCTGTAAGCCAAAGGGTCCCGTTAGCACGGGACTCAAGGTAATCTGCGTAGCTTTCGGTGTAGGGAGACGATAAAAAATCGTGCTCAGAAACAAGTTCAGATGTGACGTGCGCAAACCTATGTGAAACCGCACTAAACCCTGCGTCTAAACACATCTGTTTCCACTCCTCTATAGAGTGCAGCTGTAGCTTGAGTCCCAGAGCCTTCGCCCAAACATGCGAAGGTCTGTTTTCCTGGTAAAAGTCTAAAAACAGATCCAGCCTACCATTTATATCTAAGGCAGACTTAAAGTTCTGTAACCCTAAACAGGGGTTTTTAGCATAGTAAATAGCTTCAACACACACGCAGCCTGCTACTTTTGGAAAAAGGGCAAAGGACTCAGCCTTAGTAAAATCACCGACCTCAAAGGAGGCGGCAGGCACAATATCTTGAGCTTTTTTTGCCATCTCTGGAGAAAGGTCTAAACCAAATAAACTTGTCAGGCCAGCTTTGCTAGCTAGCCGCAAGATTTCTCCATAACCGCAGGCAACGTCCAAAATTGAAAACGCTGAAGGAATGTCTTGGCTGTGATTTTCTAAGTCTAACAGATACGCTTCATAAATATGCGCATGTCCAGCCGTCATATTAGAGGCTCTATCTGAAACAGCCCATTGATCAAATGTACTTTTTACCGTCTTCATCAATCAGTATCAAACTCAATGCCAATTGCGTCTAAATAGTTTTTGGGGTGCACGACCCCGGTAAAACGCTTGGTTTCTTTGCCATTTTCAAAAGTGATCACTGTAGGGACACTGCGAACACCATATTGAGCGGCAACGCTGCTACTCTCATCTATGTTTAGTTTATACACGTAGGCAGATCCATCGGCTATTTCAGCAATTTGATCAATCATGGGGCCAAGTGTTTTACAAGGACCACACCAATCGGCAAAAAAATCTACCAGCACAGGTTTTGAGGCCTGCAGAACTTTCTTTTCAAACTCTTCTGCTTTTAGATTTATATCCACTTTTTTTAATTCTCCCCATAAAAAAAGACTGACTTAAAAGCCAGTCTTTATCAATCAATCCACTAAGGTCTACTGGCTAACAATATTTGCAGGACTAAGCTTTACATAAGCACCTGGGTTTTGGTCTGTACCCTGTACACAAAACGAAACGACGCCTGCTTTAAGACCAGACTCAATCTCTGATCTGTAATCTTCACACTGATCAAAAAAACGAAAGTTAATTAGTTTTGAGCGTGTTTTAATCTGACTCTCTTCTACGGTGTAGTCTCTGCCAACAAGCTTTGTTCCACTGCGCTGATAGAGCTTGACGTTTGTTTGCACGGGAACGCTAACTGTATATCCTACAGAAGACTGACCGTCTTGAATGTCTGTCAAAAACCTTGGCACAGGAACCATCCCTAAAATATGGATGCCGTACTTAGCTACGTTGGTCTGATAAGCGATACATTCACCCACCAAGTCATTTATTTTATACTGTGTTTTAATAGCTTGAATGATAGGTGTCAAAAGAAACTTACACCGCTTTTCAGAAACCTTGAGATCTACCGTTGTCTCTTCAAACAATGGCGCATCTGGCGAAGCATTCAGGTTTGCACCGAGCGTAAAAAGTAAAATGAGAGTTAGCTTACTTAGCCTTTTCATATCAAAAGATCTCCTTTGGTTTGCCTTCTAAGATTTATAAATTCTAACCCAAAGCCAGAAATCATCAAGAGCGTCAATAACTTCGCGCGCTTTAAGCAGAAGATTCTTAAAGAAATATTTGGTAAAAAGTTAAAAAACTAAGAATTGACGATTAAATCCGACAACGAGAAATCAGGCCCATAGTACAGTCTTACGTCGCGTTCACCCCGCGGAAACAATGAAGGATCAAACTTATAGAGAATGCTGCCTATTATATCGCGAGAATTGAACGAGGGCGAAGCTGCATCAAGCACACCCGAGCTGCCCGAGGTAGCGCCTGCAACAAAATTGTCTGCAACAGTTCCAAACCTTTTTTGCCCTTCAAAAGCACCGGTTAAAATCTGGTACCCTGCAACAGATCGATGGTCTTTACCATACACATCAACTAACTGCTCAACCTCTCCACCTTGGCTCGCCGGTAAAAAAACAGACTGTTTATGTGTTTTCGCATTAGCTGCGGTTCGAGAAAACTCGTGCGAGCAAATCACTATCACATCATCATGCATACCTATAGACTTTATGTAATCCCAAAACAAACGAATCGCCGCCCATTGGGCTGCTCCACGCCTTGCTGTTCTTGTTTCACTTCCGTTGCCAAGCTCTAATGTGTAGCTAGCACCGCTATCATCTGTCCTAGCTACTGTACTCACATTTGTACTATGATAATCATCTTCAGAAAGCCCAATAGACATCCCAGCACCTAACCTTGAATGCACCATTGCTGCCGCAAGCTGGAGTTGATTTATAAAACTGTCACTTTTAAGTAGCTTAATTTCACGCTTCTCTTTTTCTCCAAGAGGCAAAGAGTCAATCTGACTATCCACTGCACTGGAGCTGATAGAACCCTTAACCCCTAAATCAATCGTAGAGCCTGGCTTTACCTGAGCCGCACCAGCAACAGAGCTCTCTACGTACTGACCAAGTTTTTCTCGCAGGGACCTATCTTTGTTGGCGATACCCAAGTCTTTTTTATAAAAATCTCCTGCAAACTCCCAAAGCCTTGCTAGCATCGAAGATGAGTTTTTAGGGACACTTGAGTGATCAGTATTATTTAAATAGTAGTCTGCCAAACTATTTGACGTATCTAGGCTGACGCTTTTTGTTTCTACGGTAGACCGCCGGCCATATAACCCGTTGTTGCCAACACCTACTGGAATTGCTTGCATGTTATTATAACCCGCCAGAGCTCCAGCTAGACCTACCTGCCAGCTTGGCCCATAGAAAGAAGTGCGAGAATGCCCTGTCATTTGATACCAACGCGCCGAAAAATGGCTGACACTACGTGAGTTTACGACGCAGTTTGTCAAGTCAGTGCTAACCCCAGCCAAAGATAAAGTATAAGGGTTTAGTACCAGTGAACCATATTTAGTGTGGCTATTTAGAATTGGGTTTGTGGCATCGGTTTGCTGCCCGTTAAAAAAAACACCTTTGGGATAGCTCCCGACATCGTTTGGCATAAGTAAACCATTGGAATAGCCGCACTGCGATCCCGTGTGGATGTAAAGACAGAACTTGTACTTGCCAGAAATTTGAGCTGCGCTTGCTGACTTACTTGCTAGCATATGTGGTAGAAAAACTGTTGCAGACCCAGCCTTTGATAAATAGCTTAACAACTGCCGCCTAGTAAATTCATCTTGAGCGTTTGGATCTGCTTCAAGTGTTAGACCTTCGCTAAAAAAAGCTTCTTCGCTGTCTAACGCTTTTTTAAGGCATGGGTCTATTTTTTTTGTTTTGCTCAAAAACAGCTCCTCGCTTACTGCAGTATCATTTGTGGTGAATGCGTTAAAACAAGACAAACACCTTTATAGAGATCACTCATAAATTCAGTGGCTTCTTCTTTTGTAAAAGAGCCTTTGGCAGTACGCTCGGCTTGCATCTGTTCAAGCATAAACTCTGCTATGTCTTGACTACCCGGGTGCAGCTCTAACGGTGAGGGCCCATAGCCATACATTCTTGTCATCGTGTCTGACACATCCTCCGCTGAAGGTGCTTCAGCATCTTGGAGAGAGTCTACCGTCCTTTTGACCAGATAGTTGCGAGCTGGCTCGCTACCCATCTCGAGCTTAACCAAACGGCTACACATAGGCGCTGCGATTCGCCGGACCAGCGAAAAGTAAGACTGCGTCGGGCTAGTCAGGCGGCTACCAGCTAAAGGCCTAACCTGTGTAGTTGAGCTACATACTCCCTGCCCCCAAAGATCTCCTTTAATATTGTTTTTACAACGCGGAGCTTCTAGCAGATCTACCGCACCTAGCAGCGCTATTTCTTGAGGCTCCATAACCTCGGTAGGGTTTTCGAATAAATAGGCAGATTCAGATGCAGTCACACCACGCGGATTGTCTCCCAGAGCTTTCTGAAAAAAGTTTTTGAACCTTCTGTCTAGGTATAAACCTGTGGCAACACCTGCAGATCCAGAGTCCACCAAGTCAAGGTCACTGCCTGCCGAAAAATATTTACCAGCACAAGATGTAAAAAACAAAATTACTGCGAGAAGAAGAACATGTTTTTTCATTTCCCCTCCGTAAAGTATTTTGCAGATAAAATGTGCTTTATCACCGGCCAAAGCTTTTTATCACCTTCTTGGTATACGCGTAGAAGAGATGGCATCAGGCGACCTTTTTCAGAAAGGCTCATTTCGCGCCCCATCACAAACTCAAAAGACCTTTGAACACCGCAAGAATGAAAGGGAATAGAGTCTTTAATAGCACCTGCGAGACCTGGTGTCCCTGACCCTGATTGACCCAAAAACACTCCCTGGTCTTCCTCATTCTTCGAGTAGAAATAAGCCGTGCTATTTCCAAGCTCTGGCCAATTAGCAAAAAACTTCGCAGCTGGCTCAAGGGCAGCGTGGCAATCTTTGCAGCCAGAACGCTTTGTTAAATCAGGGTTGACGTCTTTAGGGTCCGGCACTGTGTCGGGGAACGCGTTAAACTCGAGACAAAGCATGCTGTTGTACATGCGGTTGAATTTTGCTCTTCTTCCATCTGTCACCCGGTGAAAGGCAAAAGTTGAAAGCACCCCACTTGGCAAGCCTTGCTCTACCCACTTCCAGTCGTCTGCGCCCTGAGGGTTTGCTTTTGTAAACACAGGGTCTGTTTTGATGGCAGGGTAAGCTCCAGGGAACTTGAAAAACTGCATTGTCCCTACATCTTCATTGTGATCAAAGCGATGTAAAAAATCAGCTAGAGTTCCATTGACAGGTACTTTTGACGTTGTAACTGCGTTTGCCCACGGCTTCAGCTCCTGGGTTTGCATCGCAACCATCATCCCTGGCTGCATTGTAAACCCGTAACGAAGGCGTCCATGATAGGAATAGTGCCCTTGCTCTCTATAAGAATTTGTATCTACTCTCGGCAGACACTCTGGAAGGCCCGGGCCACCACAGTAGTCTTCGAGCTTAGAGCCAACCCTAATATAGTCCGCTGGACTGGCTGACCACCAAGGAGTAACAAGTTTTGTTCTTCCAAAGCATTCTCCGTCAACCGCGGGGTTTACGACAAATGTGTAATCTTCGTGTGAAGCGCTTAGAGCGCCAGTTAACAAAAAAGTGCCTTCGTCGGTCATGTCATCATCGGAAGATGTACTTCTACAAGTTGTATGAGAGTACCTTAGCTGGCGGCGAGCAGCAGTAGGTTCGCCATAAAACCTTGTTACCTCTTCGACAAAGTTGCAGGGACGTGTTGAGTTGCAACCCGTGGCTCTATCTAGATTAAAATTATCTTGCCACTGAACAGACTCAAGGATTTGAAACTTTTCAGTCCAAAAGTTTGCTAAATGTTTTGCAAATTTCGAGTTTTTGCGCGCAAGCTCTGCCACCTCAGCTAGATCGATAGAGCCGGACTCAAAAGATTTTATCTGTGCTGGCGTCAAAACATCTTCGGCAGCCATACCAGTAAGTGCGGCAACGGTTTTTTGCATAAGGTGGCCTGCAGGTATTTCCGTACCTTTTGCGTAAGCAGAAAGCAGGAAAAAGCAAAGTATTGCGGGTAGGTGACCATGTTGAAAAACGGTTTTTATAAAGAGCCCTCCAAGTAAGTACTTGTCGGTTCAAACAAGTAAAAACATAAAGGGCACTCTTTAAAAGTCTAGTAAAAACAGTATCCTAACAGTCTTTTTGCAGGCTTCTTTTGCAAGGTCAGGCATAAAAAATTCAATAAAAAGGAAGTGTTGCGTCTACGCCATGCTCGGCAGAGTCTGCTTCGACAGCTGAAATTGCATTTGAATTACCTGCCCACGCCCTACGGGTAACCCCGCACCAAACATCCCAAGGTACAGCCGACTTAAGAACCTCATCTACGAATTCGGAACCATCCAAAAGCATCCCAAACCCGCCGTTTACCGACTTTCCAATTCCGACACCACCACCATTATGCAGTGCAACCAGCGTCATGCCGCGTGCTGCGTTGCCTGCAAAAGATTGAACAGCCATATCTGCCATGACCGAAGACCCATCTTTTATGTTTGCAGTTTCTCTAAACGGCGAGTCGGTCCCACCGGTGTCGTGATGATCACGTCCGAGCATGATAGGCCCGACCTTCTTTTCACGCACAGCTTTGTTCATGGCAAGTGCTATCTCTAGCCGGCCTTTAGCGTCTTGATACAAAATACGTGCCTTTGAACCGACTACTAATCTGTTTTCATCGGCTTGTTCTACCCACTCAAGGTTATCCCTATCTTGGTACCTAAGCTCAGCACGCAGGCCTTTGATGGTTTCTGCAGCTATTTTATCGGTAGCCAATAAGTCTTTGTCTTTGCCGCTCAAGCAAACCCACCGAAACGGTCCATAGCCAAAATCAAAAAGCTCAGGCCCCATAAAATCTTCGACATAACTCGGCCAGATAAACCCTTCGGAAAGCTGCTGTGGGTTTTTGGCAATCTCTTTGATGCCAGCATCAAAAATACTTTTCAAAAATGAGTTGCCGTAATCAAAAAAGTAAGAACCAGCAGAAACCAGCTTCTTTAAAACCTTAAAATGTCTTTGCAGGCTCTGGTCTACTAGAGCTTTGAATTTGCCAGGGTCCTTTGCTAAAAGCTCTGTTCTTTTATCAAACGGCATACCGTGCGGGCAGTAGCCACCGTCATAAGCCGCATGGCAGCTTGTTTGATCCGATATCAGATCTGCATGAATACTGTTTTTTTCTGCATACTCGAGGACATCTATGACATTTCCCTGGTAGGCCAAGGCAATAGCTTCACCATTTTCTACCGCTTGCCTTGTTCTTTGAAACAAGCCTTCTAGGCCTGTGTAAGCTTCGTCGACCCACCCTTGCTCTTTGCGGGTTTTTACCCGGCTTGGATCAATCTCTGCAATCACAGCGACACCACCGGCAAGCTTGCATGCCTTACCCTGCGCACCTGACATCCCACCAAGGCCGGAGCTAATAAATAGTTTTGATTTTAAGTTCTCACCGGCACCAATGCCGAGCTTCATCCGTCCGGCAATTAAAAGCGTGTTAAACGTGCCGTGCACGATCCCTTGCGGGCCAATATACATCCACCCGCCTGCGGTCATTTGCCCGTAGTTTGCCACGCCAATCGCAGCAGCCCGCTTCCAGCTATCGAGGTTGCTATACATCCCAACCATCATTGCATTTGTGATGATAACCCTGGGTGAAAACCGGGACGAACGAAACAGTCCCAGTGGGTGACCAGACTGAACAACCAAGGTCTGGTCTCGCTCTATAACCCGCAGGTACTTTTGAATCAGTAAATACTGCATCCAGTTTTGACATACCTGGCCTGTTTCACCGTAGGTGACAAGTTCATAAGGATAAAGCGCCGTATCGAAGTCTAGGTTATTGTCGATCATCAGCTGCAAAGCTTTACCGTCTAAACACTGGCCTTCATATTCATCCACAGGTTTTGCATAGATTCTTCCTTCGGGCCGAAACCTATAACCATAGACTCGTCCATGTTCTTCTAGTTCGCCCAAAAACTCAGCCCGCATCTCATGGTGATACTCGGCCGGTATGTAGCGAAGTGCGTTATCTACAGCAAGCTGCTTATCTTGAGAAGACAGCTGCGCGTCTCGCCTGGGTGCTCGTCTTTTTGTTGGATCAAATTTGGGTGTGCCGGGAAGGCCATTAGAAAACTCTAGCTGCAAGGGAGTCCTCCTTGAAATTCTAAATGGAGATTATACTAGAGAATAAAACTGGGGTGGCTAATGGGGATCGAACCCACGAATGCCGGAATCACAATCCGGTGCGTTAACCACTTCGCCATAGCCACCACAGCAGCGACCAATGTAACAGGATGCAGCAGACGGTCAATCCCAGAGATTGCATTTTAGCTGTTTAAAATATAACCGTTTTGCCTACTTATTGAGCTTTTTTATCCTTGCTGTGCTATCAAACAAATTGGTAAAAACACCTGAAACCCAAGCTGTGGAGCTATTCTTTTGACTCAAAACAAGCCCATTTCCGCTACTCTACCCATACCGGCAGGACGTGGAGAACTGATTCTTTTTGATGAAATGGGAGACGGCAAAGAGCACTTTGCCTTCGCTTTAGGAGATCTAAAAAAGGGCGAAACACCACTTGTTCGAGTTCATTCTGAGTGCATCACAAGTGAAATATTTGGCTCACAGCGCTGCGACTGCCGGTGGCAGCTCGATACAGCTATCGAGGAGATATCTAAAGCTACCTCTGGTGGCTACATTATTTATCTCAGGCAAGAAGGCCGGGGGATTGGCATTAAAGGCAAGCTACAAGCCTACAACCTCCAAGATAAAGGTTTTGATACGGCAGAGGCCAACGAAGAGCTTGGGTTCGAAGTCGATGAACGCTCTTATGAGCTTGCCGCAAAGATTTTGCTTAAACTCGGAGTCGCCAAGGTAGACTTATTGACAAATAACCCGTCCAAGGTAGAAGGCCTGCAAAAGTCAGGCGTGGAAGTAAGTAGCCGTGTCGAAATTGAGGCTCCCGCAGGAAACCAATGGGACGCATACCTTACGACTAAATCCACTAAATTAGGGCACAAACTAAAGAACTACTAAATAGACTCTTCTATTTATTTACCCCCCCCTATTTGACCAAAGCTTCATAGCTTACTTATCCTAATATGTAGAGACTCCAACATATGAAGATAGGCCACTTATGATTCAAGTCAGTAAGCTCAAAAAAAGCTACGGCCAAACAAAGGCTGTAAACAATATTTCCTTTGAAATTCAGACGGGCAGCGTCGTCGGTTTTTTAGGTGCCAACGGTGCTGGAAAAACCACAACCATGGACATGCTCACCGGATGTCAGGGACAAGATGCTGGTGAAATAAAAATCCTAGGAAAGAAGTTGGACGGATCAGACTGGGCCGTCCTGCAAAACGTAGGTTACCTTCCTGACGAACCCCCACTGCACGGAGAGATGACCGTTCGCGAGTTTTTGACATACGTGGCTACCCTGCGTGGGCTTTACGGAACGTCTTTAAAGTCAGCCTACAACCGACAAGTCGAGCAGCTTTCACTACAAAAAGTAGAAAAAAAACTAATCCGCAACCTCTCAAAAGGCTATAGACAAAGAGTTGCCCTTGGCCAGGCTATTATCCACGAACCTAAGGTCTGGATCTTAGATGAGCCAACCGAAGGGCTAGACCCAACACAGATAAAAGAGATACGAGGCTTAATCGAAAACCGACCGGCCGGCACTACGGTTATGCTGAGCTCGCACATCATGTCTGAGGTAGAAAAAAACTGTGAATCGCTGCTCGTCATAGACGAAGGTAAGATTGCCGCCTCGGGATCACTAAAAGACATAAAAAAACAGTTTCAAAAAAAGTACATCATCCGCTGCGAGCTGAGCCAAACAAGCCGCACGAGCCTTTTCGAAGAGCTTATGGCCGCCGACAAAAGCTTGCTGGCTAAAAGCATTGATCAAAGCGCCGTCGAGATATCAATACGAGAGTCAGAGTCCGAGCTAGACCGAATCCTTGCTACCTGCGTAGCAAAAAACATAAAGGTTAGAGAAATCAGAGAGTCAGGCTCCCTCGAAGATCTTTTCTCTCAGCTCACCATGCAAAAAAAAGCCGCTAACATAGTGGAGAAAAAGGCAATATGAACAAAGTATGGATCTTAGCTAACCGTGATTTTTGGAGCTACCTACGCTCGCCAAAAGGTTCGGTCATTTTATTTTTCTTTACCTTTTTTCTCGGACTATTTTTTAGTGTCTACACCAGCGAGTTTATCGAGATGAAGCAAAAAGCCGCCAACCTAGGTACGGCCGGGCCAAGTGTCGAATCGTTTTTACGGGCCGTATATATGAACGTTCACTTCATATTAATGCTTGTTGTTCCGGCGGTAACCATGTCTAGCCTTGCCGGTGAACGCGCAAACCACTCGATACGCATTCTGCTTTCAAGCTCAATTGGTTCTGGTCAAATCGTCTTTGGCAAGTTCATGGGAATAGTCATGTTTATGAGCCTAGCTTTGCTTGCAAGCTGTGTTTTTCCAGCGTTTGCTATGGTGTTTGGCAACCCCCAACCTGCCGTTGTATTCTCCGGGCTTTTAGGCGTATTCCTTCTTATGCTTAGCCAAGTAGCCATCTGCCTTTATGTCTCTTCGACCACCAAAAACCAGCTTTTGGCATTTTTACTAGGAGTCTTTAGCCTGTTTTTACTGATCATCATTGGCTACGCTGCAGAAAAGCAGGTTCAGCCTGGGGCCGTACAAGACAGCCTGCGCTACTTAGCTCAGACAGACCACCTAGACTTGTTTTTAAAAGGGGTGATCAGCACAAAAAGCATAGGTTACTTCCTTTCGCTAACCGGCCTATTTTTGTTTCTTAGTTACCTATCATTGCACAACTTAAGGCGAGGCTAGAACATGAAAAAAAACACTTTAAAGCACGCGTTGCTTGCCGCTTGCGGAATACTTTTTTTTGGGCTTGTCGCTTTTTTTTCGTCGGTACCAAAAACCCTTGTTAAGGTTGATCTGACCAAAGAAAAAATACACACCCTCAGCCGTGCCAGCATAGATATAATTGAAAGTGCAAAAAAAAATAAAGAGAAAATAGATGTCTATGCTTTTTTTGCGAATGATGGACTAGGCGGAAGATTTTCCGAAATCCTCAACCTATATCAATCTAAGGGTGCGCCTCTTCTTGTGCACAAATTTGACCCTAAAACAGCAACCTCTGAAGCACAAAAATATGACGTAGACACAAATGCAAATGTGGTAATTTTCGCAAGCATGCAAAAAAAAGAACGCGTCGAAATCATCAACGAAGAAAAAATCACTAACGCCATTGCAAAGGTGATTCACCCTAAAAAAAGCCGCAAAATCTTGGTAGCTGCAGGCCAGGGTGAGACACCTATGAGCTCGAGCAAAGGCTCCGGCTTTGCCAAGTACCTTAAAGTCTTGACCGAATCTGGTTATGCACTCGAAGAAAAAGTCCTAAGCAACCTTTCTGCAAAAGAGCTTTTGGCATATCAGATAGTCGTCATCTTAGACCCTAAAATGGACTATTCAAAATCAATGGTTCAAAACATCGAGCTCTATGCCGCTTCAGGAGGCTCTGTTTACTTATCGTTAGGAGCGTGGAAAGAGCTTCCTAACCTGCAAGACTGGGTTGCAACCAAAGGCGTACTGATCAACAACGACGCTTTGATCCTCAACCCAAACGATTCCCGGGCAAAAAAGTACGGCACCGGAAACGCAGTGCTAAGCAAGCTCAACGCAACCAACAGGGTTTCTAGGTTTTTGGGGGCTTCCGGCGCTAAGTATGGGGTTTTGCTTCCAGACACGAGATCTTTAAGTTTACTCCAGCCAAAAGATCGCCGAATTTTCAGAGAAGACCTTGCAACCTCAGGGCGCCCTACGATGGTTTTGCCAAACGCCGTTAGCAAAGCAAAAAGAAGGTTCAAAAGCAGCGAGCTTTTAGACAAGCAGCCACTTGTCGGTGCTTTTGTATACCGAAACTATGCCAACGAAAGTGTGGATAAAGGTCAAAATAAAAAATTTAAAATGTTTGTTCTAGGCTCCAGCGTTTTTGCAAACAATATTGGCTACCAAAACCCGATCTTACGAGAGCTTTTTCTAAATTCTATGGCTTTTTTGAGCAACTCAGAAGACTTTATTGCTATTGCAGCGCCTAAAGAACTCGATAGCCAGATTGACCTAACATCTCAAAACAGCACTTATGCTCTAAACTTTATTATGTATCTTTATCCATTACTTATCTTAGGTGCAGGTATAGCTTCTTGGTGGCGGCGGATGCAGAGGTGACTTTATCCTTGCCGTTTACCAAGGACTCACAAACGGCAAAAACCTTGTCCAATAGCGAACGAATACCAAAAGCTCTAGGCCAACAAGAACCAAAGCCATCCACATATTACCTGGGTCTAAAAACATGTGAAACAAAAGTATGTTTACAATAATGGGGGCTAGGATAAGCGCCCCAAAAGGTACAAATAGACCTAAAAAACAAAATGCTCCACCTACAATCTGCGATATAGCCACGGCATCCATCAGGTAGCCAGAGGCCCGAAGCTGATCGAGAAACTGCGCTGCCGCAGGCTCCATGGTTGGAAGCGGAAACCAAGCCAAAAAATGGTTTAAACCAGCCACAATAAATATAAAACCAAGCGGGCCTCGGATCAAAGTAAATAAGCTAGGCATGAGCGCTCCCTTTTTTCAAGAAGTTTGAGTGCATAAGCTAGCATACTTTTGATTAGGTGTCTGAGGCGCTTTATAAAAAAGTCAGAAGCAAGTCTTTGGCGAAGTTTGCTGCGATTTTTATTTTTAGCTTTAGTTCGAAATACCTAGCCTAAGTCTTGCTTTCCAGGCTGACTATAGAACATGTAAACCACAAAAAGACTCATCAAGACAAGTAGGCTTATCTCTTGGGAAGGGCTAAAAAACGTAGAAAAAAGCTCGCCCCGGTCGTCTGCACGAAAGAACTCCAAAACAAACCGGACAGCCGCATAATAGCCAATCAAAGCAAAACCAAACCGAGGAAACCACTTTTTAATAGTGTCGTAGCGCATAAAACAAAACAGCCCCATACCTAAGGTAAAAAAGGATTCATATAGCTGCACCGGGTGTCTAATGATTCCATTTTCAGGATCTTCTAGGTTTGGAAAAGACACGCCAAAAAAAGAAAAAGGGCTATCAAAAGAAATAGTTTGTCCGAAGTCATCTCCATTCAGAAAGCAACCTATTCGGCCCGTACCCACCCCCAGTAAAATTGCAATACCAGCAAGGTTCCATAAGACCTGAATAGGCATGCGCCTGAGCTTTGCAAACAAAAGACCTGAGAGTCCGCCTAGCAGTAAACCTCCGTACAAAGTCATCCTACCAAAACTCCAGAACGAAGCCCCTTCGTTGCCGAACATTAAAACCGAAAGACCTCGAGCACCAACATAGCCTGCAATGTAGATCACAGCCATCAGCAACCTAAGGTCAAGACCTGACACATTGCGGTGATACCTAGAAGCAAGGCTAAGCACACTTGTAAAAGCCGTGCAAATACCAAGTACAAGAAAAAAATGCCATGACGGGACAATCCAGTTGCCCGATTGAAATAAAATTGGGTACATGCCTTATTTTAACACGGCAGGCGACACGAAAGTGCTATTTTTTTATTAAACCAACAGTGTGTCGCTCAACCAAATCTTCTAAGCAATGCCTACCAAAGGTACTAAAGAAAACAACCGCAATTGAAAAGCACGCGGCAAACACCACAAAACAGGCACTCCTGCGCGGGGCCATACGGACCGTGCTTTGAAAGGTTGAACTGCTTTGTAGAAACAGCGCTGCTACCACCTTAGCCAAGGGGTAAAGGATAAAAAGACCGCCAACACAGGCTGCTACGGCCAATTGCCAGTGCCCTCCCCCAAGCAAGCCGTCGAGCACCAGCCCCCTAGCAAAATAGCCTAGCGCCAGTGGAAACCCCGCTAAAGCCAATGCCGAAAATGCCAAAAGAGCGCTCTCGGCAGGGTAGATAGAGCCTAGGCCTACAAGGTCCTGCATACCAATGTTTTCCATCTGTTGGTTACCTGGCTCTTGGTTTTCAAGATGAGCCACAACCAAGAAGGCTAACGTGGAGAGAAAAGCGTAAGATAAAACAAAGACACAGACGGCATGGATGGGCAGATCGCTGGCTCCATCAAAACTAGGAAATGCCAAGAAAATCATGCCAAAATGAAACGTCGACACGTGAGAAAGGATCTTCTTTAGATTGTTTTCAGACAAAGAAAGCAGGCCAGCACCTAAAACCGATAACACACCAAAAAAAACAAATATAGGTTGCGCCGTACTTGAGTAGTCTCCGTAGCCATTTGCTGACAACCTAACCAGTAAGAAAACAAAACTAAGTTTTATAGAGTTGTCGAGCACGGAAACCAGAGGCGTAGGTATCGACTCAAAAAAATCAACCTGCCAAGAATGCCAAGGGAAAAGACCCAAGAAGCCGGCTACACCTGTAAGTAAAAACAGCAAGAACATGCTTACGGCCGAGTTGTTCGCCGCAGCTGGCGCACTCAAAAAATCAGCAAAGTCTACAACCGAGGAAATTCCCAAAAAACTGTTTATCATGGAAAAGCTGAGGGCAATAAGACCAAAGCCAAAGCCGGCAGAAACCAAAAACTTGTACAATCCTTCTAAGGACTTCTTTTTAGGATCGGCACTTAAAGCGCCGACGCAAACACCACAAACCGCAAGAGCTATACCAGATAAAATTGATGCAAATTGAACCGTACCTACCACAAGAGCTAAGCCAACACAGGTAAGAAAGTTACTTAGGGCTATCAAAAATGCCAAACGAATAAACGAAGTCTTTTGTCTTTTGCCAGAAGATTTACTTAAGAAATGATGCGAGAAAATAAAAATCAACGAAGACAAACAGGCAAACAACCCAAGCGAGTACAGCCCTAGCTGCGAAAAAGGTGTCGAAAAAGGCTTGAGAAGCTGTATAAGAGATGCATAAAAAGAACTCATGGACGCAGCACCTCCAGTATTTTTGGACTAGGCAAGCTTGGAGCTGCCTTTTGCACGTAGACACTTGGCATAAACCCAACAACTATCAAGGCAGCTAGCGGCAATGCCAAATACGTTAGCTCAACCCGGGATCTTTGCTGAACCGCTTTACTGCTTGGCATAAAGGCGCCAAACCAAACCTGCGTTGAAATACGAATAGCTACTAAAGACCAAAGAAAAAATAAAAACACTAAAACGTAGGGAGCCCAACTTCCGCTGCCCCAAATAGCTTTGCTCATCCAAGCGTTGGCCCAATAACCAGCGGTCCCAGGCGCACCCAGTAACGCAAAGACCAGTAGCGACAAAAGAATTTTTTCAAGCACCCCAGCACGAAAACTAGCAAGCAAAAAACAAAAAGCAGGCACCGTGAGAGCCACGCTAAAAACCTGGATCAAACCACCTTGAGAGGCTTGGCTGAAAAAATCGCTTTTAGAAAAAACTACACCTAAGGTCAAAACAAGAAAACTCGCCTTTGAAACCATCAAATACACTACCGCCTCAAGCATAGATCTTTTGGTTAAGGCGACCAAGGAAGCCACTAGAGCACCTACAACCCCAGCCGCCACAAAGTATTTGCCTAGCAGAACAGACTCACCTGAAAGCGGTAGAACAAACCGGTAAAACCCATAACAACCCAGCGGGGCCACAAAAGTGGAGACCCAAACAATTGGCAGGAACGAGTCTTTGGCCGTCACACGAAAAAGCCAAATGTGCAGAGGCCAAGCTGCCAGAAGCAGACAAAAACAAGCTGCCTGCAAACTTTCGAGCCAAAAATTAGGGCCGCTAGACAAGGAAGTGTTTAACTCTAATAGCGGAATCAAAAAAAGAATGGAGCCGCATACAAAAAAACTTAGTAGAGCCGCCATACCCTTTATCGATTCGTGAGAAGGGTTCTGCGAACTATCGGCTAAAAACAACAAAAGCCCTATCCCTAAAACAGCCGGAGCAAGGAGCACGTTGTCTGCGGCTAGCACTGCCACCGAGCTGCAACCAGCAAAAAGCACGGTAAATATTAAAGGCTTTAGCCCCAGCCGTTTATAGCTGAAGCCCAAATAAAGCAGCATGTAGGTTGCGCAAATAGTAAAAAAAATAGCAAAAGGAGAGCTAAAAGAATCTGCCTCGCCCCAGAAGGTTGCAACTGTTTTTGCGGTCATCATATTGGTCATTGAATCACCGCCAAAAGTGAGGCGAGAGCAATCAAGACCCACATAAAATATTTCCGGACATCCCCTGACGAGCGAAAGCTAAACAAACCGCTAATAAGCAAAAGACCTTGGGTCAAAAAGCCTATGACACTACCTAGGAGCTTCTGTTCGATGACTTTTGCTACCCACTCAATAAAGCTTGCAACCCCACCATCATCTTTTAAACAAAAAATGTGAAATACAAAGGCCAAACTAAAAATCCCGCAAAAACAAAGTAAATAAATAAAATTTTCACCCAATCTTCACCCCCTCAATGTCCGAAGGTTCTCGGTAGAGGTACATTTAAAGGTTTGGTGAATCTTGTTACATACCAGCAAATATAAAAACGAAAACAGAGCGCTACAAAAAACTAGCGACAAAGAAAACAGGTGATGGTTGCTTAAACTAGACTTGTAAGCGGCAAGCAAAGGCAAACAGCAAAGCATGCAGTTTACGGCTACAAATACTCGGCCCAGCCCAGCATGTGTAACCAGCCCTGCAAAACCTGTAAAAAACATAAAAAATGTTAACAGCAAACATTGCTTGGAGAGGGCAAGGTCAACCCCAAGGTGACCAAGGACACCATCGCCCCTGGCAAAGAATACAAAAAAGACCGAAGCTAGGCCAACAGTAGCGACTAAAACAATTCTCGAAAGAGGCTTGAGCGTGCGAAGGGTAAAAAGTTTTTCCGTAGCGCCTTCTGCCTGACCTGCATAGATTGACCTCTTTCCAGCGACAGATAAACAAAAATAAAGCCCTGCAAACACCAGTGCACTTGGGTAGGATCCTAAAGAAAGCAGAAGAGTAAAAATACAGGCAAGCGTCAGAGTGAAGCTTCTATAACACCAAGCGCTGTTTTTGCTGACTAAGGAAAGAATAGCAAAGAAGGAAGTGGCAAAACCAAGCAGATAAAACAGGATGTGTTGCATCAATTATATGCCTTCGGGTAGGTCAACTCAGCCCATCGCAAACCTGCGCTTTTGTCCAAATACCGCATTGAAACCTTGTCCTTCGAGTGCTGATTTACTAAAACCCTAAACAAGGATCCGGTAGCACTAAAACTCGCCCCGCATCACATAGAGGATATTATGAACCATTCGCCTAAAACGTTACCGTCAGACGCTATAAAAAACAAACATATCTTGGTGTTAGGAGCGGGGAGCTTTGGCACTTGCCTAGCCCAACATTTAACGACGTTAGGCCATTCGGTTACTCTATATTGCAGAACAGAAGAAAGAGCAGAGGCACTTAGGCAGTCTGGTGAAAACACGCGCTACCTTCCTGGGGTCAAGCTACGCAGTGCAATCACCCCGGTTTCAGGTGAGCTCAAGGGGGACAAGGGCTTTGATGGTGTTTTAGTCGCATTACCAACCCAAAAAATCCGCGAAGTGCTCTCGCACAGCTCCATTTCAAGCTGGGAGCCAACGTTGCCCATAATATGTGCATCCAAAGGAATTGAAAACGAAACTTTGGAACTACCTTCGCAAATCATCACGGGCACCCTAAATTGCGACCCAAAAAAAGTAGCGGTCCTATCCGGGCCTAGCTTTGCTTCTGAGGTTATGGAAGGAAAACCTACGGCCGTATGCGTAGCCTCTCACTGCGAGGATCTGGTTGGGTTTTGGCAAAAGGTTTTTCATAGCTCGTTTTTCCGTACATATACATCTCGTGACCCTATAGGCGTGCAAATTGCAGGAGCTTGTAAAAATGTTTTGGCTATTGCAGCTGGCGCAGCTGATGGGCTTGGCTACGGGCTGAACGCCAGGGCTGCAATTGTTACCAGAGGCACGATGGAAATATGTGCGCTCGGCAAAAAGATGGGTGCAAACCCACTAACGCTACTTGGCCTAGCTGGGTTCGGTGACATATTCTTAACCTGCTCTTCGACCGAATCAAGAAACTACCGCCTAGGAAAAAGACTAGCCTTGGCACACCTCGAGGCGAAGGAGCGAGGCGAAAACACAAAGCCTGTGCAAACGATTTTGTCTGAGCTAGGAAGTGTAGCCGAAGGATTTTATACAACAGCTTCAACACATAAACTGATGGAAAAAAATCAACTAAGCACCCCCATTCATGACGCCGTGTATAAAACATTACATAAAAATGCAGACTTAATTGCCGTGGTAAGAAGCCTTCTTGAAAGAGAAGCAAAGAGTGAGGACGTAAAGCACTACTTCGGGTCTTAGGATCTTTCTTATCCGATTATAAGAGCCCAAGTCCAAGGACTCAAACCTGAGGGAAATCAACTTTGACAAAACAAACAAAAATTCTTGGAGCATTAAGCCTTGCCAAAGCAATGGGTGAAGCTTCTGATGCCTTTACCAGTCAAGTTGAAACAACTGCAGCTAGCGTTGCTTTGAAAAACATTCCACCTGGCATGCTTCAACTATCCATACTGAAAACCCTCGAATCCAGATCAGTCGTATTGCTTTTGCCGACAGTTAAGTCTGTCAAAGAATGGCAGCGACAATTTGAAGTGTTAGCAGATAGCGTTCACTTTTCTTTTGGCATCCACCCTTTAGTTCAGACGATCTTTTGGGGACACGAAAAACTTGCACGTAGAAGTCACGAGATAAAAGAAAGGTCAAAAGGCCTAATCGCAGCTCTGCAAAATAAGAATATTCTGGTCTTGGCTACCGCTGCCGGGCTACTACAAAAAACCTTAGCCAAAGAAACCTACCTAGAGTCGATGCTCGAAGTGTCTGAAGAAAGTGGTTTAGATCAAGAAAAACTGCTCGGCTGGCTGCAGTCGCACGGATATATCGAACAAGAAGAACTGATGGAAAGCGGTACTTTTTGCAGGCGAGGCAGCGTAGTAGATGTATATGACCCACACATTGAAAAGATTTTAAGGATAGAATTTTTTGGCGATGAAATTGATTCGATCAGACTTGCCAGCCCCGAAACACTGCGGACCCTTGAAAAGGTCAAAAAGTATGAGCTAGCACCTGGAACAGAGCTGTTTTACGGGAAGTCGAGCAAAGTATGGGCTCAATGCATGCAGGACTACTTTCTTAAAAAATCTACAGAAAGCACTTTTATGCATGGCGTTGTAGAAAGCTTTCTCGACAAAACTGCTTTTACAGGAGACCACCAGACCATACCAATACTAAGCGGCGAGTCTGTTTGCGCCTTAGATTACTTTGAGCACAGTACATTTATTGCTCCAGAATCACTTGACCAATGCACAGATGACTTTCAAACCTACCTAGAATCTTTGAATGACTCAGAGCCTATGGACGGAGAAGTTTTTAGCCCGAGCCCAGCTGAGACGTTTGTAAAAACAGAAAGAATGAATACATTAGGCTGGCTTGAAGCAAAGAGCTCGTCTTTTTCTCCAGACGATAGATCTATTGTATTTTCTAGATCAGAGCTTCAGAGCAGCGGTTTCGCAGCTGGAGATACGAACGACTTTAGCACTGCGCTAACCCCACAAAGCAAGGAAGCCTGGTCAGCACACATAGAGTCTAGGGTCGCCAAGGGAGATAGAGTTTATATCCTCGAAACACCTGAGCATCAGGCATTTAAAGAGCTTCTGGATTTAGAAACAGGGGTGCAAACCACTAGAAACCCGCTGCACTCTTTTCTTAGTGGAAGAAACCCTGACCCTGGCATTTATAAATGTAGCGGCGACATCGATGGGTTTTTTTACGATATCGAATCCGAGTCTGAGTTCATCCCCGTTAGGAAGATACTAGGAAAACAAAAGCTACAGCCAAAAAGAAACTCAAAAAAACTACAAAGTTATTTGAGTAGTTTTGAAAAGTTAAGCTCTGGCGAGCTCGTAGTGCACATGAAGCATGGCATTTGCCGTTACGATGGAATTATAGAGTTAGAGGTTCAATCTCTAAAAAGTGATTTTTTGGTTTTATCTTTTGCTGGTGAAGACAAAATCTATCTTCCAGTGGATAGACTTGGGTTACTGCAAAAATATGGCGCGAATCAAAGCTCAAAGCTAGACAAGCTTGGGGGAGACAAATGGACGCAGCGCAAAGAAAAAGCGCAAAAAGAGATATCTGATGTCGCCAAAAAGCTTATTGAAGCTCACGCCCAGAGGCAATCGAAAAGGGAAGTCCCCTATAGAGAGAAAGCTCAATTTTCCGACGAGGTTCAGAAGTCTTTTCCTTATATTGAAACCCCTGACCAGATGCGTTGCATAGAAGAAATTGAAGCAGACCTTAGCAGCAATAAACTTATGGATAGGCTTATTTGTGGAGACGTGGGGTTTGGGAAAACAGAGGTTGCTCTAAGGGCCGCCGTGCGTGCTGTCGAACAAGGCTTCCAGGTAATGATTCTGGTACCGACCACTGTTTTAAGCTTTCAGCATTTTAAGACATTTGAAGGCAGACTTAAAAGCACAGGGATTTCAGTTGGCCGCATCAACAGATTTGTCAAAACCAAAGAAGCTAAAGAAACCCTAGAAAAACTTGCCGTGGGCGAGATAGACATACTTATCGGTACGCACCGTCTTTTTTCTAGCGATGTGCGCTGGAAAAATCTAGGCCTTCTAGTTGTTGATGAAGAGCAAAGGTTTGGCGTGTCACACAAGGAAATCCTTAAGGGCTATAGGAAAAGGACAGATGTACTAACCCTCTCGGCAACACCGATCCCACGAACACTGCAACTATCTGTCCTTGGACTTAGAGACATATCTTTGTTGCAGACGCCACCTGTCGACCGAAAACCTATCAAAACATATATTTCATCCTTTGATGAATCACTGATTGCGGCCTCTATTGACCGCGAACTAACCAGAAACGGACAGGTGTTTTTTCTTCATAACAGGGTACAAGGAATTGATGAGGTGAAGATCCTTTTGGAACGAATATGTCCAAAAGCAAGAGTTAGGGTAGCGCACGGACAGCAAAGTGAAAACCTACTTGAGAAAACCTTGGTTGATTTTGTCCAGCACAAGTTTGACGTTCTACTTTGCACCACTATCATTGAGTCTGGAATCGATATACCAAACGTCAACACTATTTTAGTAAACCAAGCTCAAAAATTTGGGCTTTCGCAGCTGTACCAAATACGTGGAAGAGTCGGGCGAGACAGAGCACAAGCGTTTGCATACTTCCTCACACCAGACGGTTACAAACTAAGAGGCACTGCAAGAGAGCGACTAGACGTATTAAGCACCTACCAAGAGCTGGGGGCTGGTTTTCACATTGCAAGCCACGACCTTGACATCCGTGGAGCCGGAAACATACTTGGCTCTGATCAAAGCGGTCACGCGCACTCCATCGGTGTGGATCTTTACATTAGGCTACTAAAAGAAGAAATATCGCGTCAGCGAAACGAAACCCTTGACTCAGATAAGCTGCCGGTAGAGCTACACCTTCCAGTAAGTTACAAAGTCCCACAAGAGTACGTTCCGTCAATCAACAAACGCCTAGGCCTGTATAAACAGTTTTTTGATGCGGAAAACTATACCGACGTTGACTCAATCGTAAAGAAAACCGTAGACCTCTACGGGAACCTGCCCAAACAGCTATTGCTGCTTGTAGAGCTAGCTAAGCTTAAAGTCGCTTTGAGAGACGTACGAGCTCAGGATGCAAGGTACAAAGACCCTGGGCTGTGCATTCTTAAGTTTCATGCCTTGAATGAAAAAGAGCTACACAAACTAGTTTGGCTTAGCGGGCAAAAAAGCGACGACTTCAGAGTGGGCCCTGATATGCGGCTTTTTATCAATGTAAAAACCAAGCCAGAAGCTACCCTTGAATCCCAGATACAGTTCTGCGAGGAAATTTTAGGTACATTAAGGGTTCTTAAGAAAAAACTACGATAGTTTTAGCCTTGTTGCCGGCTGATGGCTTGGCTCCTATATCTTTGTCTGATAACCTTATAATGTAGTTCTAGGTTGTGATATAAGGTTCAAATATGCTCTCACACTTCAATTTCAGACTAAAAGCTGTACTCTCGATCGCTGGTTGTTTCCTGGCTGGCGTTGTCGTTTGGTATCTTACGTCCGCAAAGCACCACCATCTAGTAAAGCGAAGCATCACGCAAAACCTGAGTGAGCTAAACCCAGAAGAGTCGCTTGTGACGATCGACGACTCAGTGATCACGGTCGGCGACCTGGACTGGGAATATGCCATGGTGGTTGAAAGAAACCTCCAAAGCAACGACCTAATCGAACAAGAAGATTTTTCTGAAGATAAAAAAGATTTGAGCCATTTAAAACAAGAGCTTTTTGCAAACCTGGTTGAGCGCAAGGTGTTATATACCTATATTCAAACCACACCCATCTTTTCAAGATATGGGAAAAAATGGACACAACAGTGTGAGGAAGATTTTGAAAAATCTCGAGAAACCCTTCAAGGCGTCGTACAGTCAAAAGAAGATGAACGAAAGCTGCGCGAAAGAAGTTGCGAGCTTAAAATTGTCGCCGAGTACATGAGCAAAGACCCAAACAAAAGCGAAGTTACAGAAGCATCTATTGTAGATTTCTATAAAAACAATCCAGAAAAATTTACGTTCCCAAAACGAATCACAATCCGCCAAATTGTTTTAGCTGATGAGAAGACAGGGAAAAAGGTGAGATCTCTAGTAAGAAAATCCAATTTTGCTGATCTTGCAAAAAAATATTCCATCACACCCGAGGGATTGGAAAGCGGCGGGATGCTTGGGCCTTTTGCTAAGAATGAAATGCCGGCTGTTTTTAACGTAGCCTTCCAGATGAGGGTCGGGCAGATTAGCGGCCTGCAAAAGTCAGCTTATGGTTTTCATATCCTTTATTTGATTAAAAAAGAGTCAAAAGGCCTAAAAAAAATGGCCCAAGTTCGAGATAGCATCACCTTGAAGCTGGAAAAACGCAATATGTCTAGATATTATGGCACTCTTCTAGAGTCGGCTCTAGCAGCTGTCAAAGTAAAGTCTCCATTGCAGATTTGGTAGCCTACAGGTGGCTCCACCAGCAAGTGAGTGAGTATAACGTTAGATTCCATAAAAGGTTTTTTGCATGAAAAATTTATTTGTAATTCTTTTCGCGACGACTGTGTTGCTACTGCCAAGCACATCCAGAGCAAGGACCCTTATTGATGGTATTGCTGCCCTTGTTGACGGGCAACCAACGTTAGTTTCAACCATACGAGCTAAGGTTGAGACAGGACCTCTAGTTGTCATTAGCGACTACCCTGTAGGCCCAGGTTCTCCTACGTGGACCAGGGCTTTGGAAGACGAGGTGAATAAGGTTTTAATGATTCAAAGCGCGCAAGAGTTCGGAGTCAGCATAGATGCATCTCAAGTAGACCCAGCAATTACTAAATTCCTCGAGAGACAGGGCCAGGCTTCTGGGCAAGCATTATCGATTGATCAGTTAAAAAAGCTCCTAGCCAGCCAAGGAAAATCTTGGCAATCATACAGAAAAGAGTTTGCCGATCAGATGCTTCTGCAAGAGTTTCAAAAAAGAGCGCTGCTTCCTACAATCAAAGCTACAGATAAAGACTTGCGAACATTCTACCGCCAGGTTGGTGGAAAAGACGATATGAAGTCAAAAACCATCGATGCCTTAAGAATTGTTGTTAGCTCTGAAAGCAAAGCAAAGGATCTTTACAAAAAAGCTCTGAGCGGTGAAGATTTTTTAGAGCTAGCAAAAAAACACTCCACATCCGAAGATCCGACAAAGGTTATCAAAGACCTAAGCCTAAGTGATTTGCCACCGGCTATGAGCAAAAAGCTTCAGGGGCTGACTAAAGGTCAGGTCTCCCCGCCCATAGCTGCATCAGGTGGGCTTTATTTTATCTTTAAAATAAAAAGCCTAGCCGTAAAAGAAGGGGACGAGTCAGAGTTCGACCGCATCAAGCCGAGGTTAACCCAAGAGTATAAATCAAAAGAGCTTGTTTCAGCTACGCACACTTGGATTGAAGAAAAGCGCCGTAACTCAAACATCAAGGTTTTTGCAAAGACGAAAAGCTAAACCTTTTTTTCATCAGCTACCTTGTTAGCTATGTTTCTTTTGACAGCGTAGCTAGGTTTTATCGCCTCAACAGTTTGATCAGAAGAAATCATTACGACTATCTAACCTTATTCGTTGGGTCCTTCTTAAAGATGCTTTGAGGTGCAAAACGGTATTTTCGCACACCTTCACATCTAAATGCCCGCGCCGCTAAAACGGCGACTGAACAAAAATTTCATGGGACACGCTAATTTTGTGGATTATCTAACCTAATCGCAAACTCACCATATTCACCACTAGTTGGCTCTTC
>JALZUO010000172.1 GCA_023301565.1 Oligoflexales bacterium
TGGGGCGAAAAAGGAGATTATTAAGGATGTGTTCATCGCTGATGCTAATGATGGCTGGGATGGATTATTAGAACTAGATACTAGCAATTTAGTAGTGGGTGTGTCGGCCCGTACGCGCGGGAATACTACGCCGCTAGATGATGGTGGGGCGGAGTATGTCTGGAATGGATCTGACTGGCAACTGGTGAACGTGGTGAATGGTGAGGTGTATGATGACTCGGCGGTTATTGGTAGGCTGGATGTGATCGAGGCTACGCCTGATAACGATACTGTTTATGATGACTCTGCGGTAATTGGTAGGCTGGATGTGATCGAGGCTACTCCTGATAATGATACTGTTTATGATGATTCTGCGGTAATTGGTAGGCTGGATGTGATCGAGGCTACTCCTGATAATGATACTGTTTATGATGATTCTGCGATTACTGGGCGGGTGGAGACGTTGGAGAATGTGCCAGATAATGACACGATTTATGATGACTCTGCTGTGATAGGGCGGTTAGATGTTATTGAGGCGACTCCTGATAATGATACTGTTTATGATGATGCTCTGCTAGTTAGTCGGGTGGAGGTGTTAGAGAACGCGCCTGTGGTGGCAGGGTATGATGATTCGGCGGTTATTGGGCGGTTAGATGTGATCGAGGGTACTCCTGATAATAATACTGTTTACGATGACTCTGATGTTATTGGGCGTCTGGAGGCTGTAGAGCTAGAGGCGGAGGGGGTTTTGAGTGTGGATAAATCTACTGGGGATGTTATTGTTGATGAGGATTTTTTAATTTTCGGGGGGGATATTGAGTTCGGAGGGTCGGTAACTTACGGTGACTTAAATTCGACCATTAGTTATTTCTCTGCTGTGAATTTCCTTAATGATGTATCTTTCTCTGGGGGGGTGGCAGTAAATTTCCCCACTGGCACCATGAAAAACGCTAATTCACAGGAAGAGATTGATTTAGATGATCGATTAGTCCTTAACGCGGGTGAAGCGGATGCGCGGTATGTTCGGATTGGTGCAGGTGGAGGTTCCTTAAATATACTATATATTGCTCAGTCCAACGGTCGCGGGCGTTATGGTGGTGGTGGTGATCTGGCTACTAATGAGTTAGTAAAGGTGCAAAACTACGCTACTAATACTGTTGAGATGTGGACGCCAGAAAGTGACGCTCCAGCGCAGACTAGAGGTGGGAATGGTAATAACAATCTATTGTTCCATTTTGCTAAAACCCTCGCGGAGAAGTTCGGGACGGAGACTATATCTGCTTGCTCGCTGGAGGAGGCTCAACCGATCCAAGAGTGGTTAAGTGGTGGAAGCCAACGCGCGGGGTTAGAGGATCTAATCACTAATCATCCTGTGTCTAGTCGTAACGAGGCGGTAAAATTTGATCTAGTGTTCTTTTGTCAAGGGGAGTCTGATGCGTTCAATATCGATGCGGGGACGGAGACTGTGGCGGGGTATGAGGCGAATTTCCTGCAATTACGGGATGATCTGGTGAGTTTAGGGGCGATCAGTGTGGAGACGCAGTGGATCATAACGGAGCAGACGCGGGCTGTTCCACAAGGAAACCTGAATGACACGTTCTGGAATACGTTGGAGTGGCCGTTTACTGTGATTCCGTCTCGTAATCTACCTACGCCGAGTAATGATCTGATCCACTATGAGGGGATATCACAGGTGATCATGGGGAGGCAAATGGCGCTAGACGCATACATGGGTGATCGGTTCATAGCGATTCCTGTGGATGGGTCGGTGATTAATAATGTTTCAGGGTTTAATCATAACATTGATTCGATCAGGAATCTATCGGCGAAGGGGTCTAATATAGACTCGCGTGTGTCGGTGTCTGATGGGGTGGTGAATATAGAGGTGGATAGTATTAATCACGGGGATTTCGCGTTCGATATTACTGGTGGTGAGGTTTATGCGGATGTGTTGGAGGTGTTGACGACTGAGGTGTCCGCTAGCCAAGCGGATGGGGTGTTATTGTCTGGTGGCGGGTTGCTGGATATGAGGTCGCGGGAGATTACGTTCTTTAACAGCGGGTCTAATGATATTCATGGTTTAAATCTAGATGATGGGAAGATGTTTATCAGGGCTAATAGTGTGACGCAGTTAGGGAGCCCTGATTTTATTGATTTTGATGGGGCGGGGGGTGAGGTTCATTTCTTCCCGTATCAGGAGGGGCGAAAAATCCTGCTAACGGGGAATCGGAGGTTTATCGAGGCGACTGCGGATTTAGACGCTCCGGAGTTTGTGGTCAAATTAGCGTTCTATGCAGATACGGAGTGGCGGGGTGATCCTGCGCTAAGTGCAAGTCTGTTCCAGACTACCTCTATTGTACTGCCGCAGATTGAGTTATTTATTAAAGCGGGTTGCGTGCTGACTAGCAATCAGGAGTTGCCATCATCGGTGACGATTACTGGTGGGGGTTCGTTCGTGTTTGATCCTGCGCTGTAGGTGGAGCGGGTTGAAGATTTACCTAATCTTATATGATTAAGAGACTATTGACGATTTGGAAGGGGAAGTTATCTGTTGCTGGGATTATCACTTATCTACTGTCTGATGCGGTGAGTGAGCT
>JALZUO010000173.1 GCA_023301565.1 Oligoflexales bacterium
TCGCATTGATCCAAAAGGATACGACAACTTCCAAAAAGGCGCGGGAAACCGCGCCTTTTTTTGTGCTAGTCTAAACGAGGTAGAGCAAAAAACGGGCTTCTTTTAGTCGGCAGGGAAGTGGAATTTATTTATTCGTGTGGCTGGAGTAACTGAAGTTGGCCACGGACTTATCGTTGACGCTTCACTGCTCCAGCCATTTGTTTGTCCCTGAGTGTTGAAGTAATTAGCGAATTCTGCTTCGGATGCCGTTGCTCCTGTTCCATGAAACTCGATAATATCTGTTGTTGAGATCGTAGGGAAGGTTACTGGAGAAGAGGCTCCGGGGTGTCCATCTTTCCTCAGGCCTACGTTACTAGCGGCATATCGGTAGTTCAGGCTATTTGTCATCCATACGGTATTATCCTCCACAAGATTGTCTCCCACAATCATTTCTCGTTCATAAGTGAGAGTGCCTGTAGTAATTGAAAAAGACAAATCATCTTGGGGAAATCCTTCACCTGCTGTGTGGTTGTAGTTTGGAATCGAGATGAGTCTGTAAATGTTTCCGGTGTCATTAAATCTGTCGGCTTTCCAATCGTAGGTTCGATATTCGGATCCAAAATCAGCCCCGAAAACTCCGTCGTAGTAGTATTCCAAATTACTATTTAATTCTCCGGGTAGAGTGTAAAACACATCGTCTTGATCGATTTCCGATGGGAGTCCTGTGTTTCGAACAATATTATTCCGAATCGTGTTTCTTACGGTCGAAAAGGGCGTTGTTACTTCCCCTACAAAAATTGGCTCTGCACGTTCAAATGCTATCAACACGATGCCTTGTTGAAGATTTCCAGAAACTAAGTTCCTTTGGATAAGGCAGTCAGAGGTGTTGTTTAGGTGAAATCCCTTCTCTCGATTGAACCGAACCATATTGTCGTAGAATTTTCCATTGAAGGAGATTTCGTAGAATATGCCAGCAGCTCCATTAAAACTTGAATCAGATTCAGAAATTATAACTCCCGAACCAGGATCAAACTCTTCAGTTGGAGGAAGAAACTGAGGGCCTACCCCTGCTGCAGGGCGTGGTCCAGTTGGAACATTACTACTGTCGACCCAGATCCCTGGTCCGTTAGCCAAATTAAATCTGGAAGCATGATTATGAATCCGAAGTCCAAACATTTGGTTCCCTACTTTTACCCCTCCTACGTGGGATCGTCCAAAATGTCTCCAGTTGCAGTGATGAGTGACATTTCCAATCATTTTTGTGCCATAGGCTCGGTTCATTGTAATTCCAACACAGCCAGCGAATGATATTTCGTTGCCATAGTATTTATTGCCTGTCCCATTCCCCGATATTCCGTGATAGTCCGCCCATTGAATTTTGTTATCCTTAAATGTAATGAAATTTCCTGAAAGAACAACAGCTCCTGGACCATGATTGGGCTGCGAGCTTTGAGTGTTTTGGGAGAAGGTTAGGCCTTGGATCGTCACTTGGGCTTTTTCCTCAAGCTCAACCCTGAGCTGCTCATCTAGGATTCTAGTCTCCTGCTCTCGTTGGGCCGTGCCAACCGAAGAATTAGAAAAAGTGTGGTTGAGATCGAGATTAAACAGAGTACCCAAAACAGGAACCTCTATCTTGGCGAGGTTAATTGTCTGATTAATCGCTCCAGATGGGGCCTTAAAATATAAGGTGAAGTGTCCATCGGCCTTTTTGACATTAATGAAGCAACCTGAGGGCAGTTGATTTAGGATGCTGCTGAGATCAGAGCCAATCAACTGGCGGCTACGAATCCCTCTGGCCAGATTATCCGTCCGCAGCCTAGGACTCATGTAGCCATAGCGGGCTTCAGCTTGCTCAGCAGAAAGGGCGAGGAAACTATCACCTTCTTTGTCGGGATGAGGGCTTGACCTAATTACCTCACTTTCAGCAACACCATATTGGATCAGAGAAATCCCATCCCAGAATATCGCCTGTGCTGCTAAAGGAGCTGTTGAAAGATCTACGTCTTCAATTTTGAAGATATCGCTACCTGCTGAGGAAATATTTGCCTCGGGAACAACGAGTGAGCCCTTAATAAGGACTTCGCCTGTTCCTGCTTGTTTAATCGTCAGGTGTTTCCAGCCATTGAGATCATTAATTTCAATCTTGTGGGGAAGTCGATATGTTCCCGCTTCAATTTGAATCACCAAGTGCTCTTCGCCGTTCACTGGTCCGTCCATAATCTTATTGTCGATCGAGGTATGTAGATCATTCCCTCCTGAAATGGTGACTATTTTCGACTGTGGTTGACTTCCTTGGTCCAAAAGTGGGTCGGTGAAGCCTCTTTCAACACCTTCGGGATCCACGCTCGCAAGGTGCTCAATCGTAGGAGCAGGGAGGGTAGAATTTTTCAAGATCAGGTCGTCCATCAAGCCTTGGAAATGAGCGACCCCATTTAATGCTCCGCCAGTGACTCTCGAAAAATAGCCCCTTCCGATCCAAAAAGAACCGCTGTGAGCGAGTTCCTCGTCACTCTCTGTATTGCCTACTACAAAACCGTCTACGTAGAGCTTTAAACTAGAAGGTGAACTAGAGCTTCTTGTAACTGCAATATGGTGCCAATGGTCGTCATTAAGGTAACTACTTAGGTTTTCATCTGGCATAAGGTCACGATAGACTTGGCCGAGACCATCAGAGTTCTGCGTCCTGAAACAGAGGCCGTTAAAGTAATCCCCACCACGAAGGCTCAGTTCGAAGAGTGGTGGTTTGGTCCAAAGCCCCCGACTGATAATAGGGTAATGATCATCAAGATCATCTAAATCAGTATTGGGCGGTAGTTTCACCCATGCGCTGATTGAAAAGGCATTGCTCGAACTCGTTAATTCGTTAGAGTTTAGAATTTCCACATGCCCGTCGTTCTCGCCTAGGTCTAAGATGTGATTTCCTCCGGAAAGTTCTGAAACGGTTGCTCCGGAGACAAGATCTCCAAATGAGTAAGCTTGGCCGACTCCATAAACGATGTTTCCGTCTGTGTTTTCGAAGGACCAAGCATCAAGTCCGAGGCCCGAAAGATATTCGTTTTTGAGATCTTGTTCGTCCAACGTTCCCCGATGGACTTTAATTTCATCGAGCTCTCCCTTAAAATAGCTCCCACCAGAATTCCGGCCAATTTTCAAATCAGAGAACGATAAATCGAGGGGGGTAATTTCCTTCGACCCAATCAATTTTCCGTCACACCAGAGTTCATATTTGTGAAGACTACCAAGTTCTCCTGGCCGACTTCTGAGTGCAAAATGATGCCACTCATTATCTGCTAGCATTAAGTTG
>JALZUO010000174.1 GCA_023301565.1 Oligoflexales bacterium
AGCCTCAGCCACCACAGCGCCAAGACCAAAGAAAGATCACAGTATTGGTTGAACGATGAAAAAACCGATGCTGTCTACAGCCGCCTAAGCCAAAACCACCCTGAATCGATTGTTTTGAGCACCTGCAACCGCACGGAAATATACCTTCGCAGCGAAACTAAAATCAGCAAAGAACAGATTCTAGACCTGGTTTACCCAGGCCCTGACCAGGGCACTCATGGATCCGAAGAGGGTTTCTTAGAAAAAGATCACTGGACGTACTTTAAAGGCAAAGAGGCTATCCGCCACTTTATGGACGTCACTTGCTCTCTTGAAAGTATGATTGTAGGTGAGACCCAGATCACCGGCCAAGTAAAGTCAGCTGTAGATCAAGCCATAGACCAGGGGTTTGCTAGTACTTATTTTGTAGACCTGTTAAGCCTAAGCCTTAAAGCAAACAAAGAAATTCGGGTAGGAACAGACATTGGAAGTCTACCAGTGTCGGTATCGCATGCGGGGTTTGATCTAGCATCTAGAGTTGTATCCAACCTAGAAAGCAAAAAAGTTGCGATTGTAGGTGCCGGCGATATGGCTAAGCTCTGTTTGGAGATTCTTGCTAAAAAAGGCTCCCAGGATGTGACCCTCTTTAATCGTTCTATTAAAAGCGCTGCAAAGCTAGCGGCACTAATGCCTGAGCTAGATTTAGCTGTATTCTCTTTGGAAAACCTAAAGCAGCAGCTACCCAATTTTGACCTGATCGTGTTTGTAACCAATGCACCTCAGCACCTGCTAGCTGCCAACGATATTACCTATCAACCTAGCCTCCCGCAGGTTGTATTAGACTTTTGCGTACCTATGAACGTCGACACAAGTGTTCGAAGCTGTGAAGGCATCTTTTTGTTTAACCTAGAAGACATTCAGCAGCACTCGAAAGCAAACGCCGAAGCACGGCGATCTTGCCTGCAAAAAGCGTACGGCATTGTCGGAGAGCAGGTGCAGCTGTTTTTAAAAAGGCAAAAAGAAAAAAGCTATTCTGGAAAGATATCGGATCTGATCGAACAGTTTAACGCACCTTTTGAAGCTTTTTCAGTTTCTATTAGAAAGTCAATCCGACGATCACAGCAAAAAAATGCAAACAAAGTAGATCTGGACATAGAACTGGGCATAGATCCGGGCTTACAATCTGAGATTGAAAAAGACTTAAAGGTCTTACGCAAGAAGCTACAATCGGTTCTGGTTCAGCGTGAAAAAGGTAGCCTTAGTGATGAGTGAAACTAAAAACTGCAAAAACATTCGAATAGCAACGCGTGCAAGTACACTTGCTCTTTGGCAAGCAAACCAGGTATCTGGGCGCCTGCAAGATAATGGATATTCTACGACCTTAGTAAAAATCCTAAGCACCGGCGATAAAGTGCTAGATAAACCTCTAGATGAAATTGGCGGCAAAGGGCTTTTTATCAAAGAGCTTGAGCAAGCTCTTTTAGATGATCAAGCCGACATAGCTGTACACAGCCTAAAAGACCTGCCTGCCGTGCTTCCCGAGCCTTTTAAGCTCGCAGCCCTAGCCGGATTCGGAGCTAGCAGAGGCGACCTGCTGATGCTTCACCCGCGGCATGCAAACAGTTACAGCCGCGCAAGCGATGCCTTAAAACAGATAAATATCGTAGCTACCGGCAGCGCTCGCCGCAGATTTTTTTTAAAACATGCATACCCACACATCCAAACACCACTTTTGCGTGGAAACATGCAGACACGCTTTGAAAAGCTTCTGAACTCAGAGCACTGGGATGCGATCATCCTAGCTGCTGCGGCAGCCGAACGCCTGCCCGAAACAAAAGAGTTTATCTTGCTTGAAATCGACCCGTCTGAGCTCACCCCTGCTGCCGGTCAGGCCATCGTAGGAATAGAGTGTAAGAAAGATGCGATCTTTGACCTTAGTTTTCTTGCAGACGAGCAAGCTACCATCGCCGGAACCACAGAACGCACGTGGATGCGGGCCATGGGGGCTGCTTGCACAACCCCTGTCGGCTGCCACGCATATCAAAAAGACTCCGCTTGGAAGGTGGATTTATCGTTGTGGTCTGCAAACAAAAAATTTCAGGCGACAGGTCTCTGCATAGAAACCACTTGGCCTGAAATTCTTGAGTTGCCAGATTGTAAAAAGCTAGCTCTGGAGCTTACCCTAAAGGGAACTTAGTTTTTAGTTTGCATGATAATGGCTGATTTATTGCCAACTCCAGCACCACTTTCTTCAGCTCTTTGCATCATTCCGTTCTCACAGAACATAATTGTAGCTTCTGTATTGCTTTCTGGATTTGCAGCAGCGATTCCAACGCAGGATCCTAAATTTGCTCGTCCATGGGCAAGAGTGCCAGAAACATTTGCCTGAACCGCTTCATACCTTGGGTAACCTTTTCCGTTCTTACTCAATGTGTTTTGCAAAACAATACAAGCAGCACGTACTAACTCGCCATGATCAAATTCTTCATGAGGAGGAAGCATCAACTGTGAGCTTCGGCTGTACTCATTGTATTGCCCAGATCTCAAAAGTTTACCTGCACTATCAAGTGCCAAACCGTAAGATGCTCCAACATTGTCAAAGTCTTGTGTATAACCAGCTTGGAAATGAACCTCAGCGTTTCTACCAAGCTTCGAAACAAGAGCCTGCCCATGGTCACCGCAGTATTGTTGCACTGCTGTGGTAGCTTGCTCATCTGAAATCGGCGTAGAACCCTGTAGTGCCACATCTAGAAGGCTGCTAGCAGAGCCTCCAGCAAACGGGATACAAGCGTGAGTTGCAAAGCCAAGGGCCACTATACTAATAAATAATATGTTCTTTTTAGATAATTTCATTTTCAGCTACCTTTTTTCTGCAGTTTGATTTTAGTTGGAACTTTAAGTGTATTCTTAAGCTTTTTGTTTAGAGTTGCCGTAGCACGCTGGCGCGAGAACCATACATCTCCGAGGAGGTACTTACGGTTGTTTGCGGCTCTGTACTGGCTGGTAAAAGCAAGAATGTTGCCTTCGTTCCAGCGTCTTGGGTCGCTTTTGCGCACAAGCTTACTACGCAGATAGAGTCGTTTTACCCCAGATTCTGCCAGCGACTTGAGTTCGCCTTTTTGCGAAACCCCGTCCGAGTTCTTGTCTTGCCATACGAGTAGTTTATTAAACACCTTGTCTTTGGCGTCGATTTTTTTATCTGCATTATCATCATAGATAGCAAGGGCTGCGAAGCCATGCTCAAAGTTTTTTGCGCGAATCTTCTTTTTAGGTGCAGGATCAAACGAGTGCTCACCGAAAAGCTCTTTTCCAGAGTCAATCGTTTTATTGCCATTAAGGTCTAAGGCTAAAAGACCATCTTGTGGTGCAATCCAGCCGATCTTATCCGCTGTAATCTTGCTTTTGGCGTCACCAATCAGATCAAACATAGATTTGTTGATGGGATTAGCAGAAGAAAGAAGGTCTAATTTACCGTTCTTATCTAAGTCTAAAATAAGCGGCGAACTAGCATCCACCAAGGTAGCAGACCTAGAAGCAGTCGCAGCCATTGCAATTGGATGAGCGTAAGAAACTGCAAACTGCAGATCATCGCCGTTACCGTAGGCCCTGTTGTTTACAGTTACAATATTGCCTTGAACAGCATAAGGAACACTGCGGTTTTCCCAGTGAATCGGCCTACTGCCTTGAGTACTTGCTCCTACACAGCGAAAGGTAGTTCTATCTGCTACAGGGCACATCGAAAGAAAACCCGTTCCAGACGTAGATCCTGGCTGTAAAAGGTCAAGAGCAACTGAAATTTGTGTTCCAGGATATGCTCCAAGCATACCTAGTGGTTTTCCGTTGATTGCTGAATCCAGGCCCACAGGTCCGGCTGCAATCACTCGCTGGCTGCCGTCTCGTAGAACCGCATAACTATCTTTACCAACCACATGCCGAGCATGCTCCATATTATGAACCAAAATTGCGTTTATCGTCATATTGCCCGTGATCGGAGCAACTGGTTGCACAGGAGTAATTGGTTGTAGAGGGGTTGGCGTTGACTGAATGATAGGCGTTGGAACCGCCGGCTGTATAGGAGTAGGCAAAACCTGCGGCTGCGTAATTACAGGCTGCTGCGTCACGGCCAGATTCGGCTGTACCTGTGGTGCAGTCGGATTCTCCGAAAAGTTTGATTTGGAACAAGAAAAGCTGAATGCCACCAATGGTATGATTGCTATCCATGCACGTTTTTTGAAAGTCATTTTCCTACCTCTAGCTTGAGTTGTTTACACAAAAAACCGTGGCTGCGCGCAGAGGAAAGGGCATAACAAAAGGAGCTTGGAGGTCAGCTGGCCTATGGTTTTTTTATTTAGTTCAACTTAGAGGTTGCAAGAGCTGTGCTCGCTTAAAGAGTGGTAAAAAAGGACGCAAATACGGAAAAAACCCTTATATATCTACAGTTAACCGCTCTTTAAAAGTAAAGAGCGGTTTGTTTAAGACCTGACTATGAAGATTATTTTGACACTTTTTCAAGCAAACTATCTAAACACTATTTTGACTCTTCTTCACCACCACCAAAAGCACCGTCCCAGTGGGTTTCTGTGTCTATAGCACTACCGGGAATAGAAAGCTCGATATCGCCTTTGAACAAATCGTCGACCTCGATGGCCTTCTTAATTTTTTTTCGTTTGAACTTTTTACTCTTAGCCTTAGCATTCTTTTTTACAGGTTCTGCAAACTCGCCCGAGTCTTCTGGAGGTGGAGCGTTGATTGCACTCTCACAGGCCTCGGTCCAATCGGCAGCGCACTGCGCTACCGTCACTTGCTCGAGCGGTGACTTCGCGGGTTCAGCCTTGGGGTTAGACTGGCATCCAGTTAAAGAGAAAGCACATATAAAAGGGGCTAATTGCAATACCCGCGCTACACGCAATACTTTCACCATTGATTTTTGAAATGCTTGCATATCATTGCCTCCTGGATGATTTTAAATGAACAAAATACTTTAGTCGTGAATGCGATGCGACTGAAAAAAACCATTAAACCCGGCACTAATACCAGCCTCTTTCTTGCCGTTTAAACCCATCCCATAGTCGACACGGATCACCATGCGGTTTACGAGCGGACAAGCAAAGCGCAGTCCTAGCCCCCCACCCCAGCGGATGTCGTCTCCAAAATTATCCCATTTTTGTCCAGCGTATCCAAGGTCTGAAAACGCTGCTGCCTGAAGCCAAAAATACTTTGATTTAATCACAACTTTTCTTAGCTCCGTATTAAGAAAAGCATACCTCGGCCCATATAAAGTACCGTCGGCATGCCCACGTACAGAACTAAATCCGCCTAAATAAAACTGATTTTCCGCAAAGTTAGCCTTAGCTTCACGCGCCCGAAAATGTGTCGCTAGCACCCAATGTGGCCGCCAAAGTTTGTAGTAAAAAAGTTCTAGCTCGGCAAAAGGATGGCCACCACCACTTTGCAGCATCCCACCAAGCTTTGCGACCCATTTAAGGCCGTCAAAGTCGAGATAGTCTATCTCGATTCCGTCTTTTTCAGCCATAACTGAAAGCCAAAGACTATGGGCCTTCGAGTCCCGTAGGTCAAAATCAACACTGGCCCCATCACCAAGACGGGTAGGTTTTGTCCGATAAAAACCAATTTCCGCACCAAGACGCAGCGGAGATTTAGCCCATTGTGGGTCTCTTCCACCAAGCAGAGGAGTTAGGAGGCGAACCTGCGTCTTCAGAATATCGGTTTGAATCGTCGGGTCTTCGCCGTCGGAGTTTTCGGGCAAAGAAGGTAGCGAGCGTATGCGAAAAACACGCTCTGCTTGCAGCTGTAGGTTGTGATGACCCTGCTTCCAGCGCGGGTTATTAAGCCACAAAAGGTAGCTGCTAGGTGCGTCACCGTAGCGAAATACCTCGGCGCCTGCATTCCACAAGGCACCACCAAAATGGCTGTCATAGGCTCCCAATTGATACAAAGGGACGCCGCCGCCGAACTTCACGGCAATGACCGGTATGATCGACCAGCGCTGTTGAAAACTAAGGACTAAGGTGTTTTGCCTTACTCCGCCATCAACTCCACTATCAGCTCTACTATCGCTGCGGCTTGGGTCCAGGCCTGAGTTGCCTCTAGAACCGGAACTAGAACCAGCACTGGGCTCAATAGAAGCCTTTACCCAAACAAAGACTGCTGTGGTCATCAAGCGTTCTTCCATTCGCCGAAGATCTTTGTTTGTAAAGGTTTCAGGGAACGAAAGACCCAAGTAGGTCTCAAACCAAGAGGTCTGGGTCCGGTTATTTTCAGACCTGATCTCAAGTGAGTGAACAACCTGGCCGCTTGCAAGCGCAATCTGTGCAAACAAGAGGCAAAAAAGATTTAAACGTAAAAAGAGCACAATGAATAGCCTATGTGTAAATTTCATTTTTAAGTTTTACTAAATACTCGGCTATATTCCTAGGCTAGATTATTCAAAGCATTTAATGGATAGTTTTAAAGTAAAAAAGGCAGGGAGTCGTTTGTGGCCAAATATAAAATAAAAATTAACCCCAAAAATTTACCGGTGTTTGATAAGTACTGGCACTATCAAAAGAGCGTTCAATCTCCAGATATAGACGTAAAGTTCTTTCGTAAAGCCTATAAGGAAATCTTTGATAAACATGCGGTCCTGCTTAGAGAAGACTTTTGCGGAACCTTTAAGCTCTGCTGCGAGTGGGTAAAGCTGCGCGAAAGACATGAAGCCATAGGCCTTGATCTTGACCCAGAACCACTTGCCTACGGTAAAGAAAACTATTACCCCAAGCTAAACTCTAAAGAAAAAGACCGTCTGGTTACCTCTGAACAAAACGTATTAACGGCAAAACTAAAAAAGCCAAGCGACGTTACGGTAGCTGTAAACTTTTCGTATTTCATTTTCAAAGAAAGACAGGTTTTGAAAGAATATTTTCAAAACGTATACGACAACCTTGGAGATCAGGGACTCTTCTTACTAGATATTTTTGGGGGCAGTGACATTTTTGACCTACCTGAGGAAGAAACAGAGTTTGAAGACGAAAACTTTTCTTACTATTGGGACCAAGAAGACTACAACCCTATTTTAAATCACGGGCTTTTTCATATTCACTTTAAGCGAAAAGGCGAAAAGAAGCGTAAAAACGTCTTTAACTACGACTGGCGGGTTTGGTCGATTGCAGAAGTGCGAGATATTCTCACAGAAGTAGGCTTTGCTGAAACTCGCTGCTATTGGGAAGGCACCGATAAAGACGGCGAAGGTGACGGAGAATTTAAGCCTTCTGAAAAAGGCGAAGCACACTGCGAAAGCTTTGTTGCCTATGTAGCTGGAATCAAGAAATAACAGAATTAAAAAAAAGCTAAGAAACAATTTCTCTTGGAATAGACGGGTGTAAACGGGTCAGAACCTGATACTGAATCGTTTGCCCCCACTCTGCCAGGTTTTCGGCCGAGATCGACTCTTTGCCTTGGCTCCCTATAAGCACAACCTCTTCTCCAGCTTTAACCTCAGCATCTTTGTCCAGATGGGTTACATCCACGACAAACATATTCATGGAAATCCTTCCCAACAGTGGACAGCGCTTAGCCCGAATAAGAACATAAGGCTGACCGAGTGTGTACTCTCTACAATACCCCTCAAAATAACCTACCGGTATCACCGCAATGGTCGTAGCAGCATTTGCTGTGTAAGTGCAGCCATAGCCAATTTGCGAACCTGCTTCCAGAGTTTTGACTTGAGCAACCTTGGTTTGCCAAGAAAGCGCAGGGCTGAGCTTGCACTTCACGCCACTGGTCATAGCACTGAGCTTGGTCGCCTGAGAAGGCCAGCTTCCATAGAGCGAAATACCCAGCCGCGCTAGGTTGGTTTGTGCATCAGCAAACAAAACATGTGAAGAGCTAGCGTTACAATGAACTCTCTCGCCCTTTATCCCAAGTGCCGCAAAGCTTTTGATGATTTGTGAAAAACGGCTTCGCTGCAAAGAGGCATACTCATGCTCCTGCACATCTTCGACGTTAGCGTAGTGCATGCAAATCCCGGCAATAGAGCCCGACCATTTGTTTTGACTAAAAAACTGCTCCCAAAGGGCCGGCAAAGAGCCCTGCCTTCCAAGACCAGTGTCTACTTTTATATGGATACGCGTAGCATCTAACGCTGCAATGTATATTTGCCATTGCTCCGGATCGTAAGCTTGCACGTCTAAATCTAGCAGGCGAGAGGCCTCAGCTGTTTCTTTGGGATCAACGCTTGGACCCACAATCAGAATACGGCCGTTAAACCCCAAATCCCGTAGCACCTTTGCTTCGCAGATATAGTTCACAGCAAGCCAAGACAGCGAAGGGGAGCCAGCCAAGCTTTTATAAACCTGTTCCAGCCCATGCCCATAAGCATTTGCCTTTAAAACTGGCACACAAATGCTAGCAGGGTTTGCGGACAAGGAGGCAAGTTGCACTAGGTTTGACCGCAAAGCGTTTTGGTGGATTAATAGTCGACTCAACATCGTTTTTACATTACGCTTTCACTGATTAGAAATCTATGAGTTTGTTGGAATAAAAGCTTCTCCTGAAAGAAGGCTTTAGGCAAGGAATCAAACTTGGAAACATCCTTTGAAGTAAAAAACCCGGTTAGCCAGCCTATGATGCAAAATCGTGGGCCTGTTTTTTTATCGTATAGAGCTTGTGACCTGCATTTTTTAGAGCAAGTAAAAGAGTTTTTAGAAATTGCAGGTGTCCCTGAAATTCAGTTCGACAGTAGACCAAAAATGCTTGTTCGGACCCTGGAATCTTTGCAAACGCTTTGGGCACTGCTCGAGACAAAACAATTAAGCCAAGATTCTTGTGTATCCTTTGCTAGCGTCAAAGACGACTCAAACTACCTGCTAGAAAACTACAAGGACATAGACAAGTTCCGCTTGAGGTTAGACTTTTTTTGGATCCTCGAGCGTTTGGCAAAACTTTGCCTTTTAGCTGCCACAGACCCGGACATTAGACTGAAAGACAGCGACAAAATAAAAATACAGTACCCCGAAGCTGCCTCAACTTGGCTCTTTGAGTCCCAAAAGTTAGATATGCTTCCACTGGACCTTCCAGACCGCACCGAAGGTAAACACTTTTTTCACTGGGGTCACAAGTACTCGACCCAAGGGCTACGCCGCTGGATGGTCTGGAGTCCTGAAAAAATCAATAAGATTGCTGCCTTGCAGCCATCTTCTCTGCATGTACCCTGGGATAAGTTTCTCCTAGGCTTTAAATCATGGCTTCAACCTGAAAGCATCCCACCTCTAGAGTTTTCTTTGCGAGTCGACCAAGAAGATTCCTATGAAAAACTCCAAGAAGATTTCAAAGACTTAGTGGTTTCGCTAAGGCAAATTACCCAACAGTCGTTGGACCAGAAAAACGCACTCGTGCTTTGGTTTGAAGACCCCAGGTTAGAAGATCGGATGGCTTTGACCCCGGAAGAGTTGAATCCGCCTGAAGAAGAAGAGACTTAGGCAAAAGACTTAAGGCAAAAGCGGTCCTTACCTAGGCTGCGGTTTTTTCGACTTTTTGGCTAGAAGAGCTTTTATCTAAATCGATGCAAAGCATGGTTATGTCGTCTGGCGCTTGCTTGCGTCCAAGGATCTTTGATGTTTCCCGAAACAACTCCATACTCATATCTTCGAGGGAGCTGTCCGCATATTTTTCAATTAGGCTAAAGAGCTTTTTGGTTCGAATGTTAGAAACCGCTTTATCTTGACTTTCAACCAGCCCATCTGTGTAGGTAAACAGCCTTTGTCCTGCATAAAACTCTAGCGTCTTGGTGTTAAAAGAGACGGCTTCAGATACACCCAGAAGAGACCCTGTAACTCGTATGGTCTTTGCCTTTCCGTTTTCGATCAAAACCGGAAAAGTATGGCCTGCATTTAGTATGTCGACCATTTTTCTATCTCGGCAAAAGGAAAAAGCTGTCAAACTCATACTTATCTTACCAGCAAAGGTTGCATACATAACCTGATTGAGTACAGTTGCAATTTGCTTAAGTGGCACGTCGCCTCTAGCAAGCTCCGAACGTACAATCGCACTTGCCATGGAAGTCACAAGAGCGGCCGAGATACCGTGACCCATCACATCGCCCAAAAACAAAAAGTCGTACTTGTCGTTTGAAATTTTAAACAGCCAATCGCCAGAGCACTCGGATGCACCAAGAAAAAGACCGTATGACTTAAAGTGCTTCCCGACATACTCACCATCTTTAATAAAATGTTTTTGGACAGTGCGAGCCGTCTCTAACTCAGATTCCATCCTGATTTTTTGTACACGCAACGAGCTAGTGCGTTGCCCCATAGCAAAAAGAGAGGTTACTCCAAAGGAAATAAGTGGGTAAAACCACGGAATAGACAATGAATAATAAGTAAAAATGAGCATACCTGCCAATGGCACGCACCCAAACACAATAAACAAACCAAACCAAAAAAAGCCACCGCTAGCTATCAGACCTAGCCATAGCCCCAAAAGTATGCCAACCAATACAAAAAATGGCCTGCCCGTATCCCATTTGTTGATATGCTTTCCGGTCAATACACTGTTGACCATCCCAGCAATGATCACACCACCAGGCATCGAGCCAAGAAGCGTAGCATGCCAATCAGAGCCGCCTGTATACATAGCTGGCAAGATCAGTACAGTATCACCTTCGTTTACAACACTTATAGGTTTCTTGCTTCGGGTTGCTCTTAAGTAGAGCGGGGTCATTCCAAAACTGCTGGCCGCGAGCGACTCTTTCGTGCCATGGTTAACGAGCATTCTTCCACGGCTGTCTAAGTTCACTTTTTTAGTGTTAACGGTAATAGAATTCTCTTTGACATCATAGCTATCAGATACTGCTGAGCTCAAGTGTGGAAAAATTGTTTTTCTTCCTGCCTTAATATAGCCAGGAATATGACTTTGGTTCATATACTGAACATGACCTGCACCATCAAAAAATCTTCGCAGCTGCTTGCTAGCCCCATAAATAAATGGTGTAGCCTGCTTCTGTTCAAAAGAAACTTCACGAAAGATTGGCTCTCGGTACCCTGCTTCCCCTATGTTTTTTACTTCGCTACGCCCTGTTATATTTACTGACGTTGAAAACCCTGCAGTGTATATTTTTGTTTGAATGTCATCTCTTTTGCTCAACAGATCTAGAACGTCTCCACCAGGAAAGCTAAAAATTTTATCAATAAGAATGGCTCGAGGCTTGCGAGCATCCAAAGATTTAAATATAGCTGCCCACTCTGCAGTGGATAAGTCAGGCTTGCCTAAAGCAGCAAAGGTTTTATCGTCGAAGAAAAAGACTTTTAGTTTGGGAGATAGTTTAGGGTTTTTACCCAGCCAGCTCCTCATCTGATAGGATCCGCCTACGGCAATTTCATTTTCTAAAATATCACCAAATTTAGAGCGTTCAAAAACAACCAATGAAAGCCATACGAGCGCCGCTGCAAGTATGGTCGTCCGAAGGTTGAAATTTGCTACTGTGATTTTAGGCAGCCAACGCACTCAAAAAAACCTTTTTTGTTCTCACTTATTTTCGGTAAAAACCTAAGGCTGGTTTAATCAGAGAAAACCCTCGTCCCGTAGCCAGTTAAAACACCCCTCAAAAGAGACCTCCATGGGCCTTAGGACGACCACCCTTTTTAAGTTTTTATATAATAATTTAAGGTATTTAGGACAAACCCCTATGCATCCGCCAACCTTCTTCCGATCTATCACACATAAAGGAGATTGTTCATGGCATCAAATATCACATACACCATCCATCACGATGGAAATATGGAAATGGCTATTAATGGAAGCCTAGATGAAAACTCGGAAGTATTTCTGACTAAAGCACTTACTGAGATGAAGTCTTCTTGCTTAATTGACTTTTCAGGTACCACCAACATCAACAGTTGTGGTGTCCGAGCCTGGATCCAGTTTTTACAAAAAGCAGAGCAAAAAGCAGAGATTAGATATACCAACTGTGTCCCAGATATCGTGATTCAGATGAATATGATTCCGGCTTTCAAGGGTTCAGCAAAGGTAATTTCTTTACAAGCCCCCTTCTTTTGCGAAAGATGCGGAACCACAAAAAACATCACGCAAGAAATGAAAGGTGCTTCCTTAGATAAACTAGTGTCAGATACCGAGAGTGTTCAATGTGAAACGTGCAAAGAAAGCATGGAGTTCGAAGAAGTTGTAGAAGACTACTACGCTTTTCTTGAAGAGGACCTTGCCAGTTGAGCGCAGTAAAAGTCATAGAGTCCCCAGAGCAGAAACTCTTTGAGTATTTTCAAAACTACAAACAATTCTGTCGTAGTCTTCTAGATGCATATGTACTCATCGACCAAAACGGGACCATCCAAGCGAGCAACCCGTTGTTTGGCTTACTCGTTGGCAAGCCAAGCCGGCAACTTTTGGGTAAAATGAAGCTCGGTGAAATCATCGATTTCTCAAATGCCAACAATGACCTTCTTTTGGCTAGCCTCCAAAACCTAAAAAGGCCATCTCGATTTGATGAAGTCCAGGTTCGAATTACCACGCAAAAAGAAGAAAAAAAGCTGATTATGGGTGTTTTTCCGTTTTTAGAAAAAGACTCGCAAGGCAAACAAACATATCTTGGCAGCCTGCTGCATATTCGAGACATTACTGCCGAAGCAAGCCTGCAAGGAAAATACATAAATAAGGCATTGGAATCTGTCACCGATTCGCTCACGGGCCTAAAATCTAGAGCAATACTAAGCACCCCCGAAGCTGTTTTTGAAAAAGAGCAGCAGCATGCTGTTTTTTTGTTAGACATCGATCACTTTAAGAGTGTGAACGACCAGTTCGGCCACCCCTGCGGAGACTATGTCATCAAAGAGCTAGCCAGGGTCATGCAAGAGCATTTTGGTAGCCGCCCCACTTTAGTGCGATATGGTGGCGAGGAGTTTTTAGTGATTGCTCCCGGAATAAGCCTGCAAGAGGCAAAATCACACGGCAACAAGCTTATTCAGCGCGTGGCTTCGCACCCATTTGAGTACGAAGGAGTTAGCCACAAAGTTACGATCAGCTGTGGTTTAATATCGCTCGCCAAAAACACGCCCTACAGCCAGCTCGATGACCATATATCTGCAGCAGATAAGGCGCTGTATGCCGCGAAGAACGCGGGGAGAAACAGGGCCCACTATGTCTACGATAGCAAAGTAAGCGCCTGTGGTGATTACGAAACTCTTACCGAGACGAAGCCTTCGGTTTCCGGGGAGTTTTTAACAGATGCGTCTAAATATAAAAAATCTATTTATTGGAACCAAGTTCGCCCAGATACTTTCTCCATACGTTCTACTTTAGTTGAAAAATGGGGTGAAAGCTCCGATCACTCGGCCTATGGCGAGAACCAGTTTTGTGTATCTCGCTCAGGCCAGCAAAAAAAGCTGGTACAGTTTTGCTTAGACAGCTTGGGGCCAAATCAAAGACCTGGCATTCAACGCGCTCTAGTAAACACGGCTGAAGAGCTGTACACAAATATTCTCTACGATGCACCTTGCGCTGCTTTTGAGCAGAGTGGACACAAACATTGTGGACCAAACAAATTTTTGCGCGGAACAAACCTCGAGCTTAGCTCAACCGAACAAGGTCATATCTATATAGAAGAAACTGCAAACTTCTGGCAAATTTCAGCCGTTGATCCTTGGGGCAGCTTTACGGCAGCATCTTTTTGGCAACACTACTCAAAATCCCAACAACTCGATCCAAAGTTTAGGTCTGCAAACGGACTCTCAAAAGGTGCTGGTCTCGGCCTGTTACGGATTCTTTACTTTAGTTCGGCAGTGACCTGTAGGGTTTGGCCGAATATACGTACGGAGCTGAGTGTATTTATTTCAAAAAAAGAGGCTCCTAGGCCCTTAAAGAACCAAGATCGCTCTGCTGCATACTTCCTCTACGAGTCCTAAAAACATAGCTTTAAATCATTAACTTTGTTTTTCAGCGTAATCACGCATAAAGCTTGCCAGAACTTTTACCTGTGCTAGCCGTGTCGCGTTGTACATCGAAACCCGGACCCCACCCATGGAACGGTGCCCTCGAAGGCCTATCATTCCTTGCTTACGGCAAAGCTCGATAAATTCTTTTTCGGTTTGTTGATCCCGCATACGAAACACTGCATTTATATTCGATCTTTGGGCTTTGTTTTTTACGCAAGCCTGAAATGTTTCTGGAAAGCTATCTACTACGTCATATATAGCCTTGGCTTTAGCTTCCGACTCTTTTTTAACGGCTGCAAGAGAGCCAAACTCACTTCGAACCCAGTCACTCACCAGCCGGCTAACAAATACAGCAAACACCGGTGCCGTGTTGTAACAACTCTTTGCTGCAGCAAGCTTCTTTAAAGAGAACATTTCTGGAAGACCTTTATCTTCCATGTTCTCGACAAATGAATCTCTGGTAATTGCTACGGTTACCCCAGCTATGCCAAGGTTCTTTTGGGCACAAGCAAAGGCCATTTGAAAGGGTGAAAAATCCACAGGATAGCTGAGCAAATCACTAGACATATCCGCAACCAGGTTCGTTTGCCCCCATGACTTCCAAGTAGGCTCATGGATCTGAAGCCCCTGCACAGTTTCATTAGTCACAAAGTAGGTATAGGCGGCATCTTTACGAAACTGTCCCGCACCTAAGTCTGGGTATTCAGGGAACCGTTTTTCACTGGTATCAGCGACGCGCTCAATGGGCCTGACGCGCTCAGCATCGGCTGCGGCTCGTACCCCCCACCTTCCTGAAATGACAAACTGAGGGTCTTTTAGGTGGCGTGTCCCAATCGGAACCATGCCAAAAATAGTGTGCGAGCCCCCTTGAAGAAAGGTGATGGAAAAGTCCTCAGGCAGAGCATAGAGCTCACGGATGTTCTGCTCTAAAGGCCGCAAAATATCCTCAAAGGCTGGCGTTCTGTGACCAATCTCCAAAACAGACTCAAAACGCTCCTCCGCGTCTGGTATAGCCGCCTTGATTTGGCGCAAGACTTCGGCCGGCAAAGCCGCTGGACCGGCGTTATATATTGATTTTACTGCTTTTTTTTGATTTTCAGAGAGGAGCATTGTATTTTGCCTTATGTTCTTTACAGATCTTCTTTACAGATCCATGGTGTGATGTTTACCATGTCCGCTACGGGCGATCCCAGTGTAACCGAGGTAGGTATGGTTTATAAAGTCGTAAATTTCTATTCGTTCAAAAAAATAGAGCGATCCCTTGAAGAAACCCAAGAGGTTCTCCAGTCGATTTGTGAAAATCAAAATGTTTTAGGCACGATTCTGCTATCGCCTGAAGGAGCTAATTTTGCTTTGGCCCCAGACACAGTAGACGAAACTGAGCAAAACAGTTGTTTCGAAAGTTTGATCGATCAGATTAAAGAGCGAACAGAATTTAAAGAGTTCGTGCCTCGCTATAGCACTGGCTCGCAAAAACCCTTCCCGCGTTTAAAAGTGCGCATACAAGAGTCTGTCATTACGTTTAGAGGCGACCAAGACCCGAAGGTCAGCGCCATCAAAAACGGAGGAAGACTTCTTCCGGAGGAGTGGGCTGCAAAAATAAAAGATGGCTCGGCAGTTATTGTAGACACCCGCAACCAATATGAATGGGAATGGGGGAAGTTTAAAAATGCAGACACCTTTGCCATTGATAAGTTCTCGGAGTTTCCAGAGGTTTTTACAAAAAAGTATGCAGACCAAAAAGATAAGACCTACTTAATGTATTGCACGGGCGGTATCCGCTGCGAAAAAGCTGTTGCCTGGGCAAACGATCTTGGCTTTGATCAATGCTACCAGCTAGAAGGCGGCATACTACGCTTTTTTGATGACCTCGACCAAGACTCAGAAAAGTATTATGAAGGTGAATGTTTTGTCTTTGATCGCAGGTGGGCTCTAGACCAGAACAAAGAAGAAGTCTCTGCACCGTCTGCAGCAAACCAGGGTGCGATCAAACAACCAAAACAGTACTTTGAACCACAGTCGCAGCAGGGGTTTGATGAATGATCTCTACAATTGCCATTATTTTAGGGTATTTTGCCATGGCTGCAGGTGGCTTACTGTCTGGGATTTGCCGTCCAAGCTGGAGTCTAGGGAGGCCCTTGGATCTTTTTCTCGGCCTAGCCGGAGCTAACCTAGGCACTCAATTGTGGAGCATGATCGGGGTTGCTGCTGGAAACAGCTTTGAGCTGAGCCTGTGGAGCATCTTGGGAAACATCCTTGCTGGTTTTTTGGGCGCGCTAACGCTGCTACTTATTATTTCTCAGTACAAGAAAATATTCGTTCGAAAAAAATCTTAGAACCAAGAAACCTGTTTTTGACCTGTTTTTTTTAAATACAGGTTACAGGTGGAAAAGTGATCACACCCCAAAAAACCACGGTATGCAGACAGAGGGCTTGGATGCACCGTTTCCAAGATACAGTGTTCTCTTTTGCTTAGAAAACCTGCTTTTTTTTGCGCATAGCTGCCCCACAAAAAAAACACCAAACCCTTTTTCTCCTGTGCCAAGCAGCGGATCACAGCGTCAGTAAACTCTTCCCAGCCTTTTTTTTGATGAGACCCTGCCTTGCCCTCTTCGACCGTAAGAACACTATTTAACAGTAAAACACCTTGCCCCGACCAGCGATGAAGCTCTCCACTCTGAAAGGGTTCAAGTTCGGGTGAGACGTCAAAATCTCGCTGTATCTCTTTATAAATATTTCGAAGCGACGGCGGCACCCTCACCCCGTCTGGGACAGAAAAACTGAGCCCGTGTGCCTGGCCTGGACGGTGATAAGGGTCTTGACCAAGCAGCACCACTTTAACGTCATCAAATTTAGTTTCAAAAAAAGCCCTAAACAGGTCACCTTTGGAAGGATAGATTTTAGCGCCACTATCTTTTCTCGTTTTAAGAAAAGCATTTAGAGATTTCATATAAGGCTTCTTAAACTCGCCCGAAAGGTGCTGCTGCCAACAAGGTGGCAATGGTTTGGATTGAATCATAAGCTTACCCCTACTTATCTCTTCTGTTTTTTGAGCCAGACCTCTTTAGCAGCAAAGCTTTTTTCAAGAAACTCCGCCGGGCTGATCTCATGTGTTAACGGAACAGGGTGTAGGTTAGCTCGCACTCGAACCTCCGGGCACATACCTGCTAAAAAGGAGACAAAAGAAAAGTTCTCTCCACAATAAGAAATAGAAACATCCAAAACATCTGTGAGCTCTGGCAGTTCGTTCAGCAAAGCAGAGAACCCCTTCACCCGAGGCTGGAGAACTTCGGAATGCACCGCAAGACCCCTTTTCTTTTGAAATTCCTGCGAAGCTTCTAAGGCCCTTGCCTTTAACCGGGTCCCTTCTGGAAACAAATAGACCCAATAACCAAACCTGTGATCAACAAACCTTTGAGTGGCACGCTGAATCATGTTTTTATCGGACTTCCAGCTGCGCCTAAGCATCATCATTCCGGCCAGGTACATCCCCCACCCTACGACAGGGACATAAATCAGGCTTCTTTTGGCTAGGTAGACACTATGTTTCGTTGAACCAGCTTTGTGTGCAAGCCACGACAAAACAAATATGTCAGCCCAACTGCGGTGGTTTGCTACAACCATGATCCTCTTTTTAGTGCGCAAGCTAGTCAGCAGATCTTGCTCGTTTTCACATGTAAATTTGGTTTTCCAAAAAGCAAACGTAACCCATCCCCAAGCAGACCATACACAGCCACACATACTCCGAGCTGCCAAAAAATAAGCCCTTTGACCTGACCTACCAAAAAGCAAAAAAGGGGTCAGTAAAAACATCCCAAGCACAGCCGGCAAAGCCACAACAACCACAGCCAGGCTAGAAAAGAAAAAACGTAGAGACAATAACATGTACACATCCTCAGACTCTTGAACACACTTACTTAAGGGGGCTTACTCAAGGGACTAGCTCAAAAAGAGCTTACCTCAATCGAAGTGTTTGGCCTCTGCACAAAAAAAATGCTGGCCTAAAAGCCAGCATTTTCTAGATTTGAGTAGTTCTTAGTGTGCGTGTTGGTTTAGTCCAAGCTCAGAAAGTGTCTCGAAAGTCACTGCGCCCTGAGGTAGGCCTTTAGAACGTTGGAAAGACTTCAAAGCAGTCGCTGTAGACTCGCCCAAAACACCGTCGTTTGTACCTGGGTTGTAACCAGCAGTACGAAGTGATGTTTGAATGTCTTTAACCAAAGAAGCAGTCATGTTTGTTTGGCACAAAACCTTTTTCCATACAATTTGCGATGGGTTTGTAACAACCTGACGCGCAACATATGTGTACTTAGGGTTTGTTTTTTGCTGTTGAACTTTTGCTTCAGCAACAAGCTTTTGAACTTCAACTGTTTTGTACTTAGCAGCATGCGTAACTTTTTTTACAGTTGGCCCAGAAACCATAACTCTTTGCTTTACAGTTTTATAAGTTGCAGGCACTTCAACCTTACACATTACATCAGAACCCATAGAAGTATCTTTTTTAAGGATAGTGTGCTTAGGACGATCTACAACAGTTACTGTTTTAGTCGTATACTTAGCAGCAACTGGAACCATTTCTACTTTTTCAGGCGTAACCATAAGTTTCTGCGTAACGGTTTCGTATTTTGCAGGAATGATACTTACAGAAGACTCACCCTCAGATTGCAAAACTTTTTCTTGAACAGTTTTGTACTTTGCAGGCATAACTACTTTTCCGTAGCACTCGCCAGGGCGGATGTTTGTAGGTGCCTGGTTGTAAAAATCAGGACCCTTCGCAACACTTACCATGCTCGCTGCTTTAGCTTTTGATGCTGCATTAGCGTTTCCATTTTGGTAGCTATACGTTGTAGGTGGAGCTACCGGCTCTTGTGACTGCGTACGGTCAGCACCTGTGCTGCATGCAGTAACTGCTGCAAGTCCTGTGATGTACAAGTACTGGTTCAGTTTCAATTTCATGTTTCTTCTCTCCTCTAGAACTTACGAAACAACGATGTCCGACTCCCTAGCCCACATCTAGATAAGGTTTCGGGGGGAAACGGTAAATTGTTTAAAGAAAAGTTAAGGAGTCCAAGCTAGACTAGAATAATCTATTAATATTAGGGTCTTGTAGATAAAAATGGCCGACTGGCCAACAAAGATAGCAGTTTTGTATCAAAATGAATTTTGTTTCACGCGGTGTTTCCGCCTGTTAGAAAAACATGAAAGACCAATACTTTCTATAAGTTATACAAAGAAAGGGCATTACCAAAGACATCTCTAGCGTATTTTGGCAAACTAGTGCGAAAAGAGGCGGGATAAAGAAATGAAGACAAAAGCAGAAATCGTAGGAAACTGGCTCCCCAGATACACGGGTATGCCACTCGAAAAGTTTGGTAAGTACATTTTACTGACCAATTTTTTTAATTACGTCGAGCAGTTTGCTTCCATGCACGGTGCAGATATTTACGGAATTGACCGGACCATGCAAGCCGCCACCAGTAGCGAAGGCATTACGATCATCAACTTTGGGATGGGTTCGGCAAATGCTGCCACAATCATGGACTTACTTACTGCGGTTCAGCCAGAGGGAGTCTTGTTTCTTGGCAAATGTGGAGGCCTGAAACCGTCGACTGAGCTAGGTCATTTTATTTTGCCTATTGCCGCCATACGTGGAGACGGTACTTCAGATGACTACCTAGACCCTAAGGTCCCAGCCATGCCTTCCTTTAAACTACATAAGTTTGTTTCTGAAAAAATCATGGCACACAACATGGAGTACCGAACCGGCACGGTCTACACCATGAACCGAAGAGTCTGGGAGCATGATGACAATTTCAAGGACCGCCTTAGAGACCTACGAGCGCTAGCTATCGATATGGAAACAGCCACGATATTTGCCGTCGGACATTACAATGAAATATCACGTGGCGCCCTTCTTCTAGTAAGCGACACACCAATGACACCCGACGGCGTAAAAACGGAAGCTTCTGACAAAAAAGTCACACAAAACTTTGCACACTTACACCTGCAGATAGGAATCGAAGCGATGCGCGACATAGGTGAAAAAGGTGAAAAGATTAAACACTTCCATTATTAGTTATTAGGTCACTTTCAGGAGAAGAAAGACATGGCAGGTCACAGTAAATGGTCCAACATAAAGCACCGTAAAGGCGCGCAAGACAAAAAACGTGGAAAGATCTTCTCTAAGATCGCCAAAGAAATTGCTGTTGCAGTTAAGATTAGTGGAGATGACCCAACTGCGAACCCTAGGTTGAGGCTAGCACTTACCAAAGCTAGGGCAGCAAATATGCCGCGTGACAACATTGCTCGAGCTGTAAAAAAAGGCTCGGGAGACATGGATGCAAGTGCCTTTTCTGAAAACATTTATGAAGGCTACGGGCCTGGCGGAGTAGCCATGATGGTCGAATGTTTAACGGATAATGTGAACCGAACGGTAGGAGATATCCGACCTGCTTTCACCAAGTTTGGTGGGAACCTCGGAAGCGAAGGCAGTGTTGCATGGATGTTTAAAAAACTCGGGCAGATTGTATACGACCGCAAAAAAATCACAGACTTTGACTCCTTTTTTGAACAAGCCCTTGAGGCTGGAGCCGACGACGTCGAGGACTCAGAAGAAATGGTGGAGGTTCGCTGTGACTGGACTCATTTCTCTGCAGTAAAAGAAAAGCTAGATGAACTAGATATTGAGCCAGAGCTGGCTGAAATCTCTCAAATACCCGAAAACTACTCGGAAATCACCGAAGATCAAGAGTCGACTCTGCAAAAGCTTGTGGACCGTCTCGAAGACCTTGATGATGTGCAGAGTGTGTTTCATAACGCTTTATTGAATGGATAAAAAATGTACCTATTGTTTGCCGCTATCGCTCTTTTGGTTTGTCTCGTAGCGTATCTGCTGCCTGACGCAATGAAGACAAAAAAATTACGCAAAAATCTAAGTTTGGCAGAAGAGCTATTTCACAAGCAAAAAGAACGTATCTCGTCCATGCAGACCAGGCTTGAAAAGGGTCAAAAAGGCTATGAGTCTCTATCTCAGAAGTGGGAGAAGATTAGCAATGACACAGAATTAAAAAACAGAAAAATAGAGCTTCTAACTAGCAGCAACCAGAAACAAAGCGCTGAAATTGATTTATTAAGAAGCCAGTCGGTAGAACAGATCACAAAGCTGCAGCAATCGCAGAAGAAATTAGAAGAAGAGATAGCTCAAGAAAAACTGCTCCTAGAAGAATTTAAAAAAAGCGCGCAGGAATCTGCTGATAAAAGGTCAAAAGAAAGCCTGAAAGCAAAAAAAGCGGCTATAACAACAGACAAGGCACAAAAAGAAGCTGCAGAGAAACTAAAACGAGCCGTCAACCCTGAAGAGTTCTTGAAGCTAAAGCGAAAGTGCCGTGATTACGCAAGGCTACTCAAAGGAACAAAAGGCCTACGAGACTTAAGCGATGCTCGAGCTGACAACATGCAAACGGCCGCCCTACAACTAGCAAAACACCTTCATGGAAACCCGAAAGAGTTAGAAAGCATTGCAGAAGGACAGATCATTGCTAGTGCTTTAGAAAAAGTCGGCGGAACCTTTTTTGTAGAAACCGAAGACACACCAAGCTAAACATTTATTTTTTTAATTTTAGTTAAAAACCAAGATATTAGAGACAAGCTATGAGCCTAGAAAAGTTTAAAGATGTTCTTGCGCACATCCCCACCGGGCACGAGTTTTTTTTACTAAATGAAAACCGGCAAAAAAGACTTTTAGATACAGCCTCAAATCGCATCTATAAAATCCGTTTGGTTGTCCAAGACGTGATGGACCCTCACAATGTTAGTGCATGTTTTCGCAGCGCTGAAGCCATGGGCATCATGGACGTACACAGCGTGCACGAAACTAAAGAGTACAAATCGAGCTCGGTCTCAAGAGGTGTCGATCGCTGGCTCAACATCCACAGTCACCCCTCAATCGACGCCTGCGCTTTGGCCTTAAAAAAAGATGGTTTTTGCATCGCGGCCGGCTTTCCTACAGACGACGCTGTCCCCATTGACAAACTTCCGGTCGACAAGCCTGTTGCACTGGTTTTTGGTAACGAACGTAGCGGTGTTTCTAGTCAGTGGACCCCTCATTTAGACTATAAGTTTACAATCCCTATGCAAGGCATGGTTGAAAGCATGAATATTTCCGTAAGCGCTGCCATCAGTCTTTACGAAGCAAGAAGAAGGCTTCCGGTAAACCCACATGGGTCAGAGCAACATGAAAAGGCAGCAAAGACAGTGCGGCGTTGGGCAAAGGAGCATTTCGAGCGCTTGCGGCATAAGGAACCCAAGAGATAAGTCTCTAGAAGAATTACTTTAATTAGCTATTAATGTTAAAATTTTCGGGCAACCGATGAGAGTAACTATATGAAAAAACAACTTGGAACAACTTTAGTTGAGCTGATGATAGCCATTTTCGTATTGGGTGTCATAGGCTATTACGGATCTCAGTTTGCAGCGCACCTTTTAGAAGGCACCACTCGTGCAAATATAGACATGGGCAGGCTTGACGCCAAAAAAACTCTGTTTGAACGTCTCGATTGCTGCACCACGCTCGGCGGTCCTGATATTTACGATATTGACTACAGTGCTGGTGAGCCGCCCTTCCAAGCCGCCATCAGTGACAATAGCTTAGATTGTAGCGACATTTTTGACGCTGCCCATACGGCCCCTACTCTAACAGTTGCAGAGTTAAACCCTGCTCCCGACGTTTCGGTGACTAACACTTGGATCTTACGCGAGTTCGACGGCTCTCCTATTGGCAAGTTCAATGACGTTTCTATACCGGGGCCAAGCTTTCGCAATGAAGTTCCTTTTGGAGTGGAAATAGGCTCGGGCATCCAAAATAAATCTTTTCACTACCAGGTAACTTGCCAAGAAAACCCTGCTTTGGATTTTAAGTGGCTCCAGCTTTCGCTTTCTTCCGAAGATGACGATGTACTCGTAAAAGACAACGACTTAAGTGTTCCGACCGTGTACCCAACCCAGCTTTGTGGTCACATATTTAAAGATGGTCTAAGAGCCCACTGTTCGAGAAGAAAAGCTGTACACACAACTACAGCAGGGTCAGTGCCCACAGGAGCAGTCGCTGCAGCAGGAACCGGTGCTGGCTGTGGTCCAGGCGGTGATGGAAGTGCCTGCGTGCCACAAACCTGTGAAGGGTCTCCTTTAACGGACCCTAATTTTTGCTTCAACGATATTAGCGTCATAGCAGAAACGGTCTTGGGAACCTTGCCACACGCCGCACCAAACTGTGCAGGTGTTAGTGGACCTTGCACCGAGTGCAACCTTGCTCTTTCAGACTTTGGCAGTGGTCCGCTGCAGTGTTTTGTGGGTGATTTTTGGTGCCCTAGCAGAAACCTAGTTATGAGCTTTGATCAAGTAAGTGTTGCTGCTAGCGACAACAATACGTCTGCTCAATCAGATGATACCGGTTGTCCTGGTGGAGCTCACCCTTGCTTAAACACTTCTATATGCGGCTGCAGGCCAGCAATCACCGGCTCACCGACAAACAAATTCTTTGCTTGTAATGAGGGGGTAGCGAGTTGGCCGATGGGGCGCATATTCTTTGTCGAAGGTGACATTGACACCTCTCCGCTAACATCAACCTCATACCCGAACCCTGACGGCGGTGCGCCATATACATGTAGTGCTTCTAATGTAATTGAAAAAATATGTCCCGGCGGATAAAAATGGCCTTACAAAACCAGTTAAAGCTGTGCCTAGCTCTTGCACTTGTTGCCGTTTCTTGTGAACACAACAACGGGCGTTGGGGTATGCAAGATGCATTTATTGGCGAGATACCAGCGCAAATCGCGCTGTTGCCGTGTGTAAGCCTTGTTAACCCTTCTGCACCTGCCACATCCAAAGAGTGCAGGCAAATTGACTCTTTTGTTGAAAAAAGCTTCCTACCGCAGTCCATGCTAAGAGCTTTAAGCAACCGGCTAGTGCAAAAAGTCTCCCTGGAAAACAGTATAGACATTAGCCAGAAAACTGTTGCTAGCTACTTTAAGTGGCCGAAACGTGAGTTCAAAAACTCGGCAAGCTTTTTAGAACGCTATTCATTTCGCACAGGAAAAAACCAGGACTGGCTACTTACCTTGCGCAAACTGCGCCTCAAAACAAGGTTTAGCGACGCTGTTTTCTTGCCTCTACTTTTAGAAAACGAAGGGTCTAAAGTCGCACCCAGCAGCACAAACAATGGACCAAACCTTGAACAGAAAACATCTTGGACGGGCATCCTCATAGACCCGCTGACTGGAAAGATAACCTGGGCGAAAAAAGCCGTAGCCACGGTCCGTGGCCAGGACAGTGCTGCTGCTCATCAAAAAGCCTTGGTAGCGCAACTTTTCCGAGAAGGTTTTTGGACAGAGTTCCCTGGCTGGGTAAGGTAAGTAAAAATGAACCGCATACATGCGATTTATTTAAGCAACACCTTCTAAAAGCACCTAAGAACAAACTTAGATTCGATCTACCCCATGATTTCGACTATGCTCTAGCTCCAAAAGCAAATGGAGACATAGACTTTTATGGATGCTGCCTTCGAAAAAAAAGCTGCTAAAGCTAAAGAAACCCTCGATCTCATGCGCGCTCAAAGCACGCTAGGTGGTGGTGAGAAAAGACAAAAAGCACAGCACGACCGTGGGAAGATGACAGCCCGAGAGCGTATCACCTATTTACTGGACGACGGAAGCTTCCAAGAGCTTGACGCATTTGCCAAACACGATTGCACGGATTTTGGAATGGAAGAAAAATCATTCCTCGGTGACGGCGTGGTTACAGGCTTTGGAACGATCGAAGGCAGGCTTGTATACGTATTTTCACAAGACTTTACTGTTTTCGGCGGCAGCCTAAGCGCTATGATGGCCAAAAAAATAGTTAAGCTGCAAGATCTAGCTATGCAAAACGGTGCTCCAGTAATTGGAATCAATGACTCTGGCGGTGCGCGCATCCAAGAGGGCGTAGCCTCACTGGGTGGGTATGCCGATATCTTCTACCGCAACGTCCAAGCTAGCGGGGTAATCCCACAGATCAGCCTAATTATGGGGCCTTGTGCTGGCGGTGCTGTTTACTCGCCTGCCATCACAGACTTTGTCTTTATGGTCGATCAAACAAGCCATATGTTTATCACCGGCCCAGAAGTTATCAAGACCGTTACAGGCGAAGAGGTTACGTTTGAAAAACTTGGTGGTTCTGTAACCCATACGCGAGACAGCGGCGTGGCAGACATTCGGTTTAGCTCGGAGGCTGCAGCCATATTAGGGCTAAAGCAGCTTCTTAAATATATCCCGTCTTCTAACAGAGAAAAACCAGCCAAGCTAGAAACAGCCAAGGCACCCACAACAAACATTGCATCGATTGTCCCGGCAAACCCAAACCAGCCTTACCAAGCAAAAGAGCTGGTCGAAGCAGTAGTAGACCAAGGATCTTTTTTTGAAATCAAAGAGCACTATGCCAAAAATATTTTGATTGGTTTTGCACATATTGACGGTCAAAGTGTGGGCGTTGTGGCAAACAACCCTGGGGCACTGGCCGGAGTTTTGGATATAAATGCTTCGGTGAAGGCGGCCCGCTTTGTCCGCTTTTGTGACGCTTTCCATATTCCACTTGTAACCTTCGTAGATGTTCCGGGGTTTTTACCTGGAACAGACCAAGAAAGCGGGGGAATCATAAGGCACGGAGCTAAGCTACTTTACGCCTACTGTGAGGCCACTGTCCCCAAACTCACAGTGATCGTGCGTAAAGCTTATGGTGGAGCTTATGATGTGATGAGTTCCAAACATATTGGTTCAGACTTAAACCTTGCTTGGCCCAACGCAGAAATCGCCGTGATGGGAGCTGCAGGCGCGTGCAACATTATTTTCCGTAAAGAGATTAGCGCCGCTGCTAACAAAGAAGAAAAAAGAGCAGAGCTTGTCAGTCAGTACACAGAAAAGTTTGCAAACCCATACATCGCAGCTAGTAAAGGCTTTATTGATGCTGTCATCCACCCAGAAGAAACCAGGGCAAAGTTGATGGCAGGTTTAGCAGCGACCAAAAACAAAGAGCAAAACAGGGCTAACCGCAAGCATGGGAACATCCCACTATGATCCAGACGCAACTGCAAAAAATACGAAGAGTGCTCATTGCTAACCGCGGTGAAATTGCCGTACGCATCATCCAGGCCTGCCGTAGCCTCGGAGTCGAGTCGGTTGTCCTTTATAGCGATGCAGACGCACATACTGCTGCTGTAGAGCTAGCCACCTTTGCAATATCCATCGGTGGGAACACGCCTGCAGAATCTTATCTAGATGTAAAAAAAGTTTTGCACGCAGCAAAACAGACCAAAGCAGATGCGGTTCACCCTGGGTATGGTTTTTTGGCAGAAAATGCTGACTTTGCTTCTGCATGCATAGAGGCAGGACTTGCTTGGATAGGCCCGTCTGCTACTGCCATTCAAAGTTTAGGCGATAAGATTGCGGCAAAACGCATGATGCAAAGCGCCGGAGTCCCTACAGTCCCAGGTTCTGACGGTGCCGTGAAAACCAAAGAGGATGTCCTTGAGGTCATCGAAAAAATAGGTCTACCAGTCATCGTAAAAGCAGCAGCAGGTGGTGGTGGCCGCGGGATGAGGATAGTTAAATCACCAGACGAGGCAGAAGCCTCTGTGGAAGCTTGCCAAAGAGAAGCTCTAGCCTATTTTGGGAACCCTGAGGTCTTTGTTGAAAAATACATAGAAAACCCTCGGCATATCGAGGTTCAAATACTTGCCGATAGCCACGGCAAAACTCTCCACCTATTTGAACGCGACTGTTCTATCCAAAGGCGCCACCAAAAACTCATCGAAGAAGCTCCTAGTGTGTTCTTGACCGAAGCGCTCCGAGAGAAGTATGGCAAAATTGCGGTCAAAGCTGCTGAAGCTGCTAACTACGAGGGTGCTGGTACGGTTGAGTTTATTTGTAACTCTCCTGAAGAGTTTTACTTTATGGAGATGAATACCCGCATCCAGGTCGAGCACCCAGTTACGGAGTGGATCACCGGGGTAGATCTTATTGCCGAACAAATCCGCGTGGCTGATGGTCAGAAGCTAGGCTTTGAGCAAAAAGATTTAGCCGTACGCGGTTACGCGTTTGAGTGCAGGATCAACGCAGAAGATCCTGTGCGCGGGTTCTTGCCGCAAAGCGGCGACATTGGCCACCTGTATTTTCCTCGCGACCCGTTTTCCAGGGTAGATACTTTTTTAGAAAAAAGATCAAAGGTGACAGGCTACTATGACTCGATGATAGCCAAGCTTATCTGCTGGGGCGAAACCCGTGAAATAGCCATGAACAGAATGCAGCATCTCTTAGGGCAACTACAAATCCAGGGGATAGCGACTACGGCTATTTTACATGAATGGCTTTTACAACATACAGACTTTCGCGCCGGAAAATTTACAACCCGCTTTTTAGAGGACAACTTAGAAAGCTTTGAGCGTTGGGTGGAAGATCCTAGGCCTACTCAAAGCGAAAAAGATATTTCGGACGAAAAACTAGCTCTAGGTATATCTACCTATTTGGTTGCGACTAAAAATTATGCGATATCTGGAACATGGCAAGTAAACTGGACCGAGGAACAAAAATATTGTGTTCGCCTCCCTGCAATCACTGAAGGGGTTTGGCACAGCTTGGGCGAAGACCAACAAAAGCTAACCGGAATTGCTCAAGTAAAAGCTGTCTCAAGCAAAGGTCAGGTTTTCTTCAAAAGCTCGGACGGGGTCCAGACTCAACTGCGTGTGCGCATGCAGGAGTTAAGCACTTATAAAAAAACGGGCGCCCTACAGGCAATCCTTGAAGTTTGCGGGCAGTTTGGCACCAAAAGAATCACGCCTCTTTTTTGTCCTTACAGCCCGGTATTGGAGCTGCGAGGCAGCTTGCTAGCAGGCGCACCGATGGACTTAGACGCTCCAATTACTGGAAAAGTCCTCCAAGTATTGGTCGAAAAAGGTGCTGTAGTGGAAGAAGGTCAGGTGGTTTGCATCATCGAAGCGATGAAAATGGAGAATAAGATAGGGGCTCCTATGTCTGGGCTTGTCAGTGAGATTCATACCGCCGGAGGCGATCAGGTCAAAGCTGGGGACCCTCTAATGGGGTTTGCTGCACAAGATGAGGTTAAAAGCTAAATCATACGTGCCGGCTTGCCTTTAAGAGCCTGTAAGCTGATTTTGTACTTATTTTATACAGACAAAGTGAGCATTGATTTTTTTGCCGCAAACACTATCTTGTAGGGGAAATACACACAAAAAGTGTGAGAAATAAACATACTGGAGTAAGACTGTGGAAAAAACTTTTTCAATCATCAAGCCAGATGCGGTTGAACGCAATCTAATTGGAAAAATCGTACAAAAATTTGAGGGTGAAGGCTTAAGAGTTGCCGAAATGAAAATGAAGCACCTTAGCAAGCAAGAAGCTGAAGGGTTTTACGCAGTTCACAAAGAACGCCCTTTTTATGGCGAACTCACTGAATACATGTGCAGTGGTCCTGTAGTACTTATGGTTCTCGAAGGTGAAAACGCCATCAAGCGAAACAGAGAGATCATGGGCGCCACAAACCCAGCCGAAGCTGCAGAAGGTACTATCCGAAAGCAGTTCGGAATTGATTTAGGCAAAAACACAGTCCACGGTAGCGATGCACCTGAGACTGCTGCTGAAGAAATCACTTTCTTTTTTGGTTCATAATCACACGCTCGGTTTGGTTTCCTAACAGCCAGGCCGAGCCTTCATCCGGCGTTTCAATATTGAAACTGCTATGCGAGACTGCTCATGACCTCTTCGTCGACACTAAATGACATCATTGTAGAAAACGTTGCAACGGAAGTCGGGTGCAAACCTGTACATGCCACGACTGTTTTAGAGATGCTACGCATCGAAGAGCTGTCCGTACCCTTTATTGCCCGCTACCGGAAAGAAAAAACGGGTTCGATGCGAGAAACCATGATTCGCGCGCTGCGTGATCGCTACCAAACACAAGCCGTCCTGCAAGCAAGCGTTGAGAGGTTTTCTCAAGCTGTCACCCAACTTGCTGAACGCAAACCAGAACTTAAAAAAAACCTAGCAGCCGTTTTAAAGTCTTTTGCAGATGCCAAAACAAAGACGCAGCTAGATGATTTATATGCGCCCTACCGCCCAAAAAGGCAAACCAAAGCCTCTGTAGCAAAAGAAAAAGGCTACGAAACACTTTTAGAAAAACTCTTAGAAGATAGTCCAGAACAGGACTTTGGGGCAATCTGCCTAGCCTTCTTAGATAAAAAGTTCCCGGCACCGGAGACAGAGGAAGAAAAAGAAAGAGCAAAAACAAACCCAAGACCAAACGTCGAAGACGTACTGCAAGGGTGTAGAGATATCTTTGCTGAACGCATCCAGGACAATCCTTCCGTCCGCGCGAGCTTGCGTAAGTTCTTTTTAGACACTGCTGTGGTCAAAAGCGCAGAGAACAAAAAATTCACGCAAAAAGACGTAGACGAGAGGGTCAAGCGCAAGCATGACTCCATGGTCAAAAACTTTTCGGATTATTTTGAGTATCAAGAAGCCCTGCACAAGATACCAAGCCACCGCCTTCTGGCGCTTAGGCGTGGGCAAACCAGGAAGGTACTCAAGCTAGAAATAGAAGTAGATCCAGACCAAGTTAAAAAACTTGCTGATAGCGCGGGTGTTATAGCTCCAGAAGCATCGGTTCAGCTGCGCAAATTCTACGAGATAGCCCGAGACGACTCGCTCAAGCGTCTGATTTATCCGTTAATGGAAAACCAAGTACGCCTAAGCATGAAGGAAAAATCAGATGGTGACGCCATCCGTGTATTCACAGAAAACCTAAAGAACCTCCTGATGCTTCCACCTATACCCACGGCTGTAGTCATGGGGATAGACCCAGGCTACAAAACAGGCTGTAAAATTGCAGTTGTATCCCAGGCCGGTGGCTATTTGGCTTCTGAAATCGTCAAGCCAAACCCAAAAAACCCAGAAGCAGATGCTTCTGTTGCTGCTGCTGATAAAATCAAACAACTGATCAAACTACATTCGGTTGAATACATTGCGATTGGAAACGGAACTGGATCACGGGAGATCAACCAGTTAGTAGTCAGCGTGTTGAAATCTGAAAAATTTGAAAAAAGCGTCGTAAGGCTAATCGTCAACGAAAGCGGAGCGAGTATATATTCGACCAGCGAACTTGCTGGCGAGGAGTTCCCAGACCTTGACCCAACCATCCGAAGCGCGGTAAGCATTGCCCGCAGGCTACAAGACCCTCTTTCTGAGCTAGTAAAAATAGACCCAAAATCCATTGGTGTGGGCCAGTACCAGCACGACCTACCCCCGGCTAGTCTTGATAAAAGCCTAGGGGAAGTCGTCGAGTCTTGCGTAAACAGAGTGGGCGTCAACCTTAATACGGCTTCTTCCAAGCTTCTTTGCTACGTTTCTGGTATCAAAGAAAACATGGCCCGCAATATAGAGTCGTACCGGTCAGCAAACGGCAGCTTCACTTCGAGATCAGACCTTCTGAAGGTCGACGGTGTGGGCTCAAAAACATACGAGCAAGCAGCTGGGTTTTTGCGTATTTCTGACGGTGCAAACCCACTAGATAACACCGGAGTGCATCCAGAGCGCTACGATGTCGTACAGAAAATAGCTTCAGACTCAAACATGAGTGTAGGTGAACTTTTAGGGAACCGGGACGCACTGCGCGAGCTTGACATGGAAAAATACGTAGACGATCAGGTGGGCATGCCGACCCTAAAAGACATGATGTTTGAGCTCCAAAGACCTGGAAGAGACCCTCGGGTCCAAGGTTCGCGGATGCGCACCACAAAGGGCGTGGACACTTGGGCAGACCTAAAAATGGGAATGGTCCTGCAAGGGACTGTCACCAACGTCACCAGTTTTGGTGCTTTTGTGAATGTAGGCATCCACGAAGAGGGCCTTGTACATATCAGCGAGATTTCCAATAAGTTTATCCAAGACCCTACTTCGATGATTCCTGTAGGCTCTGTCGTCCGCGTAAAGGTGACCGAGCTTGATAACGAACGCAGTAGGTTGGGACTCAGCATCAAGCAAGCAGCCCAAAGCTCCAAAAGAGAAGGCGCCGGCAGGTCCCGAGGCGAACGATCTGGTGACAGGTCTGGAGAAAGACGCCCAGGAAGTGATCAGAGAAATGGACAGAGTAGCGGCCAGAACGGCAGATCCCCGCAAAACCGCGCTGGAAGCTCCGATCGCAAGAGGGCTTTTTCCGGTAAAGACCGCAAGCCGTCTAGAGGCAAGCCTGGCCAAGGGCAAAAATCGAACCGCCCGTTTAGCGTAGGTCACAAAAAGAAACAACAGGACAAAAAAGACGGCTTTAGCATAGACGACCTGATGAGCAAATTTGGGAAATAAGTTTGGAAAGCATGCCTTCCTGACACCCTTTAAAACGGTCTAATCAAAACTGCACTCTGACCAAACAACGTCATTGCTGCAGGTAGAATCACTGTTTTCTTTGATGCAAAAGCTGAGCTTTAGATTTGGCACCTTTTTGAAGATGCAGTGATGCATTGTATTCAAAGCTACAGCCTCAAGCTTTTGAATGCTTATAAATCGATCAAAAACTCCTTGAGACTCAGATTCTCCATCGATTTCGTCTATTTCAAGCCTGATGCGACGGCTGTTTAGATCCTATTCCACGTCTTTCACGGCTTCCATCACAGATTCTAATTTGAAATAAGGGAACCCCTTAGACTTAATGCAATAATCAGAGACATAATCACCCTCTACTTTTTTATACTTAGAAGAGAGAGCTCCGTTGTCTTGGTTTGATCCAATCTTAAACTTTTCGCTCCTAACAAAACCAAAGGTTATCTGAAGATCAGCGTAACCTTCAGGCATATTGTTATTGTCATCTTTTATCTTTGCCAGCTCATCCTCGTCAATGCAGTACTCTATATTGAAAAACACGTAGCTGTCTTTGTTATATTTAAATAGTTTTTTCTTGTTCCTGGTAGCTTCAGCATTTTTTTTCTGGTTCTTCTCTACGGCAATCAGGCTTCGATAGCTATTGCTTTGCAGAGGGCCTCGCAGCGCACTCAATAGTTCCTGCGCGCCATCAAGAGACGAGTCTACAACTTTAGGTCGATAATCACTGTGTACATCCTCTAAAAAATCTCTTCGCATCAGATAAGGGGTAAGATCACCTTTTTTGACTAGCCCCCCTTGGAAAAGCTTCTTATCTCTAACTTCTTTTTCAAAAATAGAATTGTAAACTACTTGCTTATGAATGTAGTAGGGCTCTTTTACAAAGTCTTTTTCTCTATAGTCTATGTATACTGGAGAATACAAAGGGCGATGTTTATGATGGCTCCACGTACCTTCAACCTTTGCACCCGCAATAATCGGACCAATATAAAGCCAATCACTGGCACCACTGAAACGATGACCAGAACTTCTAACATTACCAAAAACATACAGACCGCTGTTAGGCAGCAGCAGGGTGGATTTTATTCTGGCAGCTTCGGCAATAGAGACGCCCAACTTATGGCCAAAAGGGGCGAACATAACTTTGGAGAGCCTATGTGATGCAATAATAGGTTCATCAAACAGCTCGTAAAACGTAAGTGTCTCTAGGATCTTTTTAGGCAAGTCCAACTTAAGGCTCTCATAGGCTGACTTTACTTTAATGTAGCTCGGCGTTAGAGCGTCAATCTTCTCT
>JALZUO010000175.1 GCA_023301565.1 Oligoflexales bacterium
CGCTACGATACAGGGCTCGCTAGTCAGCTCGGCCACCTCCCGAAAAAGGTCGGCGTCTTCACCCTCCGGGATCACCCTTTCTCATCGCTAGTCCGTGGATAAATAAGTGTTTGTCCTCATCCTTGAGATTGTACATGCCGTTGCAAGATTGCAACGGTTCCTTCTCTATATAGGTCCACTGGACCTATATTGCTGCGCAACGTTCAGTCACTAATGTAATCTGTGGTGTCTCGTACTTGTGAGCGGACTTTGGTGCGCTTTGGCGGTTTCGCACACGATAGATTTATTATTAAATTAACACAACAAATAATATAATACGAAATAATTCGTATTTAACTTGCAAGTACGAAATAGTTCGTATACATTTGAACTACGAAACGAATCGTACTATAAGGATTAACACCATTTAACAAAACAAATCATGGCAGACAAAAAAGCAAAACCTACAGAATCAGAAATCGAAGTTCTCAACATTCTCTGGGAAGAGGGTCCTCAAAGTGTACGCTTTATCAATGACACCCTCAATGAGCATCGAGAAGTAGGCTACACTACTACTCTAAAAATAATGCAGCTCATGGTTGAAAAAGAATTGTTGTCTAGAGACACCTCTTCAAGAACACATATCTATAAGGCAAGTGTAAATGAGCAAAAAACACAGGGGCAGCTGCTCAAAAAATTTGTCGATACTGCATTTAGAGGATCTTCTATGAAGATGGTCATGCAAGCATTGGGTGACCATAAACCATCACAGGAAGAACTGGATGAGATTAAAGATTTGATTAAAAAAATTGAAAACAAATAATCATGGAGTCTACAATGTTTATTTATTCATCAGAATTAATGCATGCCTTAAGTTGGACACTGCTGCATTCGGTATGGCAAGCATTCATCATTGCTATCTTATTGCTTAGTATCATCCGCTTCGGTAAGAATCTAAGCGCACATGCAAAATATATATGGGCGATAGGCAGCCTTATCACTTTATTCGTTACGAGTGCAATTACATTCTATATCTATTTAGAACTACCTATTATTGGCAAAGCATTTGTCACATCCGAACCTGCAGACTGGAGTAATAGCATCAACCTCGTACTCCACCAAGAAATATCTACTGCTACCATTATTAGTGATTTTGTTAGCCAAAATAGTCGGCTTATAAGTTTGTCATGGCTTATCGGATTGTTATTCTTCATCCTAAGAACCCTATTTGGAATCTTCCAGATTCAAAGGCTTAAGCAAGGTATGTCCTCACTGCCAAAGTTTTGGAATGACAAACTGGAAAGGCTCAAAAATAAAGCTGGGTACACCAATGCTATTCTCTTGGGGGAATCTCAAAAAATATCAAGCCCACTCACTTTCGGTTTTTTAAAACCTGCGCTTTTATTTCCTATTGGAATGATCAATCAACTTAGTATAGAACAAGTAGAAGCGATAATGGCGCATGAACTAGCGCATATAATCCGCAGGGACTACTTGGTCAATCTGATACAAACATTTATAGAGAGTATTTATTATTTCAATCCTTCTGTATGGGTTATCTCCACGATAATAAGAAATCAACGAGAACACTGTTGCGATGATTTGGCCATAGAACTCACAGGCAGTAGCATACACTATGTGAAGGCACTTGTAGCTATAGAGGAATCAAAGAGCAGTCCGAATAGCATCCTTGCTATGTCCCTAGCTAAAAACAAAAAAACATTACTCAATAGAGTGAAAAGAATATTGAATCAACCACAAAAAAATGAAAACATGAAAGAGAAATTATTGATGTGCATGATGCTTTTTATTAGTGTAATATTTATTTCTATGCAGGTAAATCCTGCAGAAAGAACCATCAAATCTACTGATTCAAATCAAGACACATTGTCAAACAATTTATTTGAAGGAGATACTGAAAATCCGAGTCAATGGGTAGAAGATTTTGCAAAAGGATTTGACAAATTGAATTGTTCAACAGATCCTATTACGAGTAATCTTCCGATAATATCATTATCCGAAACTGGAAATTATCTATATAAAGAGACGCCACTAAACGAAGAAGATATAAGTAATATGATGAAAAAATTAGAAGGAGATCAAATTATATTGGCTCCTCATTATAACACTGAAATAGAAGACATCGTCTATTTCATGGAATTATCTATACGCCATAGAGTAGATGTAATTTTCAGTGATGTACATACCGCCTATACTTATAAATTTAGAGAAGCAATTGACCAACTTAAAGCCTTAAGCAACACTGAGCCACAAGTGGGTATTAGTAATATCAATATTTTGAAAAACGAAAACGGATCTTTAAATGCGGACCTAGATGAACTTACATTGTCATGGGATATTCAAGATGATAAAATCCAAAATATAAAGGCTGATATTATCCCATTTGCCATGGACTACAATACTATCCATCATTTCAATGATAGTGTTTCTTTTTATATTCCTAAACCAGACCCAACAAGAGTACATCCAAAATTAAAATCACCATCATCTGCAGCAGACACAGTTCTTGATTATCCAGGACTGCATATTCTAGATTTCGACAATCTAACGATTACTCGAAGTGATGAAGGTCTCTATTGGACAAACACTGATGAAAATACTTCGGAAGATGACTTTCTAACGGATGAATTGTACGCTATCATGCTATTGCAAAACGAACAAGGCAAAGCTCTGCGAAGGGATTTAAAAGACACTACATGGAATAAAGCTCTCAGAAATGAAGTGATACAAAGAAGAATAAATATTCAAAAAAATATAGCGCAAATTAAATCTCAAGAAAGAAAATTGAACACTTTTCAAAGAGACACATTGTCTCAAGAATACGCAAACTTTATAGAAGGCATTAAAGACTCCCTCGCTCTACGATTTCTAATAGGAAAATCCACCTTAGACCTAGACTATGAGAACAAACTCAAAATCAAAGCAGACTTGATCCGAGAATACTCCAATGAAATGCGCAAACTTGCTCAGGACTTAAAATCAGAAATGGAAATGGAAATAGAAGAAGCAAAGGAATATCAAAACTTATTCGAATATAAGATAAAAATAGAACTTGAAGAAAAAATGAAAGACCTTCACTTTGAGCTACAAGAGTTCTTAGGAGATTACAATTTAGGAAGCAGAGACAAACGAGAAGGAGACAAAACCGAAGGAGGCTTTGACGAGCTTTCTATGATTACCATCTCTATATCTGATTTAGTAGCTCAAAAATTACTAGAGGATGGTCTGATAAAAAATGTGAAAAAATTCACTCTAGAAATAGAAGATGGAAAAATGATTGTAGATAAACAGGTGCAGTCAAACCATACTTATCAAAAATGGGCCAAATTAATCAGCCGCTGGTGGAAAGATAAAATAAACTCAAATTCAAAAATAGATGAAGTAAACTCAAATTCAAAAATACTTATTAAAAGAAAGAACAACAAAGATCAGGTCATCATCCAATTCATAGATTGAATGAAAGCAATCTAATTTTAACACATTTATAAAAAACCCTTCGTTAAGTATACTTCTTTACGAAGGGTTTTAATTTTACCCATATCTCTCCAACATCTCATGCAAATCCTCTAAAGTATTCGCCTCTCCCGCGGGCTTATCTTTTCGCCATCTTTTTATCCTAGGAAATCT
>JALZUO010000176.1 GCA_023301565.1 Oligoflexales bacterium
GTTAAACTGAGCTCTCTTCACCCTTCTATGCTTATCAAACAAATCCACAGATAGAGATTTTTCATGGATATTTTTTCTATTTGCAAACAAAGCATCGATACGATTTTCAAGCTCATCCAAGTCCGACCTCACATCACGGGTGTCAAGACTATCTGTTTTTTCCAAAATCATTTTAAAATAAGCCTCAAAGTCGAGAGATGAGATACCGTCATCTGACTCAGGAAAAGCTCCATCATATTTGGCAAGGCAGCTTTCTTTGGTGGGTACGCCTTCTTCAAAAGGACAGTTTGCCAGAAAGACTGTCTCGTCTTTTTTAAATATAACCTGGTAGAAATTTTCACCGTCTAATTTTACAACTCGGTAAGCAAAAGAAGATTTCACTTCAGAAAGATCTTCTCTTGCTTTGCAGCCGCAAAAAACTAGAGTTATAACGAAAAGGACGCTTATTTTTTTCATATTGGTTCCCCGTGGGTTTTCCAATATTACAACAAAAAAATAAACGTCAGGTGCTGCCGAACACAATCAGAGCAAAAAGAAAGAGCGAAGTAAGCCTCACCAGCAAACGCATGAGCCCCAACCTTATCTTTACCAGTTCGAGGCGAATCTAATGTTTTACTTTTTGCGGTCCGCGTAAAAAGCATGGATTTCAGGCCTTAAAATATCCAAAACCTCCTCGACTGAATCTACTATTTTGATGCTTTCGAAGTCGCCTTGCGAGATGAGCTCACGCCCAAGAGGTTCTTTTTCCACCCAATCCATCAGTCCCTGCCACATATCTTTCCCGTACAAAAGAAAAGGCCTTGGCTCGATGTGTTTTACCTGCATAAGCTGCCAGGTGTAAAACAGCTCAAGCAAAGTACCCACCCCGCCAGCAACGACTACGACCGAGTGCGTGATACGCATAAACTCATCAAGCCGAGAAGAAAAACGCCTGTGTTCATGTTTGATATCCAGGTGAGCATTAGCGTCAGATTCAAATGGAAGCTGAATAGCTAGCCCTATGCTTTTGGTGTCGTTTGAAGCAGCTTTAGAACCTTTATTGGCAGCTTCCATGATACCAGGACCTGCGCCCGTTACGATATCTACGCCTTCTTTTCCGAGAGCATAAGCTAGGTTGTAGCAGTCTTGATAGATAGGAGATTTTTCGTTGATCCGCGCAGAACCGAAAATAGATACCCTGTAAAAATCTGTCTCCAGGTCGGTAAGGGTGTCGCTAATATCAGCTACAATTTCATTGAGCTGGTGCAGCTTTTTATTTAGTAACTTCTTAATCTTTTTCTCTTCCATAGGCATGGTCTCATCTCCTTAGGGCATCTACTACTTTTTGAGGAATTCCACGTTTCCCCAAACCCTCCGAGGGTAACTTAGAACGAGCAAAGAGGCTACAAAGGTGTAAGAATGAATTGGTTTCATCTGCGATACTATATAACTTGCTGTATTTAAGCCGTTTTTTTGGTTTAAAAGCCTCGGATATATACACTAGCCTCTGTCTAGCCGATCTAGAAGACAGAAGGTTGTAGGTAGGATACGTGTTTTTAAGCAAATACCTTTTTTGGATCATAGTCATGAGTTTACCCTTTCTAGGAACAAGCGCTCCGTCTGTTCTTAGCAGTAAGGACGTGGGAGTCGTCATACTCGGCCACATTGTCGGCTCCAAAAGAGCCCCTGGAAATGTGGCTTTGATCAAAAGCACTCGGACGGGAAAGGTCGCTGCCGTAAAACCTGGCTACAAAATACTTGGGCAATACAATGTCACTTCGGTCAATGAAAAGTTCATCACCCTACGTAAAGGTGCAAAAGACTTTATTCTTTATGCAAAAAAATACACGCCTACAGTTAAAAACGCTATAAAGCCTAAAGCGACTACAAGGCGCTACGATAACGGATACCTTTCGAGCCGAGAAAGCTACAGTGAGCCCGGTTTTTCTAGAAAAGGAAACAAGCTACAAATCTCTGCAGGTTACCGAGATAACCTTCTTAAGTCTGAAATGGCTAAAATACTGATGCAGGCTACAGCGCAGCCCGTCAAAGGACCAGATGGCATCGCAGGCTGGCGCATGTTTCAGATTGATAAAGGCAGCATATTTGACAAAGCAGGTGTTTCAAATGGAGACGTCATACAGTCGATCAACGGTAAAAAACTAAAACACGCGGGTCAAGCCGTAAGACTTTTGCAGAGCATGCGTTCACAAAACGCTTTTGAAATATCCGTGCTTCGCGGTGGAAAGTCCCAGTCTTTAACACTGGACGTCCAGTAAAAAAATGCCGCTGTCTACAGCGGTCTTTTACCAGCCAATCTCCTTGCGCCGCCTGAGCAAAACCTCTATCGGAAAACCTAAAAAGAACAGCCAAGCATATTCAAAATCGAAAAACCAAAAATACTTTTTTTCAAGCTTGTCCGGAGCACCTGCAGAAACAGCGCTGGCATCAAGGTTTTTCTCAAACCAAGATTGAAGATGTTCTTTATTCTTTTTAAAATTCAATAAAACGGTGGACCCTGTATCAAGACCGATTCTGCGCAGCACCTTGCTACTACCCACAACCTCTGAATCTGCCTGCAAGCTTACGCGCTGAACTGGAAACTCTACATTCACGGATTCAGAGCTTGGAGTCACAGCCCTCAGCTTGAGCAAACAGGCATCGGCGCGAACTTGGCCTTTATCGACTAAAGCAGAAAGAAGGTATCTCCCTCCTGATATCCTCTTTTTTTGCAGTTTATCCTCAGACAGACTTACCCCACAAACAGACCAGTTTTGTTTCCACTTGCTGCCAGCCCTGCCTATCTCTACTGCCTGATAGCCAGAAAGCTCGGCTGTCAAACTAAGGGTTTGGCCTTCGTCATCAACCAGAATAGCATTACTCAACGAAAGCCTTTCTTCGCTACTACTTTTTAAAGACCAGTCCATCCACGTCTTCATAAACCGAGAATACGTATGAGGGCCAGCTTTATGCGTAGGAGCAAAGGCAGTTCGCCAACTTGAGTCGGTCAAAAACCAAAGAGCCCTGCCTTTACCCGGATAGTTTGCAATAAGAAGTGGGGTTTGACCCGACCCAGTTTTTGCAGAAAGCAGAACCTCGCCACCATGCTTTAGCTTTGCCTGGTTAGAAATCTTGTGTAACCCCTGCCATCCTTCCGTAGAAGATAAAACAGGCAGAATTTCTTTTAACCCTTGATGCAATATCTCTGTGGCCTCTGTCCCGCTTTGACGCTGCGTAAGTTTTACGGAGAACTCTTCACCTGCACTATAAGTTGCCCCAGAGCTAAACGTAGGAGAAGCCGCAGTCTTTATAGGCGCCAAAACGTCTTTAGCCGAAAAGGGAAGTATGTTTTTAAGCGGACCAGACAGAAGCTCTCCACGCGCTAGAGCTCTTTCTCCACCCATAAATACCAGGGACCCGCCGTTTTCAACAAACTTCACCAAGTTCTCCTGGTAAACCGGCCGCAAAAAACGCTGCATATCAAAGTTTTGAATAACCAAAAGTTTAAAGTTAGGCAGCTCTTTTGTAAACAAACGCTCGGCCGGAAACGGTATGAGACTCAGCTCGTCATCTGCGGCTTTGACGCTATCTTGAGGGTCACGCAAAATAAAAAAACTAATACGGTCAAACTTGGGTTCGTCCTTAAGAAACTTACGCATAAAACGCCCGTCCCAGCTCGGCTCCCCCAGTAAATGCAGCACCCCAAGAGTATTTGTAAGACTTTCAACCACAATAGAGCCCTTGTTGTCGACCACCTGTTTTTCTTTAGCGTAGGCTGGTACTTGGACTACCAGCTGATGCGTGCCTCTAGCAATTTGCTTAACCCGTACTTCGACAGTCACAAAGGTTTCACCCGTTGCAAAGTGTGCGGTGGCGCTGCCCAAAAAATCATGCCCGCTTTTTACGTGTACCTGGGAATGGTTCGGGGCATTTTCTGTTCTACCAACGGTTACGCGAAGAGAAAACCCTTCTTGCTCAAAAACAAAGCCAAGCGGCTCAACTGATTCTACCCAAATATTAGAAAAATCTTCGGAGCCGACACCAACCACGACACCTTTTGACTTCGGCTTAGAAACAGCAGGCACTCTGCTGCTTGACTGGGAAAATCCAAACTCTAAGTCTGCTGCGCCACCATCGGACACAAGCATCCAAGGGTGCCCGGTCGAACCAAACTCAATTTTATCTTTGAATAAATTCAAGTCGCTTTTTGAAGTGCGCCCGGAGACCTCTGACAACATCACTTTTTCTAGCCTGTAGCCTTTGCTTTTTGTCAGCTTTTCGGTGAGCTCAAGCACAGACCGCACCTCTTGACGCCTACTTGAACTGTCGGTCATGCTGTGGCTGTCGTCGACAAAAACTGTGAAAGTTTTATCAAGGATTTCTGTATTCAGGCTGCTTCGTTGTTCCACAAAAAACAGTAGAGATAGCATAGGCACAAGCCACAAAAGGCGAATAAAACCAATAGCTAGCCCTGCTCCGAGGCCATGTTTTTTGCACCAAAAAAAGGACATCACACAGACGAGTATAACCAGGACAGTTAGGACAAGATAAAAAAGGTCTGCGCTTACCCCTAAGCTGGAGCCTAAAAATGCATTGTACATTAACGCAACCTTTTTAAAATTTCTGGAAGATGGACTTGGTCTTTTTTATAATCCATAGCCAAGAGCCCCATCCAGATGTTTACGAAAAGCCGTTTCCACGACTCTGCTTGCCCACCACAACGCGAAAAATCTTCGCCCTCTATGGACGAAAGTAAATCTAGCGGTGTCAAAAGAATCGCCATACGGCCATGGAAGCGAAACTCATACAAAAGATTTTTATTGCAGGTAGGTAGCCCTGAAAACAGATAGTAGCTTTTTGATATTTCATGATCTACCCCCAAAGGAGCCCAGGACCCTTGCGGAAGAGCCTTCTTCACCAGGCTTTGAAAATCTTCGATATTGCCCCCACGATACTCTAAGACGGCAGTACCACCTTTTTGAATCCACTGTCTTAGTGCGTTTGACACGTTGCCAGTCCGATTAGAAGCTGATTTCTTCCAGGTTTTGGAGAATCGGTCTACGTCGGACCATAAAAGAGGCTCAAACAAATCCCTGGGGAGCGACGCAATGCTTTTTGTTTTTGCAGAGATATGCATGCTTGTTCGGCTACTAATAAGCTTTGGGATTTGAACGATGTTTTTAGGGAGCTTTTCCCCGCCGAGTTTAACCACTACAGAGCTAGCTTTGACTGCATTAGAGTTCCAGCTAAAGACCAAAAACAGGAAAACATAAAACCATTGGCGCAGCGGCTTCACCAAGAGCCCCAAGGACTCTAGAATCAAAATAACGAAAAAAGAAAAAAACAAAAAGATCCCCCATTTTGACTCGTCTCTTGTTTTAATACTCACCTTACTCTTAGCTGCAGAACCTAAGGCCTGCCCAGACAGGTTTACAGATGAAACCAACTGATTGGATTGTGAAAAATAGTTGTTTTTAGAGGTGCTTTCAGATTTGCTCACGTTATCAAAACCACCCTGTTCCTTTTTATACTCAGAGCTAAGGTGCCAGTCTGTAATCTTCCTTACAAACCCAGGAAAAGAGGACAATCCAAGAGCAGGGTTAGGCTTAAGAGGAAAAAGTATAAAAAGTATATCCTGGCCTTTGGAATTGTAGCGGTATAAAAAAGAAGAGGATTTCGACCCCACCTGACCCCCGATCTGACTACCACCTGAGCTTAAGATAATATCGCGCCATTCGCCGGCGCTACCTAAGTCAGTGCAAGGTAGGCGTTGACCGACTATAGAGCCAAAACACTGACAAACACCATCAAAAGACTGCTCAGCGTCTACTGGCGCCAGCCAAATTTTACCCTGCATTTTACTGCTACATTTTTTTTCAGAAAGACGATCTTCAACTAAAATCACAGAAATATCAGCACTGGCCTGGCTACCTCTATAAGAAAAAACGTTTCCAAGAGCTTGCCAATAGGCTCTTAAATGCCGCGTATGTGCGTGAATCCAAGTTTCATTGTCAGCATCAGTTATCACCCTCATCGACTTTGTATTTGCTGAATAACCAGCCCAATAAGTGTTATCTAGCTCTATGCTATCTCCCTCTACTTGGAAACGAAAACCTACCTTACTATGCGAGGGTATTTTTTTACTTTCTACACTAAAAACAAGTTCTGTTACTTCTTTGCTTTGGTCCCAAATCATTTTATCTATGACGGTTTGAACAGACCCTGCAGACACAATCATCTCAACCAAAACTTTTTTCGTTTGGATAGAGGTCAGGTTGTTTTTTGGACTATGAGCTTCCAGGCGAACCGACCAGCGGTGCATCGTCCCAATAGGTGCTAGCGCCTCGACCGACTCAAAGTACCAATTTACTTTGGGTTTTACGCCAGCACTTAGATCATAAAAAGAGAACCCTTTGCTAGCCTGCAGAGATTGGAGCCGAACGCCTTCCCAAGATTCCGGGTCCCTGTCACTCAAAACGAGGACGTTGACCTCCTCATCTAAAGAGGCCATACAAGACGGTATCAACTCTTTGAGTGTAGGCGCTTGCGCATCAAACTCAAGCGAAGCACTCCAGGCTTCTACCTCAGGTGTGTTCCCAAGCTCTACCAGGTCCCCTACTCTTTTTGAGTCTTCAAGACCTTCGGTGATCGTCTGGCTACAAGCATAAACCAGCCCGTGCCTAATCTGCTCTTGGGCCACCCTTTTAACCGTAGCTATCCAATCTTTTTGCCCAGTATACCTCGAGACAGAAGCACTTTTGTCCAATATCAGCAGCGTCTTTGAATTGTTTTTTTCTATCTCAAGCGTCTTCCACTCAAAAGGCTGAAGGGTCGCCGCTAGCCAAAGAATACCCATTAAAGCAAACGCTAAAAACCAGTATAAAGGTGGCATAGACATCGTATATTTAGGCCTTGGAGGCTTGCTCTTGTTCATCAAGCTTAACAGCGGCACCCACAAGACCTCTGGAAAAATCCTGCTCAAAAACCACAAGACGGTAGCGAGCAAAAACAAGCTCAAGCCTACCCACTGCAAGAAACCAAAAGACGATATACTCAAAACCTTGCCTAGCCTCCCGCCAACATTTCTTCTTTGCCAAACAGCACTGCATACAAACTAAGAGGCGTAGCTTCGTGCAGACAGTGAAACCTTGCTCCAATATTTTTCGCTTGTTCTTCTTGCTTTTGTACCCACGCTTGAAGGTTTGCTTCCAGCTCTTCACTTTGCAGCGCACTTCGTGCATGTTTTTCTATTTTTTTGCTTACTTGATCTCCGGGAGTTAAAACTGCTTTTTGAGAGAGCTTATCTGCCCAAGATCGGTCGAATTCAAGCTGACTACCTATTCCTATGATCGAGCAAGAAGCAGCAGCAGTCGTATCAGCATCTATGGGTAAAATAGGATTTAAAAAATCCTGCACAATGTACTCTTTATCTATCTTTTTTATACGCTGACCTGCCCAAGGAATCCTAGATTCAAGGCTGCGTATACTATCTAAAAAAGGTGCCTGTCCAGACCAAGGCCAGGTGGCCGCAAATAGCAAGCGGCCGTGTGCACGCGCACCAAGCCGGAACTTGTAAAGCTCCCCGCCTGCTTTAATCTCCAGCTCCACTTTGTCACCACAAAAAAGGTGCCTCAGACAAAGGTCTAACACAAGCTGCCAGGCTGTTTTCATCTTGGCCGAAGGTTGGTTTTGAACCTGAGGGTGCAGGCCTTTTGCTATCACATCAAGTGCTGCCTCGTTTGGCCAATCCATAGATGCAGTGCAGTCGAAATAAATACGAACGAGCTTTTGAATTTCTGGTCTTTTCTTTTTTACTAACAGGTTGTCTGTCCTTGCAAAGGCAGGCCAATGAATAAACCCCGTTGGATCTCCTGGAGAGTAAGGCTCAAGTTTTTCCGCATCTTTGTGGAAATCAAAAGTGATCTGTTCGGCCGAGCCTTCTCCACCAAAACGCCTAACTCTTTGCCCCCTGGATAAAGGCAGCCGGGTTCGGCCCGGAACCAGGTCGCTGATACACCGAACACCAAATACTGAATCGTCTTTTTCGTTTAAAACTAACCCCATACCTGAGCACTTGTCTGCTTGCGTACATTAGCAATGATCTCAGAAAAGAACTTCTCTTCGACTTCCGCTTCGTTTCCGTAAGATTGAAATCCGACCCTATGCCGAAGAGTCGGTACAAGGATGCGCTCAATATGGTTCCACCGCAGCGCCGGCACACCTTCCATCATTGCTACTGCACGCCCTGCGGAAATCAATGCAATACCCCCACGAGGGCCGCTGCCAAAGCTGGTTTTCTTTAAAAAAGACTTCGGAAACAAACTGTCTTTTGGCCGCGTAGCACTGACAATCATCTGAATGAGAGAAACCACAGCAGGGTCCACTTTAATAGCTTTTACGGCATCCTTGGCAGAACGAAGCTGCTCAGAGGTGATCTTCCCCGAAAACCTTGCAGCTGCCTTTGCAAAGTCTTCACCGGCAAGGGTATTACCAGCGTGGGCTTCCAGTACTTTTCGCTCGCTGTCTGCATCAGGATAGTCCACGTTGCAGTGTAGTAAAAATCTGTCTAGCTGAGCTTCCGGTAATGGAAACGTTCCCTCGTTCTCCAAGGGGTTCTGAGTGGCTAGCACCATAAAAGGGTTATCTAAAGTGTAGGTCTTAGTCCCTGCCGTCACCCTGCGTTCTTGCATGGCTTCTAGTAGAGCACTTTGCGTACGTGGAGTCGCACGGTTGATCTCGTCAGCAAGCAATATGTTTGTAAATATCGGACCTTTGCGAAAGACAAACTCCCGGTCACGGTCACCTTGAAGTATTTCTGCACCTGTAATGTCACTTGGCAAAACATCGGGGGTGAACTGCACACGGCCAAAATCTAAACTAGTATGTGCAGCGATGGTTTTTGCGAGCAAGGTTTTTGCTACTCCGGGAACACCGGTCATCAAAACATGTCCGTCGGACCAAAACCCAGCAAAAATAAGTTCGATCAATTTTTGTTGACCGAAAATATATTTTTGTATCTCTTCTTGAAGCGCTCCAGAAAGCTGGCACGCCTGCTCTAAACCACTATTTACACTACTCAATTTCGCCCCCTCGGTGTAGCTAGTCAGGAGCTCATCATAGCACTTTGGCTGTTAACCGTCTGGCGCTGACACAAACCCCAAGCCTGACAACGGATTGCTCAAGACGGGCTGCTAAAGTTTTTACACGCACACCCTATTTATAAGTCACTTGGTGACTGTATAGTTCATCGCCTTTAATAGATGCCTCATGAAAGAAAACCAAAGGAGAGCAACGTGAAGGAAAAAAACAACCGCAAACTGCGCCAGCGTGGTGGAGTAACACTAGAGTACATTTTAATATGCGTTTTTTCTGTGGTCTCAGGCATGGCTGCCCTAGGCTACGTCAACAAAATTGTAAAATCCAAACTAACACAAATGGAATCGAAGCTAGAAGAAGGGGCCAACAGCTGGGACGAGGGCTCTATCCCCTTATGATTCTACGCACTGTGCCAATCCTATTGCTTTTGGCCTTACTTTTTAGCTGGGTGATAGAGGTTCAAGATGCAATTGCAAAGCATGTGCAGCTACTCCCAACTCTATTGGAAGCCCCCGATGCATTAGCTAGCCTTTGCAACGAGACCAGCGCAAAGACGCGAGGCTTAACATGCCAGTGCGAATTGCGTATTTTCTCGTATGGATCCTGGAAGAAAATATTTCCTAACGAAAACTCTGCTCTACAAACAAACCTAAAACCGCACCAACTGCGCGTACGGCGGTGGCGCCTATCGACGACTTGCAAAGGCTTTGAAAAGCGGTTCACCTTGCTAAGAAACAAAATTGTTCTATAGCGAAGAATGCGCTAACCTCAAAGTGTGTATCTTAAAAGATAGGGCGTACTCATGGACTGGATAGGTGTGGGCAGAGCAGTTTTATACACAGACGGTGTACAAGAAACAGATGGCGGACTTTTTAAGTCTTTGCGCCAAGATATTCAAAAGAAGTTTGGCCTAAGCTGCAAAGTTAAGCACGTGGACCAAGATGCTGAAATTGGAACCCAAGTGCTTTATTGCGGAGTCACCGACTCCGGACAAGCATGGAAAGAAACCCATACTGCCATTCTAGAGTTTATTGAGCGTAAAGGCCTCGGACGCATTTATGATGATACTTGCGAAGCGTTAACCATCGAAGAATTTCAAGACTCTGAAGAAGGGTAGCTATTACACTGCCCCACCTTTTTTCACCAACCTTGTTAAAAAGGATTGTCTGTGTACAAAATTTTAATATTTATACTGTTTCCTATATCACTACATGCCAATGATTTTGTTTCATGGACTCCAGACACGACAGTGCAGTACTTTGTAGATAGTTGCGCGCTTTTTATGAATCATGCGTTTGGTCGTAGCACTTCTGTTTCAGACTATAAATGGCGTGGCCTCGCACCCAGAGGGGATTTATGGCGTATTAGCATGTCCACAGGCTATCCACCTCCCGCAAAGGGGGCAAATCTAGAGCTTCTTAGGGTTGATTTATTTTCTCAGGTGCTCGGGACTAACATGTATTTAGCTGCAACTGAAAACTTCGGACTTTTGCGCCACGGAAAAACAGAAATGTGGGAAACTGTAAGTTTAGCAACAAAAAATGACATGTGGCTACTATCTGAAGCCAAAAAACATTTGCCACCTAGAGAGTTAGGTCGCGTGGACCTTATCAACATGGATGATGGAAGGTCAGAACGGGTTTTTACCAAACATGGTTATGGCTCAAAAATAAGTATACCTTTGGTTCAAGGCGTGCAATCTACCATTGCATATCATAAAAAGAGCCAATCAAATTCAAAGAAATTCACTCACATCATCATGACTCACATCCACCCGTTTTTTGAGGTTGTGACTTGGCCAAAAACAATGCAAAGCCTGCCAACATAGCATTCTTTAGTTTGTCAGATTCCGATGCATCCGCGGCATTGACTGTATCAAAACTATATCCAGATAAAACTGTTAGTATTCGAGCTATAACATTAAACAACATTGTATACTCGTTGGCCTTCAAAAACGGCAAGCTAAAAGACACCTTAACTAAGGAGCTAAAAGACAAAATAAAAGATTTTAAAAAAACCGCTAAAAGCCGAGAATAAGTAGAAACAACAGCCGCAAGCGGTGCTAGTTTTCTTAGCTCTAGTTGATTGGCAGAAACCGGCCGACACCCAGAACACAACTAAATCTGGTTTGACACGGAAAATACTAGAAAAACCCGCCCAAGAAAGCCCTACCCTAGAAACGAGAATCCAAGCCAATAGTCTGAGCGCTTTATATTACGCTCAAATCAGCTCCCCAACCTTTGATTTAGAAAACCACATAAATGATCAAACTTGGCTTTGAACTTTGGAAGCCACCCTCTAAAACGGCTGTAGCTAAGGGTGCCATTGTATACTGGAACTGATCTTAGAGAGGAAATATCTAAATCAGCATAGAAACTTGCCAACGTTTTAGCTGTTTTTTTTGTATAAACAAACTCTTGGTCGTCTTTCCGAGCTTCTTGAATTTTCTTCTTCATTTTTAGGACTTTTTCAATTGAATGCAAAACATGTTTATCCCTGAAACTTTTTGCAAAAAAAGCTTTTTCACGCCAGTCAACAAAAAGCCAACCTGATTTGGTGTATACTATATTTTCTTTGTTATCTGAGCCGTCGTGAAGCTCAGAAAATTTTTTCGATAAAAGAACGAACGTCCGCAGCGCACCTAAAGCGTTGCCATAGGTACCCTCGCCTAGACTAAATTTTGACTCTTCAAATTCATGTAAAGAGAATATCTTTTGATAACGTTCGACAAGTACAAATTCACCTGCCCTCGAAAAATAGACTCTGGGGACTGGAACCCCATGATCTCTTAGCGCTACGTAGCCTTTCCAGAACTCATCAATATAGACTAAATCCTCATCATGCATCGCTACACGCAAAGCACCTTTATTACCAACTCCAAAAATCCGTGTTGTATTTCCGTTGCCAAGAACGCTATCGACCATATACCTTTTATCGTTGCTAAAAGTAATAGAATCGCCGGCTTTAATTTGAAGAATTAAATCATTATACCCTTCAACAGGAATTCCTGGCGCTTTGAAAAGAACAAAATCCTTAGAAAAGGCATCTAGGAACAAACTGTATACTACAAGCAGTAGAATTAACTTCTTCAACACAAGTGCTCACTATCTATTTACGGTTAACTCTTTAAATACAAGAATAACATAGAATTTTTTTATCCCAAAGTATTGTGACCAGATAGCAGCGATGCAGAAGCATTGCATTTCACTAGCAGGCCATTAAAAAAACGGCCAAACTAAAAGGCTGACCGTTTTTTCAAATCTTCTAAGCTAGAAAATGGTCGAAGCATGCAGGGCAAGGTTTCTTTTTGCGAACAAGCTGACTTCTGGTCTAAAGGTAAACTGCTTCCAATGAACGTTAGAGCCAAGCCGGACAGACAAAAGCTGATCTACATCTGTAGACGCATCTGTTTTTGTGTTGAATCCATCTATTCTCAGGCCAGATACTTCTGTTTCAATTTCACCATCGGAAAAAGGTATCAAATCAAGTCCAGCAAAAAAATCAAACATCGGATTTAGTTCATAGCCAAGAAAAGCTCCTAAATTCACTTCAAAGTGCGAGCCGTCCATAGACGATGCGTAGTCTTCTAGTTGATAAAGAAAACCACCTGTTCCATAAACAGACAAGCTATTGTACTTGTGGATAATACCTCGAGCACCGGCGCCAAAAACAAAACCACTACCATTTGTTGTCTGTTTTTCGATTTCAGACTTAAGAGTAAAACCTAGGTCTGCATATAAATCGACGAAGCGACTTAAACCATAAGAAAGATCAGCTCCTAAAATCGCTCTTTGAATTTGGACATCTGAGTTTGAAATCTCATAATCAACCCGGCTATGTAAAAAACCAGTGCCAACTGATAGCTCGCCAGGTTGCAGCTTAAAGGCTGGGTTTACAAAAGAGCTGGCTTGGACTTCGGCAAACCCAAAAGCCAACAAACCTAACAATACCAATTTTGATCCTAAAAATTTTTGCACGTATACACCTCCGTTTTGTACAATCTGTTGTACGTCTGTTTGTACGCCCTGCACGTGTGCAGGCTTTATGCAAAACTGTGCAACAAAAAAACAACTGCACACACCATCGCACCGTTACGCTAGCAAGGCACGAAGTGTGATGCAGTCACAAAATTCTACTCGAACAGACGAGTTTACTTTTTTGTAAGCGGCTTAAATGAAAGAAAGCCCAGTGCTGCAAGGCCCATAGCCAACCACACAAGCGGTGCGCCGTGATGCAACCCTGTCCACAAATGAAGCACTTCGTGACTTAGAGAACCAGAAGACTCTGGAGCGTGTGCAATCAGTGCCGAAGCTCCAAACAACCAAGCACCAACAAACATACAAGTATTTTGCCACATAATTTTCTCTCCCCTTTGCTAAATGACATCAGTCTTATATGCTACGCCCACCAAAGGAATCAAGGTGCCAAGCGTCAAGTGCAAGGCAAACCATCAATGCAACCAACAAAGGTCACAAGGGGAATCTATGGACATCCGCAACAAAATGAACAACATCGTCTTCAAAGGTCTAAACAAAGCAAGCGATCTTGGGTTTATAAAATCTTCGGCTGCCCACTGCGACGTACCTTGCGGCGTTTATGACCCGATCCCAACCCAAATTGCGGCAATGACGGTCGCACGCATGACAGACACAATCCTTGAGTTAGAAAAACATTACGAACAAGATCATGGCGGCAAACTAGATTCAACTTTTCGCAACAAATTTGCACGCATGGTTTCGGAAAAAGAACGTAGTGCCGAGCTTGTAAAGCACGAGATTCGAATTATTTGGGGTGATTTCATTAAAAGTGCTCAACTAGAAAAGTTTCCAAAGTTTCATGAGCTTTCACATCAAATCATGATGACTGCATCTAAGTGCAAACAAAACGTAGACGTTGAAGCTTCTCGCAAGCTTGTAGAAGAAGTAAATCAATTTTCAGCTGCGTTTTGGGACGCAAAAGGTATCAAACACAAGATGGTCAAATACCATTGCAAGCCAAACCTAGACGTTGTCTGGCCAGAACTATAGGGACACCACTCGTTAGCAATGATTGGGCTGCGAAAGATATCCGGCAAAAGCATGGAACCGTCATTATTGGACGGTTCCTTTGTGCTTTATCTCAACGTTTTCTGGCTACCTGAAAGCCTGCGATCGCTTGTGATAAAGATAGGTAAGAAAAAATGCTGGAGCTTTTTAGTGAGCCATCCAAGCTTGGGGAAAATTGTAAAAAAAATTGCCCAGCATACCCCCAACAAAAGACAGTTGTGGCTCAAGGGCACGGACCCAAGCTCTACTTCCATGCAAAAAATGGGCGCAGTATCTGAACGTTCCATAGAAGGGGTTGTTCTTTACTCTCTTGCCCCCCCAGCTGGTTCGAAGTTGGGTAAGCAGGGCCTAACTGGCCGCTAGGAAAATCACTCAATTTGCGATAAAAAAAGTGGTTTAGAGTCTATTTATTTTCGTTTTTATAAGGAATGATCCAGCCATGAATGAGTCTTTTAGGTTGTTTGCTTCACGGCATATTGGTCCATCAAAAACTGACCAGGAGGCCATGCTAGAGTTGCTAAGCTGTAATTCCATAGACGAACTCATAAAAGAAACGATCCCTGAATCCATTTTATTTTCGCGCGAAAAAAACCCGCTTGCAGATATACCTGCTTTAGACGAAACCGAAGCACTTGCGCGTATCCGCTCTTACGCTGAAAAGAACAAGCTAGGCAACTGGCTAATTGGACAAGGCTACTACCGGACAAGAACACCTCTTGTCCTGCAAAGAAATATTCTAGAGAACCCAGGTTGGTACACGCAGTACACGCCCTACCAACCAGAAATTTCTCAGGGCCGCTTAGAAGCCTTATTTCACTTCCAAAGTATGTGCGCAAGCCTTACAGGGCTCCCTATCGCAAACGCTTCCTTGCTAGATGAACCTACGGCGGCCGCAGAAGCTATGGGTATTGCATACTCTCACCACCGCCAAAAAAGAAAAATTGCCTGGATTGACGAGAACTGCCACCCACAGACCATAGCCGTACTGCAAACAAGAGCTTCTGGTTTAGGCATTGAGCTATGCTTCGGAAGCCTAAGCAGCCCAGAGAGCTTAGATAAAATCGCAGCTGACTGCTGCATAGCTATCCTTCAATACCCTGGCTCCAACGGACAGCTGCTTGACCCAACCAGTTTTGTTAGCCTTTGCAAAAAAAACGGCGTTTTAACGGCTGCTGCCTGTGACCTGCTAGCCCTTTGCAGCTTAAAAGAACCTGGAGAAATGCATATAGATATAGCCTTTGGTAACTCTCAAAGGTTTGGGGTTCCACTTGGCTTTGGCGGTCCTCACGCAGCTTTCTTTTGCACTTCTGAAGCTTTGAAAAGGCGCGTTCCCGGACGCATTGTAGGGCTAAGCAAAGACTCCAAAGGAAGGCCTGCTTACAGGCTAGCCCTTCAGACCCGCGAGCAACATATTAGAAGAGAGAAAGCTACAAGTAACATTTGCACTGCCCAGGCCCTTTTAGCAAACGTCGCTGCCACCTATGCGATGTACCACGGCCCTGGCGGACTGAGAAGAATTGCTAGCCGCGTACACGGGTTCACCTGCAAGCTAGCGAATGCGCTGTCAGAGTCTGGCTACAAGGTAGAGTTCAAAAACTTTTTTGACACGTTATGCGTAAACTTTGCAAGTGTTCAACAAGCTGACGCCTTTATTTCTCGAGCGAAAAATGGATCCTTTTATTTTCGCAAGCTTGGCATTCAAAAAGTATGTATTTCCTTAGATGAGTGCACCACCAGAGAAGAGTTAGAACACCTGCTGCAAAGCTTAGAAGTTAAGGCAAAGCTTGCTTCAGACTATACAGACACCATCCCTAACTCTTTAAAAAGATCCTCACAAATTCTGCCATTTGCAGCTTTTCACGCGCACCAAACCGAAACAAAAATGATGCGCTACCTCAAGACACTTGAGAATAAAGACTTATCCCTTACTCACAGCATGATTCCGCTTGGGTCCTGTACGATGAAACTAAACTCTGCGGCAGAACTTAGCCCTATTAGCTGGCCCGCTTGGAACTCGCTTCACCCCTTTGCCCCTGCCGAATGCACGCAAGGGTATAAGGTGTTGATGCAAGAGCTAGGAGGGTGGTTAGCTCAAATCACAGGACTTTATCAAACAAGCCTTCAGCCTAACTCTGGCGCACAAGGTGAGTATGCGGGACTAACCACCATTTCTCGTTATCACACCGCCAAAGGACAGGGCAACCGCAACGTATGTTTGATACCGACATCTGCGCACGGCACAAACCCTGCTAGTGCTGTGATGGCTGGGATGAAGGTAGTAGCGGTCGAGTGTGACAAGCATGGCAACCTATCTTTGGAGAGCCTGCAAGCCAAAGCAGAAGAACATAAAGACACGCTTGCAGCCTTGATGGTTACCTACCCCTCTACCCACGGCGTGTTTGAGCCAGAAATCAAAGAAATCTGTCAGACTATCCACAGCTATGGGGGCCTAGTCTATATGGATGGTGCAAATATGAATGCCCAGGTTGGGTTGTGCAGGCCAGGCGATTACGGTGTAGATGTTTGTCACCTAAATTTGCACAAGACTTTTTGCATACCGCACGGCGGTGGCGGTCCTGGCGTGGGGCCGATTTGTTTTACCAAAGAGCTCTCGGAGTTTGCACCTGCCGCCAACAACTACTCAGTGCTCAACTCGAACAAAGCAAATGGTGAATACCTGATGACCGGCTGTGCGCAAGGCAGTGCCAGTATTCTTCCTATTTCGTGGATGTACATTCAAATGATGGGAGGCGACGACCTTCGCAGAGCCAGTGAAGTTGCTATTTTAAACGCAAACTATATTGCCGGAAAACTTGAGTCACACTACCCTATACTATATCAGGGCGTAAGTGGACGGGTTGCGCATGAATGTATTTTAGATCTAAGAGAAATTCAGAAAAAAACAGGTGTCACCGTAGAAGATGTCGCTAAGCGGCTGATGGACTTTGGCTTCCACGCACCGACCATGGCTTGGCCGGTTGTTGGAACCCTTATGGTTGAGCCCACAGAAAGCGAAGATAAAAACGAACTCGACCGTTTTATCACTGCAATGATTATGATTCGCCAAGAAATAGCCGATCTAGAAAACGGCAAGCTAAGCATAGAAGAAACACCGCTTCGAAACGCGCCCCATACTATTGATGGCTTAATGCAAGAAGAATGGGGAAAAAAATACAATAGGCAGCAGGCTTTTTTTCCAATGCAAAAAAACAATGAAGATATTCATGGGCAAACGCCAAAGTTTTGGCCTGTGGTCAACCGGGTCGACCACGCACATGGTGACAGAAACCTTGTATGCGCCTGTCCACCTATGTCAGAGTATATGTAAAGCTTTAGAGTTCACGAGAACAGGTTAGTGCAGAGATATAGGGTGTACGCTTATTGTAGCAGTCTCTTCCGTCACTACAAAGCGATTGCCACTGGCTACCGGTGAATCTAGCTACAGAAAGATTGTAGTATCCGCGAGATGATTTACCGCTATTGGCCCACCCAGACCATGAAGGCGTTGCTGATTTAACGTCTTCTGCTACAAACCCTGATCCGACCGTCGCACAGAACTGATTTGTACTAGCAGAATCGTTTGTAATTCCAACTGCTGCACAGGTTAAGACACCGTCGTCCTGCCAGCAGCCTTCGTTGGCCCAACCTGATTTGTTCCATATACCTGCGTTGTATAGCTGAGAAGGGTTTCTCAACGCTGTAAGAATTCTTTCTTGGTTGTCGCTTGATGAAGAATTTGTGTATCTAAACTTAACTTCTTCTGACATCAAAGAGGTAACTGCATGGGTTGAATTCATGGTCAAGGTACAGTCTGAGCTGGCAGCTGTATTGGCACAAGACCAGCCCCAGGCTTTTTGCACGACTTTTGCTACCCTATTCAACTCAGGGATAAATGGAGCAGAGGGAACGGTGCGAATCGTGACCGACTTGCCTTGTTCTACTGAAATCGTACACGTTCCGCTACAAGACTGGCTTGCAGAACCTGAAACACTGACATTGTAGGACGCCCCTCTTGGAGCAAGTATATTTAGAGCAAAGCTTTGCGGGGCCGAAGACTCGCCGGCTCCTGGAGTCACAACTACGCCAGGGTTAGGAAGAGCAATAGTGGGTTCAAATGGAATATTTAACGGAGGGAACACACCTGTTGGATTTGTAAAAACAGAAGGATCGCCAAAAAAAGGATCGCTAGCAAAAGGATCCGCGCTTGTCGAAGCCTGTTCGGCAGGAAGAGCTATTCCCCCACCAGATGCCGTTGTAGTCTCCTGACAAGAAAGCACAAGTAGCCCACAAACAAACAAGCCAAGTAAGAGGCTATTTTGGATTAAACCTTTTTTCATAAAACCACCCTATCAAGTGAAAAAAACACCAGAGATACAACCTGATGTATTACAAATCGGCTATCTACTCGTAAAACTCCACGAAAGCTATTTAGGTCTATAAATTCATCTAGATATACGGAGATTAAGTTAATTTTTTTCTGTCCTTCTCTGTCCTTTTTTGTGATTCACAATTGATTATAAAATCCTTAAATTGCAGGTAATTTTATCCAAAAAATAAAAATATCTGCCTTTTGAATCTAGAAACAATTTTAGATACTTCTATTTTTAGAAACGATCAGAACACTGTATAAATACCCCGTAACTGACTAATTTTATGTTTCTTTATTAGAAACCCTTGCTTAACAAGGTCCTCGCACCGAAACGGCTTTGTAGACTGATTCACCCTTAGGGAGGCAACATGGCAACAGTTAAAAAGATATGGTTCACTGCAATGCTTTCAGCAGCTGTAGGCTGCAGCCCGCAATACAGCAACTCTTCTCAAAACGCTGCACCGGG
>JALZUO010000177.1 GCA_023301565.1 Oligoflexales bacterium
TGAAAACATCCATACCCAGTTCCATCGCTTCGTCTCCTCTCCCGAAAAGGAAGCGCTCCTAGGCCAAAGCGGCCGCGTCCTCTGGATGTATGGCCTCAGTGGCTCTGGAAAATCGACGATCGCGGCCGCGCTGGAAAGATCTCTCCACGAAGCGGGCCGCTTTGTCGTCATCCTAGACGGTGACAACTTCCGCCATGGTCTCAACTCAGACCTTGGATTTAGCGATGAGGATCGGAAAGAAAACGTCCGGCGGGTCGCAGAAGTGGCAAAAATGTTCGCCTCCCAAGGCGTCATCGTCATCGTTTCAGTCATCACGCCGAAGCAGGCCCTCCGTGACCAAGCCCGCCTCATCGTGGGCGCCCAATTTTCCGAGATCTTCATCAAGGCCTCCTACGAGACCTGCACCCAAAGAGATCCCAAAGGCCTCTACGCCAAAGTCGCGGCCGGCGAAATTAAACAATTCACCGGCAAAGACAGCGGCTTTGAGGAACCTGAATCGCCCGACCTTATTATTGATACTCAGGTAACCCAGCCTGATGAGGCTAGTCAACAGATCTTCACTCTTGTGTGAAAATATTAAGATCTTCAGAAATCATCCGCGATATTTCCAATAAATGATTTTCAACTCGCTAGAATTTGCAGTATTTTTCATATCTGTTTTCTGGGTGTATTTTGCTATTTCCGTAAAATATAGGTGGGCGCTATTACTTTTTGCAAGCTATGTGTTTTACGCTTCTTGGAACCCGCTGTATACAGTCCTGATCATCGGGTCGACTTTCGTCGACTACATGGCTGGCGTCAAAATCGAAGAAGCTGAGTCAAAACGAAACAAAAAGTTCTACCTTTCTGTGAGCTTGGTTTCTAACTTAGGGCTGCTTGCGTTTTTTAAATATTACGGTTTCTTTGCGAACGAGACTAATTGGCTATTGGAAGCGATCGGTCTGTCCTCGCGAGTCCCCATGTTTCAGATCCTCTTACCAGTGGGGATCTCATTCTATACATTTCAAACAATGAGCTACTCGATCGATGTTTATCGAGGCGCTCTGAAAGCGGAAAGGCACCTAGGTCTATTTGCGCTCTACGTTAGCTTCTTCCCTCAACTTGTTGCTGGACCAATCGAGCGCTCAACTCGATTGTTACCTCAACTGAGAAACCTTGGTGGATTTGACTATGGAAGAGTGAGGGAGGGGTTCCAATTAATTTACTGGGGACTCTTTAAGAAAATCGTAGTCGCAGATTGGCTCGCTGATTACGTCAATGCCATCTACGGAAACCCAAGCGATAGCAGCGGGCTGTCATGCCTTCTCGCGACACTATTTTTCGGATTCCAAATCTACTACGACTTTTCTGCTTATTCGGAGATTGCAAGAGGATGTGCCAAGATCTTCGGAGTAGATCTCATGATTAATTTTCGAACGCCTTATTTTTCGACTTCAATTCAAGAATTCTGGCAGCGATGGCACATTTCCCTATCCACGTGGTTTCGCGATTACGTCTATTTTCCGCTCGGTGGTAGTAGGGCTGCTTTCCCGCGCGTCCTGATGAATATTCTCATTGTTTTTGCTATCAGCGGTATTTGGCATGGAGCAAACTGGACCTTTCTAATCTGGGGATTACTCCATGGTGTTGCCTTAGTCATGCTCTTGTCGACTACCGGATTTAGGGAGCGAGTATTCCTGAGAGCGGGTCTAAGTAAAACTTCTTTTCTGAGGCGAGGAATAGGAATGTCACTGACCTTTACATTTGTGATGCTCACTTGGATCTTCTTCCGAGCCGATAATCTGGGTGATGCCATGGAGATATTTTCGAAATTAGGAGATATTTATCCGATCTCGGTCGGGGGAGGGCAAATTGCGGCCGGACTCTCTAGAGGAAATTTTATTTTTCTATTCATTGGAATCCTGATGATAACGGCTCTCGAGTCACGGGGGATCGTTTTCCGGATATTTAGATCCTCCCGTCCATTGTATCGGTGGACATTTTACCTGTTCCTTGGGGTTGTGATGATCACAGCTGGGCACTATCAACCGTCTGAATTTGTCTATTTTCAATTCTAAATATACATGAAACAGTTACATTCAAAATTCGTAATTCTATTTCTACTTCTTTCTCTTAGCTGGGCTGGAGTTCGGGTAGCTGTTGATGGTGCGGGTAAAATCAAAAGAATTGATCCTCGGGCCGGCTTCCATGACGGGGAGTCAGGTCTGGATGTCTTGGTTCTCGGAACTTCGCACGGACTAGCTCTCCGGGATCTTGGTGTAGATAGTGATGTTTCGATCGTGAACGCTTCCCAAAGTGGCCTAGGAGTGGCACCCCTCATTGTGAAGTGCCGGTTTGCCTTAGCTCAGGTTGGGAGGTGCAGAAATGTCGTGATTGTCGTTGACGAATGGCAAATATCTTCTCTCGCGCGAAGCGAAGCGGCATACGCCTTCGATGCCTACTTTTTCGAGAGAGAGTTCCTGGGAGAGATGATGAAAGAGGATTTCCAAAGAGCGGTCACTTCCCGATACATTTTGGGGCTATTCGGAAATCTTCCAAACTTAGTTTATGAGAGATTTTCTGGAAAGAAGTTGGAAGACCTCGAGGAAGAGGCCTTCGTAGGAACCTCCGAATCTATCGGCACCATCAGTCCACAAAAAGCTGCGGGGAGAGCTTTTAGTCTTTATCGTGGTTCGACCTTAGCGGGTGCTCGAGAGCTTTCCAAAAAACTAGCAGCGCTCTCTAACTATTTGACGGAAGAAAGCGGAAAGGTTGAGAAAGTAATTTTCTTGTTTCCTCCTACACCTGAGGTTTTTCGCGAGCAGAGTCCCATCGCAGCAAAAGATTACAAAGACGTTTTAATTTCTACCCTGAAAGGTGGAAATCATGAAATCCATGATTTTTCAGATACTCGGCCAGGAGATATTTATTATGCTGACGAAGACCACCTAACTTCAGACGCTGCGAGAGATTTTGGCCGAGCCGAAGTGATCCCGCTTCTGCTTCTGAACTGAGTTGGCCCAATTTTCTGAATTACATTTAATTTGAAATAACAGAGAGACTTAGCACTAATTCGTGTTTCAACCGCTTTCACCTTGCTATTTTTTAGTCTTACCAATTTCCCATTAAATAATTAAACCCGATCAATTTACTTACCTTATGGCCAATTATAATCTGAGTCACCTTGCCCAACTTGAGGCAGAAGCGATATTCATTCTTCGCGAAACTGCGGCGCAATTCGAAAACCCGGGTCTGTTGTTTTCCGCTGGAAAAGATTCCATTGTCATGGCGCACCTTGCGCGTAAGGCGTTTTACCCTTCCCGCATCCCCTTTCCTCTCGTCCATGTTGACACTGGGCACAATTTTCCTGAGACCATCGAATTTCGCGACGCGTATGCCGATAAAATCGAAGCGCGTCTTCATATCGGCCTCGTTCAAGACTCCATTGATCGCGGCACCGCCGTTGAGGAAACTGGTCTCAATGCCTCCCGCAACAAGCTCCAGACCGTCACTCTTCTAGAGACGATCGAAGAACAGCAATACGATGCGGTCCTCGGAGGAGGTCGCCGTGATGAGGAAAAAGCGCGCGCGAAAGA
>JALZUO010000178.1 GCA_023301565.1 Oligoflexales bacterium
AATCAAAAACCAGGCCCAAGCAAACTTGGTGATGAGTTAGTTTTCAACACCCGCTCCCTCCAAACCATCCAGTTTTTAAAGCACAAAGTTATTTTAATCTTAAACTTTTCAATATGTTATAGTATTCTTACATAAGAAAAATGCAGTTTTTTTTACTATAGAGGCTTATACGTGGACCATATAGAAAAGTACAAATGTTTTTTAAAAGAATTTCCAGTATCAAAAGAAACACTCGCAAACCAATACACTGAAACAAGAGAACGCACTTCCCAAATTTGCTCTCCATTGGAGACAGAAGACTTTACCGTTCAACCTTGCCCGCAAGTTAGCCCACCTAAATGGCACCTAGGTCATACGACATGGTTTTTTGAAGAGATGATTCTCACAAAATACAAAGACCATTACACACGCTACAATGAATCGTTTCAAAAACTGTTTAACTCCTATTATAAGTCAGCAGGTGAACATTGGATCCAAGGGAAGCGTGGCAACCTGTCGCGACCGACGGTTGCTAACATTTTTGACTATAGAAAAAATATTGATAAAAAAATTCTTAACTTTTTAGACACCGAACCCTATAACGCTGATATTCACTTTATCCTTGAGCTGGGTATACAGCATGAGCAGCAACACCAAGAGCTGTTACTTATGGATATAAAATACATATTGGGGACTAACCCGGACTTTCCAAAATACAACAAACTGACTTTAACAAAGGGCAAGGCCTCAACAAACACATGGGAAAGTTTTGAAGAAGGAATCTACGAAGTAGGCCATACAGGTAAAGGGTTTGGCTATGACAACGAAGGGCCAAGGCATAAAACCTACATTTACCCCTATTCCGTAAGAAAAGAATGTATTTCCAACGGAGAATATCTGGAATTCATCTCAGATGGTGGGTATTCAGAACCTAGACACTGGCTAAGTGAAGGCTGGAGCTGGGTCAACGCTGAAAGGGTCAAATCGCCGTTGTACTGGTTCAAAAAAGAAGGTGAATGGTACGAGTATACGCTTCATGGCCTAGCAACCCTGGACCTAAACCACCCTGTTACACATATTAGTTATTTTGAGGCCGACGCCTTTGCAAAATGGAGTGGAAATAGGCTACCGACTGAATTTGAGTTCGAGGCTTTTTATAAGAACAAAGACACGGCAATTTTGAGCAGCAAGCTAGATCACCCAACCTCTCTTAACCAACAGACAAACCAAGTCTGGTCCTGGACAAGAAGTCAGTATAGCCCTTACCCCGGCTTTAAGACTTTTGACGGTAAGCTTGGTGAATACAATGGAAAATTTATGTGTAACCAGTTTGTCCTTAGGGGCGGATGTGTTGCAACACCAAAAAATCACTACAGAACAAGCTACAGAAACTTCTACCAACCACAACAAAGATGGATGTTTTCTGGTATTCGCATCGCAAAGGATCTCAAATGAAAATCTCTAAAGTCTCACAAGAAGTAAACAATTCAGCAAACCAAGACAGGGAACAGTTTTCTATTGATGTTCTAACCGGGTTCTGTTCAACTCCTAAAAATCTTTCTGCAAAGTACTTTTACGACGACATAGGTAGTGAGCTTTTCCAGAAAATAACGCAGCACGAAGACTACTACCCCACTAGAATAGAGTTTCAAATACTCGAAAAAATAAAAAACAACATACCTAAAATCATTGCATCTAAAGAAGTGGACATCATTGAGCTTGGGGCTGGTGACGGCCACAAAAGCCAACTAATTCTCGACGGCTTTCTTGACAACGGTATTAAAGTTAATTTTTACCCGATCGACATTTCTGAAAAGGCAATGCACCTTCTAGAAAAAACAATACGCCCTCACAAGAACCTAGAAATCCACGGCGTCGTAGGAGAATACTTTGAAGGTTTACGCTTTGTTCGCGGCAAATCTTCCAATCCAGAGCTTGTGCTTTTTTTGGGGTCAAACATAGGAAACTTTGACCGTGTTCAAAACCAGGGTTTTCTTCGGAAACTGTGGAAGATATTGGACGACGGTGACTTTGCCCTGGTTGGTTTTGACCTTAAAAAGAACGTAGATATAATGATTGCTGCTTACAATGACTCTGCAGGTTATACAAAAGCCTTTAATCTAAATCTTTTGAGAAGAATAAACACGGAGCTCGGTGGAAACTTTGACCTAGAAAAATTTGAACACTTTGGAACATACAACCCAGTAAAAGGCGGTATGGAAAGCTACCTTCTATCAACAGAAAAACAAAATGTTTATATTTCAGACCTCCAACGCTCGTTTTTCTTTGACAAGATGGAACCACTTCATCTGGAATATTCATTCAAGTTTTTAGAAAGTGATATTGACTTTTTAAGTGAGCAAACCGGGTTTGACGTTATTCAACACTTTACAGATGACCGTAATTACTTTGTTGATTCTTTATGGAAAGTTAAAAAAAAATAAGCGATTAAATAGTCTTAAAAAAAAATGGAGCAGAGCTCAGACTTTATGAATGAAATACACCGTAAACCTAACTGTCCCTATGGGAAAAAAGCTGTGCAGCTTTTAAAGCGGGAGAGAATTGCTTTCGAAGACCATATATTCTCTTCAAAGGACGTGGAAACTGATTTCAAAGAGAAGCACGGTGTGAGAACCACCCCTCAAATTTTTATAGAAGGGAAGAGAGTTGGAGGTTACTCAGACCTAGCTGCCGTGTATGGAGAAGTTGAGA
>JALZUO010000179.1 GCA_023301565.1 Oligoflexales bacterium
GTGTCGAGCATGGTCGTTATTGTTAGTTGATGGTTTCTGGTGAGGACGCCTTTAATGATGGCGGCTCGTAGATAGTTGATAGTTCGGTCGGCGCGGATGCGTCGAATGACTGCGGATAGAAGGGCTTCGGGATAAGGAGTGTTCTGTAAGATGGCTCTCATTAGTGCACCGCCGAGGAGAGGTGGAATTTCGTCTGTGACGCGGGCGGTTTGACTGAGGAGTTGCCAATAGGCTGGAAAAACTGGATCTTCTAGGCGCTTGCCTTTGGTTTCTTCCCATTCTCGGACGATGGCTAGGTCTTGGTGATGTGAGCGGAGATTATTGAGTAATTCAGCTACTGTAGAGCGATGAAAGAACCGCACGGAAAGCCGAGCTGCGTTTGGGGCTAATCCAAGAAGATAGAAGGAGGTCTCGGTAAGGTTGGTTCCAAGCTCATTGTTTGGTTCACCTCCGATTTGAAGGAGTTTCAGGAAGGTTTCGACTTTTGAACGGAGTTCGGGGTCTTGCGCTTTCTCAGGAGCGTTAGACCCTTCGTTGGCAAAGATTCCAAAGGTGTCCTCGATGATGGATTTTTTGTCAGTCCAGAAGAGGCAAGTGCTGTCGCCGATGCGTATGCGATGTTTTGCAGATTGTTTGCCGCTAAGAAGGGCATTGAGTGCGGTTCCGTATTGGAAAGCTGCTTTCTCAGAAACGGGGGCATTGAATGATTGGTTCTTTCCATAGGATTCGTAGGCGGGAGCATTAAACGAGACGAGAGAAGCTCCGGCAGATTGCGCTCCAGCTACGGATTTAATTTTAGGATGCAGTCGTGCAATTGGTATATTGCTCTCGCCTGTAATCAGGCATTGGCCAAGAGGTGCGTCGGATTCGATTTCGCGTGAGTCCCACCATTTTAGAATTTCAGGATGTTCGTTGACTGGTTTCGCCTGTCCTTGGATTGAGAATAAGCCAAATCCAGTAGCGGTTTCTTCAACTTCAGGGTGTTCGTTAATGTATTCGTGCGCTTGTTCCGGAGACCAATTCTCTAGAAACCGGCAGACTGTTGAGAAGGATGGCGAGTTGATTTCCTTTTCTAAAGCTAGGTGTTTATCACGAAGAGCCTCAAAAGATTGCAGAGTTCGTTCAGGTTTTGGATCGTCTTTTTTATAACCCAGCATGTAAGTCATGTTATCCCAGAGGAGACAGGGATTAATTCCTGAGCCTGGGGGCTTGGCTTTTCCAATGACTAGCAGGCGAGCCGAACGAGGCTTTCCTTTGCTGTCCTTTATTCTGGCGTCTTCGATGGCGAAAAGGGAACCATCGGTTTTGATGACGACGCGAAAGGATATGTTTTGTGGAGAGAAACCAGGCTTGGCAATCTCGTAGTCATGGTCGTCCGCTAAGCGAGAGTAGAGCTCGTTGAGTGAGTTAAGAATCATGGTTTGGTTAGGCTATGGGGATGCAGGATGAAGCCCGTTAGATTTTAAACGGTAGGGGAGGGACGGAGATGTGACCGTCGATCATTTGGGCTCGGAAGAAGTGCGGCGTGGTAGATTTGACGGCTTTTGTTTTTGGGTTTTGGTCGAATTCAATATCGTGAAGCATGAATCCTAGGTCTTTTGGCTCTTGGTGTGTTTCGTGTGGGTTGGGGAGTTCTTCTTCATTTTCGTGAAGCTCAAAGGAGACAGGGAACTCACGGCAGCCAAAGTAGGGTTGGTGGAAGGCTTGTCCCTTACGGGCACGGCGTTTGAACATTTCGAGGTGTTTTCCAGCTGCTTGACTATGACTGACTTCTGGACCGCCGCGTTCAATACGGGAGTCTATGATGTGGACGCTAGCGTAAATGAGGTAGCGGACATCTTTAAGGAGGAGGGAGGCTCGTTGTTGGCGCTCATGGTCGACATAAATACCTAGAGAGTCGGAGCCGCCTTCTTTTACGAGGGTCGCCTTAGGTGTTGAGGCTTTTTTGCTGATTTCGTTGCGACGAATGTTTGTGAACTGGATCGGGTTGATGACCGTGATTCTGTCGATGACCCATCGAATTTGGGGTTTCCAATAAATGGCTTCTAAAATGCCACGAGCGGCGGAGGGGGTGATGACGTCGTAGGAGACGCGTTCCACTTTCATTTCTGGACGAGAGAAGAGGGCATAGTCACCGGAGACTTCGAGAATGATGGAGGATTTCATAAAGATACGTTTTATAGGATAGGCAAAATTGTTTCTGAGTTTAGGTCGAGGCCAAAGTTGGGTGAATAATGAGTTTCAGCGCAGGTGAGGATGTGAAATTGATCATCACGGACGGAGTCGAATTGCGGTTGGTATTCGCGAAATTGATTTTCGTAGATTTGGACGGTGTAGCGTTGGAGCTTGCGTAGGAGTTTACGATGAAGTGGTTTGAATTCATTACGGAGCTCTTCGCAGAGGTTCTTTGCTTCGTCATTCCAAGCGACGATGATAGGGGTTTGATTGTTTTCGATGAGACGAAATTTTTCGGCGACGGTTCGATATTGGAAGAGGAAGAGTAATTCAGGGGTTCCTCCAAATTCGAAATCGTCGAGGATGTTTTTGGCATCCCAGAGTTCTTTGTTTTGGTAGTAGTATTTGTTGAAGTAGCCTTGCACGGCGGCCGTGCCGAGTGGGTCGTGGCTATGAAGATCGAGGAACTCGTGCCCGACGCTGGCGGTGTCCGAGAAGTAGCGTTCTGAGTTGAGGTGCTCGGAGTGAAAGACGTGGACTTGCCCGCTTTTTTTCTTTCCCTCGCGGTTGCAGCGACCTGCGGCTTGGGCAATGGAGTCGAGCCCAGCCATGGATCGATAGACGCGGGGGAAGTCGACATCGACACCAGCCTCGATGAGTTGAGTCGAGATCAGGCGGACTGGAAGACTGTTTTTGAGTCGCTGACGGACTGTGGCGAGCACTTGGAGTCGGTGCTGTGGACACATGAGAGTGGAGAGGTGGTAGTTTTCTTCTGGGTTTTCAGGTAATAGCTCGAAGAGGAGTTTTGCATGGTTACGGGTGTTAACAATGCAGAGGGCTTGTGTCGCCTTAGTGAGTTCTTCGACGATGATTTGATCAGAGAGGGAGCCACGGTAAGTGACTTCTACTCGATCAAGATCGCTGAAAAGCTGCTGAGTATCTTTGATGATTTCCGTGGGATTTAAAATTCCGATCGGGAAGGCTTCAGACTTTGCAACGGCTGGTTGGGTTGCGGTGCAGAGGACGGTGGTTGTTTGATAGTTTGTGGAAAGTTCTCGAAGGACGCGTAAACAGGGGGCTAAGTATTGAGTGGGGAGGCATTGAGCTTCATCGAGGATGACGACCGAGTTTGCTATATTATGAAGTTTACGACAGCGCGAGGTCTTGGCTGCGTAGAGGGATTCGTAGAATTGAACGGCGGTGGTTACGATGATTGGGGCGTCCCAGTTTTCGGCGGCCAGGCGGGATGTTTCGCTTTGTTTTTCTTCTGCGTCAGGTGATAGATTAGAATGATGTTCAATAACGATATTTTCTCCCAGGGGCGCGAGTAGTTCTCGAAAGACGGAGGCGTTTTGTTCGATGATGGAGGTGAAGGGGATGACGTAGATGATACGTTGCTTTTTATGGGCAAGCGCGTGACGGAGAGCGAAGTTAAGAGAAGAGAGGGTTTTGCCTCCGCCTGTAGGAACGGTTAGTGTAAAGATGCCGGTCGGCTGTATGGCGGAGGTAGTGCAGTCGGTCACGACAGTGGCTCGTGCTTTTGCGACATTGTCTGTGGGGCTAGGTGAGCCGAAGCTTTTGATTTTAGAAGTGAGGGTTTCGAGAGCGCTGGCAAATATGTCATCTTGTGATGCGGGGCGAAGGCTGGTCTGCTCAGGATTCATGAATGACTCAGTGGCGAGGAAATCAGCATCGACAAGGCAGGAGAAAATGAAGTGTTGGAAGAAGGCGAGGGAGAAATTTGAGTCTTTTCCTTGAGGAAGGTTAGTGAGGAAGCTTGGCAGAGTAGGGACGGTTTGCTCGGTTAGTTCTGCAGGAGCTGTGATGTTTGGAATTTCTTTTCCGAAAGTTTTTTTGAGGCGTTTTTCGAGCGAGGCTCCGGGTTCAGCCCTCGCGTCGAGTAGTCCTGAGTGGTGACCTGCGATTGCGGTAGCGATAAGGTGGCCTATAGGTGATTGAGTTGTTGCATGTTTGGCTCCAGCAGAGGTGTGGTCCATTTTTTCTGATACTTCGTCACTGTGTGGGTCGGATTTTGATTCTAGGTAGCTTTGCCAATCGGGTGCGAATTTCCCTAAGTCATGCCATAGACCAGTAACATACCCCCATTGGCGTGCGTTGTCTTGATCGGCTTGATTAGAAAACATGGCGGCAGCAAATTTCCCTGTCCAATAAGCCACTTTGTTCAAATGGCCGTGGAGA
>JALZUO010000180.1 GCA_023301565.1 Oligoflexales bacterium
TAGATTAGACTATAAGTTGAAAAATTTTGTAGAGAGTTCTAATGAATAGATTTTGTTTGGTCCTTGTTCTCTTTGGGTCCCTAGCTTTTGCATCAACCAATAGCTTGGCACTCGACTCCCAAAAAACAGTAGTTAAATTTGGCTTTTCATCGGCTGATATTGCAGGAGAAAACCATGAAGTTATCTCTAGTGCTGTTGGGTTCATAAATAATAATATTTCCAGCATAAGTGGCCCGATCCTAGTAGACGGCTACGCAGACCCTGTAGGTCCTAGCGAATACAATCAGATGCTCTCTGAAAAAAGAGCCCGTGCCGCTGTCACTTACATGAAAGAAAACGGGGTTCAATCTCAAAACTTTTCTGTAACTGGCCACGGCGAAACCACAGCGTTTGGTCCGGGCAGGGAAAACCGCAGGGTAGAGATATCTGTGACGCTGGGCGGCACAGATACGGTGGACTTAAGCCAGGTGCAAGATCTGGATGACGGCTCTGTTTCTGTCGAGCCAACAGATGTAGCGGGTAGCCAGTCGAACAGGCCTTCTTCTTCTTTTGATAAGCACCGTTTTGGATTTTCTTTAGCTGCTCTTCACACGGAGCTTGCTTCTGAAAGTAGCGGAGGCTCTGCCGATGAGGTCCTCTCTGAGGTCCGTCTTGCATCAGACCTTAACTATTCTTACTACTTAAGCCCTTCTTTTTCTCTAAAAGCCATGGCAGGTATCCGCTGGTATGAGTACGAAGAAAACACTTCCGTATTTATCGAGGAAGACCAGACAAACTGGGCCTACAGGTTTGGGCTAGGCCTTGGCTACCAGGTTCTTAGGTGGTGGAACGTAGAGATCATGGGTACCTATGATAGCCAGCTTTATTACTTTGCAGATCTTAGCTCAGGCATTCCTGAGATTGTTTTTGATATTGAGTCGGGTGTTAGAGCTGATTTGACCAATACATTTAGGTTTTACAACGGCAGAGTATTCAATTTTAAAACAGCTCTTGGGGCTGGTTATCTTTTTGGAGCCGATGAATTTGAAAGCGGCTTTAGCTACTCGGTTCGTCCGTCGGTTGGGTTTTTGAAAAACAAATTTTTAAATCTTTATGCTTTGTATCAAGTAAATGATTTCGAAGTGGGCTCTGTAGACGTTAAACACGAGATTTTAGAACTGGGGGTTTCACTTGATTTCTAATAAAAAGTATATGCAAATAATTTTAGCTTCTGCATTTTTGGGTTTTGTTTTGATTACGAGCTCTTGCGGTAGAGATATCAATCTTCTCGGGAACCTTGGCGACGTTGGCGACCAAGAAGATCCTACGGTTGACATCAGTGCAATACCTGGCTCTACAAGCGGTGCTTCAGCCGCGCCGCCTCCGGTAGTTTCTAGTTTTAGCGACCAAAATTTGCTGGAAAACAGCTCTACCGTTGCTATTGCATTTACGATTTCTAGCAGCGAAGGAGCATTAGACTGTTCTTCGAGTGTGAGCATAGAGTCGAGTAACCCAGCTTTAATAGATAGTTCAGGTGTTGTGTTTTCTGGCATTGCTCCAAACTGCACCGTAGTTTTTACGCCTAAGACAAATCAAGTCGGTACAGCTGAGTTAACAATATCAGTAACTAACGGCACAAGCGTTGCTCAAACTAGTTTTACCCTTACTTCGGTTAGTGGTCTCGTGCTCGACTCAGGAGCTTTTGAGTACGTCAATGGAACAATTGCACAAAGCTGCAGCGAGTATCTAGCTAGCTCATCGTATAACACGCAAGGTGACGCTGTATATTGGGTAGATCCTGACGGTCCTGGAGGCGCCCCTGAGTACAAAGCTTTCTGCGACATGACCAGAAACGGTGGGGGGTGGATGCTTGTACTAAAGTCAGCTACGCAACCTGCAAGTTGGTATGCTCAGACTGCCTCTGTCAACGAAGCTGATTGTTTGGATGCAGCCTCAGCTAACATCAATAACTGTAGTAATTTAAATGTTTACAATTCTTCTGTATGGACAGAAATGATGGGAGATAACCGAGCTGCTGGGCATACTCCTATTATCGCAAAAAATAATGCTCGATCAACTCTACAAGACCACCTTACTGGGGCGAGCTTGACCGATGCGAACGTTACTCCTTTTTTAAGAGCACTTTATACTGGTTCGCCAGCCGGCGCTATTGCAGCGCATTCAGAATGGAATGGTATTGGAGCAGTGAACGGCCGCCACGGTGTGCTCATAGCAGATACTCCTGGTTCTTTATGGATGATCATTGGTGGTGAAAGCAGGGGGTCTTGCAACAGAAACTTTATTGGAAACGTAAACTGTGCGTTAGGAAATATCAACGTTTGGCTATGGATTAGGTGAAAAATAAAAAATTCGGAGTTTTTCTTGGCATCTAAAAAAACTTATATGCGATCCATAGTCACATCTACGGCTTTGGGTCTTGTTTTGATTGCAAGCTCTTGCGGTAGAGATATCAATCTTCTTGGTGATGTTGGCGACATTGGCGACCAAGAAGATCCCACGGTTGACATCAGTGCAATACCTGGCTCTACAAGCGGTGCGTCGGCACCACCGCCACCACCGCCACTCGCTCCAGCTTCTGCAGCGTTGAGTGCTACTGGCTGGCACGCCTCAAATTCAACATCTCCTGGTGTTAGCTGGGCTCCAGCATCTGGTGCGTCGCGTTATGAAGTTTCAGTTGGAACAGTAGCTGGAGGCGTTGATGTTGTTGATTGGACTAGTGCAGGAAGCGGATCTTCTTTTAGTCTTTCAGGGGTTTCTTTGCCGGAATGTATAGATCTTTATATGTCTGTTCGCGCAGTAAATAGTGGCGGCTCATCTCCTGCAGCTATGGCTCCAGGTAGTTTTAAAGCAGACGCGACGGCGCCATCTGCTCCTGTAATTACTGCTATCACCCAAGATCCTACTGCAACGAAATCTGCAACGATTACATGGACTGCGAGTACAGATAACTGCGAGCTGTCTAACTATCGCACGAATGTTGGGACTACATCTGGCGGTGTCGATGTAGTACCAGTCACTACCATTCCTAGTAGTGCTGCAATGACAAGTTATCAGATTGAAGACTCGATAGATTCGTTTAGCTTAAGCGTAACCTCTGACACAGATAACTATACATCTCTGATGGCTCGTGATGCTGCAGGAAATTCGTCTACTACAGTAGTAAGTTCTGCTTGGAGGATTTATAAAACATGTCTAGAAATGCATACTGCAGGCGTCGTAGCGAGTGGTTTGTATACAATTGATTCTGACGGGTCGACTGGCAATGCTCCTCATAGGGTTTCTTGTGATATGACAACAGCTTCTGGTGGGTGGACAGTCGTCTTTGATCACAAAGATATCACGACAAACTTATTTGCTTCTAAAGCTGATGCACGAGAGTTTAATGTAGGAGATCCATTAAACAATAGGTACTCGATTTTAACTAAGGTAAATGAATTTAAGCGTGCAGGTAGGGTAGAAATGCTATTGCGTTGGCCTGTTGGTCCTGCTTGTACAAATTCTTTTCAGCACTGGTTTCAAAACGATGGTCCGCTTAGCGTGCCGCACGGTGCTGTCCCACCCGGCTATAGTCCGGTTAGTATAAATTCAAATCAAAGCGGTTGGACAGGCTTGTGCGTGAGTACGAATATCGCAACGTTAGTTGAAGGCAACTGTGCTAACACACAATGGTGGTATGCTATAGGTCAGGTCAATCGATTTGGTCCAGGGGCACCCGGGTGTGGTGGTAGCGGTGACACGCAAACACAGCTATTGGTACGATAGTTATTAGACTTAGTTTAATCAAACCACTCACGATTAGTTGAGTGGTTTTTTATTTATTTTTTTTGTAAGCGTGCTGATTGAGTGATCCTTTTGTTTAGTCACAATGTATTATTAGTAGTCTGCCTTGTGTTTAAGGATTAAACTATCTGTTGTGCAGAAAGTTTATGGGTACAAAGGCACAAACTTTGCTCGAAACCTTGGACGCCTTTAGGTTTGCTCTGTCGCTGTCGCTGTTTATCAAGAGCTTAAGACAATGCCCTGTTTTCTATATGATAACCTTCTCACTCAATTATTTTAACTTGAAAAAACGGGGGTATTCAATGAGGTTTTTAGTTGTTTTTATGTTGTTTAGTGGTGCTGCATATGCACAGAGTTCGTTTGAAACTAGGACAGAATTTCTTTCTGAGCAGAAAAATTCTATTACAAAATATAGCCTGACAGAAAATGATGATGGGTATTGGGATTTCACTTTCGACCCAAATTCTTGTTCCCCAGTGGGCAGTGGTCCAATCAACTGCACCACAGCTGTACCTGAAGTTTATGCAGGTATTTTACTGACACGTGTTGCCGGACCTTCTATTCCCGAACTGACTAAGTTTAATATTGGAGACACTGGCTATCAGCTTCAAAGATCTATGGGTACTTCTGCAGGCTTGTTTTTCAGGATTTGCGACAGTAATAATACTTGCACAGATCTGAAGGCTCATACTCGGCTTGTTCCCACAGAGACTTAATTTTCTTAGATTGAAACCTGCGGGGGATACCCCTCAGGGGTTTCAAGTCTTTCCTTCAGTTGTGCTCTTCTGTTCGCAACGTGATTTTATAGCGCCAAGCTCATTAATATTTCATGACCAGTATTGTTGGTTAAATTTTGTCTCCGCAAGGTTCACAAATGATACCAATTTGGCGTAGTTAAATTTATGCTATCGCTGGTAAGCTCCTGATATCATGATTTTAAATGATTGGCATTCTTCTTGCTCTGTATAGATATACACACTGTACCGGGGAGGAACAAAAATGACCAAAAATCACTCACAACATCTTTCACTCATGTCTACTCTATTTTTCGTTTTGAGTTTGGCGTCAACCGTTCATGCGCAAGTTGATATGAGCTTTGGGATCGAACCTATCACGCCTACCATGCAAAACCATTTAGACTGCGGTATCGAGTTGTACGCAAAGCGCGACGCACTTTGCGGACAAGAGTTTCACGTAAAAGCGACTAAAGCATGTCCTGCAAACGGCTACCACGTAAAACCCAACATGGCTTGTCCAGGTTCTGTAAAAGCATATAGATATAAGGTAGGAAACAAAACAAAGTGCAAAGCAGGTGAGAAAAGAGAGGTTAAATATGTCAAGTGGAACCATAGAAGAGGAATCTTCAAAAAACTAACATTCACGAGTAAAAAAGAAACCTACTGCAACCGTCCAAATAAGCCAAAGAAGTGTCAACACAAATCACACGGGATAAAATACAAGTCTTGCCAACATAAATCTCATGGATTTAAGCAATTTAAATTATGTAAACACCCACAAATCCAACCCATAAGACCAGCCAAATGCAGTCTGTATGTGAACTCGGATGAGCAGAACATGTTTATGGACAAGACAAAAGAGAGCGTCCAAGTCATGACGTCTTCAAAGTTAGTTCATCTATCAAGTTATATGAGAGTGAAAAAGGCTAAAAAGCAACTAGCTTGTACGATCAAAAAACTATCTGCAAACCCATCGATTGCAGAAGCTGTAGAGCAGATGACAGAGGACTATGAGTTAGAGTTTCTTGAGGGATATAATCCTGCTGTTCTCAGCTGTGATGCAAGTGATGCAGAGAGTCCAGTAGCTCAAATTGTTACAGAATGCACGGTAGTAGAAGGCACAGTCCCCGGTCAGTGCGAAGCAGGGCTTGCTTACCTAAAAGTTAACAGGTGGTTTGAGGTTCTAAAAATAAACCTAGCAAACATCAAAAATCAAGCCAATGTTTCGCCTGCATATCAAGCTGAAATTGTAGAGCTCAGTAGTTCGATACAACAATAACAAAGCGGCACAACAATCAGCAAATACCGGGGGGTAACGTGAAGAAAATAGCAATCACAATCATAGCACTGCTGGCGTCGCAAGTCCTTGCGGCGCAGGAGGTAGAAGATAGGTTGGATCATCAAAATCTAATCAGTGGTGAGACAAAAGCGAAGTACGAAAACATAGTCCTGTGCTCAAAAGGGATGGCTTTTTTCAACAAAGGTTACGTTGCTTTTGTTAAAAGCCTTCATGACGATAAAAAAAACCTTTTGGTCGTCAATAAAATAACCGAGCTGACTGCTTTGTACAAAAAGGTGTTTGAAAAATTCGATGTTTTCTTTGAAGTGAACAACTTGTCTACTGCGCAAGCATTAAAAAACAAATTAAGTGTTTTACCCACAGAGATATCTCAGTTTGTAAACTCTGAGGACTTTAGCAATATCAAAAACAAAAACGTTGAAGTAGGGCAACATCTTCACGGTTATATAACTGATTTCCAAACCATGCTTGAGAGGATCACCGTTAAAGAGGGCGAATGTGTTGGTGCTCAGGTAAAATTCAAAGAGACTCAAGACCAGATAGTTTTCTGGAGAAACACCTTTCAAGCGCTTGAGTCAAAGGTGAAAAACTTAGCTAAAGTCAACAGCACCTATATAAATGAATCTTTGAAAGCCTTTATCCAAAAGCTCAAAACCACTCTTCATGAAAGTTATCAGGTTGAGCTTGAGGCTATAGAGGGATTCGTAAAGGGCGATGAGCAGCTAACCCAAGTTAAAATACATTTAGAACGATTCAAAGATTTTTGGAGATCCAGCAAGGGTAGAGAAAGCATCTTGAGTGAAAGCTCCTATTACGGGTCGCTTGCTTCGGCCGCTTATGTAAAAGGCTATATGAGTGAATTTTCAAAGAAGATAGCTGAATCAAAAGCAGACTCTTTAACAAAGCAGCTATTGCAAAATCAGGTATCTTTTTACCAAGCAAAGATAGACGGTGCAGGTAAAGAGGCGATAGAAAAAGACCTATCAGAAGTAGCCAAAAATGTGATGGGATCTCTTTCCAAACTAAATACGAGCGATCAATTTTGCAGGAGAAATGTTAAACAACTTCGACTTTCTCTCGGCAGATTTGTAGAAAACAATAGACCTGCTGCTGATTTCCGAGATCTCGAATTAAGATACAACAGACTAAAAGGTGGTTGCTTATGAAAAACAAAACTTTCCATTTGATGTTTCTTGCTGCCTGTTTGAGTTCATATGAGCTCTATGCACAAGGTGACTTCACTATTCCTGAGCCTTCATCTCATTCTAGCTCCGTTTTGCCGGATGGTCGTTTACATGTAGAGTTCTATAACACAGAACCCTCGCTTTCTGGTGGCAACTTATCAGGATCTCAGGCTCCCGAAACAGACGTAGTTGGTACCGCCGGCCCTGACTTAGGTGATCTTAATGGAGCTGCTGGGTCTTCTGCCGGCGAAGGCGGGCCCGCAATGCATAATGTCGTTGGGATGCAAGAGGGGCGGAGGTCTGTCGATTTAGGTCAGCTTTTTAAAAGCAGGAAAGAAAAAGAAGAAGAGTTCAGAAAAAAGCAGCTGGAGCACGCAAAAAATCAAGCAAAGCATTATGCAAAAGAAGCTAGAAAAAGTATTCAATCATCGTTAGCTGACGGCACTGCTTATATCGAGTCGAGTAGCTGGGAGCATAGCTTATCTTCGGTCGAACAACAGCTCGCTGCATCAAGAGTTGCGCACGAGGTCGTTGGAGGAATCGAAGAGTCTCTATTGCAGAGGTTAGCAGATAGCAGTAATACGCAACTCACAGGTCCTGATGTTGGTGGTGACGAGGACGTATTTTTACCGGAAAGCCTTTTGAGTTTTGACGCAACCGATGCCGTCAGAGAGGAATACAAGGAGGTTCTGCGGTACGGTCAGTTTGTAAAAGATCAGGTGATGATCGAGCCGGAACTCCAGAAGCAACGGCTTGAACTTTTAGATACTGCAAAAAATACTTTTCTAAAGTCAATCAGCGCCCACAGTGTCCATGATTATGCGAGAGCGAATTTTTACCGAGAGCTATCAAAGACATTATTTGACACGACACTTAGCTTTATGCCGGGTGTTGGTTGGGCCAAAGATGTCTACGAGGCCATTAGCGGAAAAAATATTTATGGAGAAAAGCTGACGGTTCTAGAAAGAGGCTTTGCGATTGCAGGTGTGTTCTCTGGAGGAGTCTTATCCAAATTTAAAAAGACACCTAAGGCTCTCGAAAAAATCCAGGATTTAGTTGAAGGCACTCTGGACCCGTTGTCTAGCGCGATAAACAAGGTTAAAGAATCCTTCATTTTTGCAAAAGCTTACTTAAATGCTAGTAAAGCCTGGACCGATTCGGCGCTATTTCATGTCTATGTCGGCGAAATGAAAAGACATGTTTCGACCGGTAAGTTGGGGTTAACTTCCGGACTCCACTCCACAACAGGTTTTGAGATTTTTACAAAAAAGCTTGCCAAGGATGGACGCACGTTTCCGGTTGAAGACGTTACGGACTTTGGTACTTCTGTTTTAAAAGAAAAAATAAAAAGGCAGGTTCTGCCAAATGGTGTGACAAGAATTCAGTTGCCTAGCGAGTCTTTTTCATCAGCAGCTAAAAGAAAAAGTGCCCGAGTGGCACATCGACCAGACCAAAAGATTCAAGGTGTTAAGACTTTATGGCCAAAAAATTACACGTTCAAAAAGATAAATAAAGCTGCCTTAACAGTCCTGAAAAGAAATGCCAGTTTAATCGGATCTCAAGAGTTGTTTGAAGATGTAGTTGAAGGGGTTAGAGTAACTGTCCGTGTCAACAGATACAGCAAGAAGATTGAAACAGCGTACCCCGCGTGGCATCAGTAGAACATGGTTGTAGCGCCTGACCTCGTGTCAGGTGCTTTTGCACTTTCTGAGATTAGGAGCAGCACCAGACAGGTAACATCTAGTTAGTTGGAAAACAAGGAAAGTGAAGGCGGCGGTGGATTACTTTGGACGCTTTGTGATCCATCGGACGCTAGCCTATACGAGTAGTAGTTATCTGCCTAAATGACAAGAAAGGCAGTTAGGTATATACCTAACTGCCCTACGAGATCTTTTAGTAATCTATTCTGCTCCACTATCTGTAATTGTCCAGCCATCAGCTACTAAATTGGCTTTTGCTGTCGCGGCGCTAGCTGGAAAGGAAGCTGGCACTGCTCCAAAAAAGAACGGTTGCGCTGCCGCTGTTGCGTTTGCGGCATTTAAAAAGTTTCCATAATTTTCATTGCTGATAGATGTCCCTGCAACCATTGACCGAATTGAAAAAGCTAGTTGAGCTGCAGCCGTGTTAAGGGATGAAAAGTCCCAATTGCTCATGTCTGGATTAGCCAAGCTAGTGGCAAAAAACATCTCTCGCATACTTAAAACCTTGCTGGAATCCCAATTACTAACATCCGGATTAGCGATAGCAGCTCCAAAGAAAACTCGGAAAAAACTTGTGGCACTGCTTGTATCCCAAGATGAAACATCTGGGTTTGCAGCATCTGCATTTTGAAACATGGAGGCAAAGTTCGTTACACTGCTTACATCCCAGTTACTAACATCTGGAGTCGCCACAGGCGTGTTGGTGAACATTGTAGACATATTTGTGGCGCTACCTACGTCCCAGTTGCTGACATTTGGATTAGCAACCAACGCTGCATTAAACATCGCTTGAAAAGATGTGACCTTACTGGTGTCAAAATTTGATACATCTGGAGTCGCGATATCTGTGCTTTGAAACATTGAGTTCATAAGTGTTGCGCTACTTGTGTCCCAATTACTCACGTCTGGATTCGCCGACTCAGCATTGTTAAATGTAGATGAAAACGTTGTGACTTTACTCGTGTCCCAGCCGCTTACATCTGGATTGGCTAGTAGTGCGCTTGTGAAAGTGTTTGATAAGGTTGTGACATTACTTGTGTCCCAAGTGCTGGTGTCTGGCTGCGCAATGGATGCACCGCTAAACATAAACTCCAAATCCGTAACAGCGCTGGTATCGAAGCCTGAAACATTAGGTGTAGCTAGAGGTGCGCCCCTAAACATATATGCCAATGTTGTGACAGAACTCGTGTCAAAGTTAGATACATCAGGGTTGGACATCGACGCATTGCTAAACATAGCCTGCATAGTTGTTACATTGCTTGTAACCCAGCCGCTGGTATCAGGTGTAGCTAACGCTGCTTCGGCGAAGACACTAGACATGTTGGTTGCACTACTCGTGTCCCAGTTGCTGACATTTGGGGTTGCGGAGTCTGCATTGGCAAACATACTTCCCAAATCTATCACTTTGCTGGTATCAAAATTTGACACATTAGGGTTTGCTAAAGAAGCGTTTTGAAACATTGACCTCATGTTGGTTGCGCTTGAGGTGTCCCATAACGCAGTATCTGGCTGAGCTAGAGGAGCTGTATGAAACATATTTATAAAGCTTGTAACGTTGCTGACGTCCCACCCACTAACATCAGGATTTGCAATGTCAGCAGCTAAAAAAACGCTACTCATGGTAGTAGCACTACTGGTGTCCCAAGTGCTGGTGTCTGGGGTTGCCGAATCTGCGTTTTGAAAAGTTGAATTGAAATTTGTTACATTGCTGACATCCCAGCCGCTAACATCCGGATTAAGGATAAGCGAGTTTGCAAATGTAGCATTCAAATTAGTTGCACTGCTTGTATCCCAACTGCTTACATCTGGATTTGCGGCATCTGCATTGTTAAACATAGATGTGAAATTCACTACATTGCTTGTGTCCCAGTTGCTTACGTCTGGATTTGCTGTTAAAGCAGATGCAAACATATTATTCATAGCAGTTGCACTGCTGGTGTTCCAGTTACTTACATCTGGGTTCGCAATTGCGGTGCTTGCAAATGCGTTACTAAATATAGTTACATTGGAAACATCCCAATTGCTAACGTCGGGATTTGCTGCGTCTGCATTGAAAAACATTAAGGTTAAGCTCGTTGCAGAAGACATGCCCCAATTACTTACATCAGGGTTAGCTGCTAGGTTGCCCTGAAACATGCCCCCGAAATTTGTCCCAGCACTAACATCCCAAGCACCTACATCTGGATTAGATAAAGACATGTTTTCAAACATACCACTAAAATTTGTCCCGCTGCTTACATCCCAGTTTGTTACATCAGGTTCAGCAGCATCTGCGTTCGCGAAAACCCGGGAAAAATTCACTACATTACTAACGTCCCAGTTAGTTACATCAGGTTTGGCGGCGAATGCGTTTCTAAACATTTCAGTCATGTTGGTGACATTGCTCATGTCCCAGTTTGATGTATCCGGATTTGCAACCGGTGCGTCATGAAACATATTTGAAACATCCACTGCCGAAGAAAGATCGAACGTACTGACGTCTGGATTTAAATTTGTCGCCATAAAAGTCTGAGCCATAGTGGTCGTGTCACAGGTATCTCCTCCCGCAAAACTTGCTAGGTTCGTTGCGCCGCGAAAAGCTTGAAGCAAGCTAACCCAGCCCATCTGACCAAATTCAGGGACTCCAACTAAGTCAAGTATATTTGCTGTGCCAAAGATTCTCCACCCAGTGGCTTCTCCAGTAAGTGTAACGGTATAAGGCCCAGTTCCTGCGTATGTGTGACTGTTAGCTACATCATTAATAGCTGTAAGCTGAGCCGTCGGGCTACCGTCACCCCAGTCTACTGTGGCATTAACTGTGCCTGTTAGAGGCAGAACCAATGTTTCTCCTGCAGTTGCAAACTGCCATACGGTTTCCATAGGTTTACCAATTGCACTCATGTCGAACTGTATAGCGGCGCTATTGTTATTTCCTACAGCGTCTGTTGCGACACTTGCTGCGATATTTGCTGTCATATTGCTTGGCAGGCAGTCTCCGGCTAAGTCAGCCGTGAACACGGTCGGCCCACCTGAAAAATTAGAAAGAACAGCCTCCGAGATTGTTATGTCAGATGCCGTGAAGCCGGTAACAGGCTCATTGAAAGTAATAGTAATCGGTACCGAGCTAGCTGACGTCGGGCTTGATATGCTAGAAGTAATCGCGACCGTCGGGCCTATTGCGTCTCGTTCATATGAAACATTTGTAGATGAACAACGAACATTGCCTTGGGGATCAACTAAGCGTGCATAATACGTAACTGTGCTGTCTATAGAGATTGCATTGGCTGTAATAAGTTGGGGGTTAGATGCCACGGTGACAGTTGAGCTAGCTGCTGTACTACACGCAGAATTTGAATACAGTTGTAAGGTGTCTCCCACTACCACAGAACCAATGCTCAAGGTTGGTGTGCTGCTTGTTCCAGGCGAACTTGCTGGGCTGTTCAATGAAAGTGTTGGCGGAGCTGGGGGCGTAAGATCTACAAAAACTGAAGGCGCAGGTGTTTGAGTCGTTGGACCATTGCCTGCCCTATCTGAACAACCGATATTAAGAGTAAATGTACCATCAACCCATGTTAAACCGGTGAGGTTATAGTTACCATTGACATCTAAGGCGATATTACTTGCGTATTTCGGGCTAAACCCATTGGCTGGTGTTGTCGTAATATTCACCTGGCCACTGGCTGATTCAATACCACAGCTACCGGTAAGGTTAGCATTTGGGTTGTTGTCGGGCGTAATCGGGCTTGTTGGGCTAGAAATACCAGCATTGGGTGGTGCGATTGTATCTAGCATTATGTTTGAACTTGAACTCAAAGAAATGTTGCCTGCTACATCAGCTTGTTCAAGTTCAATTGCTTTGGCGCCTTGTGGGCTAACAGTAAAGACAACTTGTGCTGAGTATGTTCCCGCGTTGCTGCAAACAGCCGTAACGGGACTTGGTGAAATATCACCGGCTATAGTGACAGTGGCATTAGCTTCACAGGCACCCTCAATAGTTTGAGTTGGGCGGTTAGTCAAGCTGCCGTTAACTATAGTAGCAACCGTCGGAGCAGACGGCGCTAAGGTGTCTACGAAGAAACTGGTCGAAATAGGTGATAACGCTGGGGTAGAGACATTCAAAACAACATTTTTTTGAATTCCGCTAACAAACACCAATGTTCCACTATATGCACCTGCAGGAGAGGCGAATGTGCCAGCACCGGGAGCATCAGAGGCAGTAATGCATGCAAAGGATTGGGGGTTAGGTGCTAAATCTGACGCTGAAACCCTGACGTTTTCACCTGCAATGCAGGATCCTGAAATGTCAATGGATGTCGCGCTTTGATTGGAGAGCTCTGCAGACAAAGTACCAAGTATGCCGGGTATAGGCGGCCCAAAGTTATCATCTTTGCTAAGACCCTTTCCGTCGCCCAAAAAGTTTTTATCAAATCCACAGCCGTGAAGTGAAAGCAACAAGAGCCAAAAAGAAATTTTTTTTCTATAGTTCATTTTTTTACCCAACATGTCATCTTTCCTTAAAAAAAGTACCGATATTTAATGCCAATTTCTAGAATCTCTTGAGTTAAGTCCCACTCATCTTCAATCTCAGACTGTGTGTAAGGGAATTCATTGACGCTGTATCTAGCGGTAAGACCCAGACGCTTACCAAACAAGAAGAACGTGTTGAGTTCCCCGCCATAACCAAGCCCTTTTTTAATGTTTTCAGCTGATACGCCTGCAAAATAAGATGCCCAAGGACCTAGCTCCAACATAAACTTGTCTGTATTTACAGGGATAAATAGAGGCTTAAGTTCGCCCCGTAGAGTGTTTGCAGCTTTGAACTGCCAATCTTGCGTGCCTACAGCCCTAGCTTCAAAGTAGAGCTGCTGATTCCATAAAGCAGACAACTGCAGGTGAAACCATGAGGCGGGTTTATAGCCAAGTGTCAGTCCTGCTCTATATGCAAATAACTCTTGGTCAGACAGAATATCAATGCCTAGGTCTTTCGAATGTGCATACCAGCGCACGCCAGCTTCAACACCTAAAGATAATTTTTTATTCAAATGCCTCGCATAGTTGATACGTATTGAAGATTTGACTTCTGAAAGAACCTCGTCAACTTCACTGTTAAGCGCTATATCACCTTTAGTTTTTATAGATGCTAGATCAGAAAATAGAGCATTAACCTCAATATCTATCTGGTTTTTATGAGATACATCGTGATCAGAAGCGACTTTAGGCTTGGTCTCAACAAACCCAACAGGGCTAGCGTTTACACTATTAGCAGTATCACTTTTGCTGGACAAGACTTCAGAGGGAATCTGACTTAGAGGGACTATGATCTCAACACGACGATTTGCTTGAGGGTTCAGTTTGAAACTATCCTCGCCGTGACCTCGTACGTCAAAATTGTCCAGGAGAGAGCCGTTATTTCTTAAGTGTCTTGCGACAGACTGGGCTCTTCGTGTCGAAAGTTTTTTGTTGTACTGACTTTCGTCAACAGTGTCAGTGTAACCATTAATCTGGATACGTTCGCTTGTTCTATCTTTATTGCTGTTGATAGAAGAGATCAATGCCGCAGAGTCAAAATTAAATCTGACTTCAGCTTTAGATCCCTGCTCGCTATGTTCTAATGGAAATTTGCCACTAGCCGTGGAACTCAAAAGAAAAAGAAATGAGAAAAATAGTGATATATGTTTCATTGGTTTGATAGCCTCCTTGATATTCATCGACCACTTTGCATAAAGTTAGAGTGAAACTTTAGAAGGATCTTGTTTGTCAGTGTGGTAAAATCATAACTAATGACAAAATCACTGGTGATTCCGTGGTTTTGAGAACCAATCTGTGTGTTATTTTTAATTTTGATCTCTCTCTCTTTCGTTGAGAAAGATTGAGGGATCTTAGGTTTGTACCCACATGTATACCCATGAATTGTTTGGACAGTATGAGACAGTGGGTAGTAAAAAATTTGCAGTTACCTACACTCTTCGGGTGGCATGTTAGCTCTGCTTTGTATGTATTTTATTGCCTAAATTCTTTCTGTTGAGTCAATTTTTTGAAGCGAATTCCTAATTATTTATACTATCCGCAATAGGGCGCGCAAGGTTTCCGTAGTGACTCAATATTTGTTGCCAGAGTTTTGATCTACTTGGGAACCGTCAGTGATACTATTTAGGCATGAATTTTAAAAATGGGAGGTTCCTAATGAAGCTATTATTGGCTAAGACGATGCCTTTTCTTTTCATTCTTCTGATTCTTGGTTGTGGAGATGATGATGATAATGAAAACCCAGACGGTGCTGAAGCTGCTCAGGTTTCAGCAATTACTGGTACAGTTATTTCTGGTCAAGAGTTGACGGTTTCTGCTTATGGGGAAGGAGCCGCATCAACTGACGGCCATCAGTGGTACGCTGATGGGGTGACTATTTCTGGGGCGACTTCGACTTCATACGTAATAACCTCAGCGGAAGAAGGTAAGCAGATCACCTTGAGAGTCAATGGGTCATTGGACTCAAATGCACTTTCAAATTTTTATCCGAATGATCTTCAAGCTCTTTTTTCTTGGTTTGATCCAGCCGACGTTTCGACCGTAACTGAAACAAGTGGTGTCGTCTCTGCAGTTGCGGACCGATCAAGCTCTGGCAATGATGCGACAATTATCGGCTCACCTTCCTACTACTGATGCGCAATTTATGGTTGGAGCAGGGAACCGTATCGCGCTTGCAAACCCTGTTGCAGCAAGCTCTGCATATGCTGTAGTTGAGTATACTGGTAGTAGCGCCTTGGCAGTCTTTTCTGGCGGAACAGGAAATACTTTCGTGCCACTTGGTCAGATTGGATCATCTTCTGGCGAACTTTCTCGCATCAATGCCGTAAACAATGGAGGCGGAACTATGTATCTTGATGGCGACTCAACCGCATTAGGTTCGACCCGTGCAAGTGTGAGAAGCGCTTTTACATCAGAGCATATTTTTAGTATTGACTCTTTGCCTGCATACACTGGACCTGGATTTAGCGTTGGTGATAATACAGCAAACAATTTGTGGGATTTTATTGGAACAGTGAAGGATATCATCATGATTTCAGGAGACTTGTCTGCGGCAGATCGTGAGATGCTTGAAGGTTATCTTGCGCATAAGCACGGATTGGCCGCCAACCTTCCTTCAGCCCACCCCTACTTATCTGTCGCTCCTTAAGAGCAAGATTGTTTAAGTGTATTAAGACCTGCAGTTTTGGCTGCAGGTTTTTTTTTGAATAATGTAAAAAATCTGATCCTAGGTGGATCAAAAAATTAAAAAAATAGCTAAAAAAAAATGACATCTCTTATCATTCTCTTCTCCAGAGGTTCTAAAGATCGTTTCAAAACTTATGGGTATTCCTGTTGTGGCTACTTGGTCTAGATTTTGATCTCTGACTAATCGGAATTATTAAAAACTATGGAGTTCAAGCACAGTCATCTATCAATTCTAGGTAGCGGCACCTAAGAAGGCTCATCTATCTAAGATGCCTCTTGAGA
>JALZUO010000181.1 GCA_023301565.1 Oligoflexales bacterium
ATGTCAGCTTTTGCGTGCGAGCCTGAGGAGGGATCGGAGCCGGAGGTTGGTTGGCGCTGGGCCGTGATGATGTCACGGGATAATGATGTGGTGGTGGTGACTCAGGAGAAGAACCGGAAGCATATTGAGCCTTTTCTGGAGAAACATCCCGATATTTGTGAGAATGTGACCTTTGTTTTCCACGAGCATTTGGCTGGGTTACGGCGCTTAAAGAGGCGCTTCGGTTGGTTGATGCTCCCTTATTACACGCTCTGGCAATGGAGCTTGAGAGGGGTTGTGGATAAATTGGTGAAGGAGCATGAGATTGATCTTATCCACCATACGACATTTGCTTCGTTTCGGATGCCGGTGTTTTTGAGGGGGAGGCCGGTGGTGTGGGGGCCGGTAGGGGGCGCTGACACGGCGCCGAGTCATCTATTAGGATTTCATGGGCCATGGCAGTCTGTTTGGCGGGAGAGGGTGCGGAATTGGATGACTGAGATCTCGAAGAAGATCCTTTTTTGGGTTGATCCATCTGTTGAGACGGGGGGATTTGTATTCGCGTCGACCCCAGAAACGGCTGACGCGTTTTCTAATCAAAACATTCCGGTGGAGCTTCTTCCGACGGTGGGGATGGAGGTTGCCGAGAGCTCATGTAACGTCTTTTCGGAGGGTGATGAACCAGTGAGGCTTTTGTTTGTGGGGAGACTGCATCATTTGAAAGGTTTGCAGTTTCTGTTTGAGGCTTTGAAGAATTTCGGAGTGGATGAGGTCAAATTAACTTTGGTGGGAACGGGGCCGCAGGAGGGGCATTTGAAAAGGTTGGCGGTCGAGATGGGGCTTGAGGGGCTTGTGGATTTTGTGGGATTCGTTCCTCGGCCGAAATTGGCTGAGATTTATGAAAGGCACGATCTTTTGGTGGCACCGAGTCTGTATGAGAGCGGGGGGCTTTCAATTTTGGAGGCTTTTTCGCATGGCTTACCTGCCATTGCGCTAAAGCGGGGTGGCCCGGCGATGATGGTGGGGCCGGAGTGTGGAACTCTGATTGAGGTCGATCAGCCCTTGGAGGAGGTTTGCGGTGATTTGAAGGAGGCTATTAAAGGGTATGTGTCTGACCGGGGACAGCTGCTTGAAAAAGGGAAGGCCGCAAAGGAGGTTGTGATAGAGAGGTATTCGTGGGATGAGAAAAGGCGTAAAATGCAAGCGGCTTACGACAGTGTTGTAGATCTATAATATGGCAAATATGAGTAAAAAACGTCTCTTGATTGTAGGGCAGACGCCGCCGCCTTGGCATGGGCAGGCTGTGGCGACCCAGATGCTGGTAGATCATGAGTGGCAGGCTTGGGAGACGGATTTCGTGAGGATGGCATACAGCGACGGGATCGATGAGGTAGGGAGATTCCGTTGGCGTAAGATTGGACATCTTTTTGAGCTGACTCGGACGGTGCGAACGTATCTCAAAGAGAATCCAGGAACTGTTTTGCTTTATCCCCCGGCGAGTGCTTCTTGGCTTCCTTTTTTACGGGATATTTATTTTCTATGGAGGACACGGCCTTTGGCTAGAGGAACGGCATTTATTTTCCATGCAAGCGGGCTACCTCGCTTTGTGAGGGAATCGAAATTGAGAACTTTTGTAGCAAAATTGGCTTATCAGAGAGCTGACATTTCCCTGGAAGTCGCTCAAGAGGAGCTAACTGCGAAAGAGGTGTTTGATGCTCGTGAGTCTCTTTGGTGTCCATGTGCCGCTGAGGTGCCCCCGTATTCGGAGAATACGGTGACTGTGGAAGCCACGCGTTCGGTGCTTTTTGTGGGCAGCCTGATGGAAGGGAAGGGAATTTTTGAGATCTTAAAGACAGCGAAGATGATGCGGCAAAGGGGAGCGGAGCTGGTTCGCTTCCTAATTGTCGGGAAATGGTCAGATGAGGGTTTTCAGAGAACTTGTGAGGCGTATGTGGAGTCGGAAGGATTAGAGGAGTGGATCGATTTTGGTGGCCAACGAACTGGTGAAGAGAAGTGGCAGGCATTTCGTTCTGCGGATCTTTTTTTCTTTCCGAGCCATTATTCTTCGGAGGCCTCGCCGATCGTGGTGATGGAGGCGCTAGGAATGGGTTTGCCGGTTGTGACGACACGTTGGGCCGGTATTCCAGCGATGGTGGGTGAGTGTGAAGTGGTGAAACTTTGCCCGGTTAAGAATACGGAGGCTTTTGCGGATGCCATTACGGAGACCTTAGATGAGGGGGGAGTTGAAACCTGGCGGACAGCGAGGGCTTTCTATGAGGGGCGTTTTACGCCGGCGCGTTTTATTGGTCGGATTGAAGAAGGGTTGGAGAAGGCAGGGCTTTAATATGAAGAATTTTGAGAGCTGGACTGGTGATTTGAGCGAGGTGATGCCGAGGGTTTCAGAAGTTGCGCTTGGCGAGAATGAGCTTAAATTACTACTTCTAAACGCTCGGGTAGCACTTGCGCTGCCTCGAGATAAGGGTGTGGCTAAAGAAGTGCTGGGACTGTATCGACCGATGAAGTTCAAGGCCCGATTGGCGGCTGGAGCTCTCTCGGGATTGATTCGGTCTGGACTGCATCATTATCTGGGCAGAAATATTAAGGAGGGGAATTCACCAGAAATTTCGTGGCTTCGAAATTGTAATGAAATCGGATTTTTGGGGTGTAATCCGAATCATGGAGTGAGGCTCGTAATCCTGAGTTCTTATTCTGGAGGGGAGCTGAAGGTCACGAAATTAGCGATTGGTGGGAATCATGGATTGTTGCGAGACGAGGCGGAGAAACTCAAGAGATTTGCAAAAGAATATGGAGGTATTCCTCGTGTAGAGGGACTTGAAGAAGGTCGAGATTGGACAGCATTTGGGATGAAATTTTTGGCTGAACCAGGGCCTCCGAGAATGCGAGGAAATGAGATTGTTCCTTTACTTGAAAAGTGGAGATCCCAAGAGACAGTGCAATTAGGTTCAATCCCCTGGCTGGCTCAAGTTTTAGATGGGGTTTCAGCTCCTCTTCGCTTAAAGTTAGGAGGGTTGATGTTGAAAAAATCAGTATTTCACGGCGATTTCGCTCCTTGGAATTTGCGCAGGGATGAGGAGGAACTAGTAGCTGTGGACTGGGAGTGGGGGCGATTAGATGGTGTGGCTGGCTTAGATCTTGGATACGGGTTGATTTCTGAAGACCATCTTGTGGGCGGCCTCTCAGGTGAATCCTTAGTAAGGAGCGTCTGGAGTAAAGCCAGAGCCCCTCTTATTTCGCAATTTCTTAAGGAATCTGGGTGGGCTGATTTAAAGCTTTGGTTATTTTTTATTTTCCTTCTTAATAGATCTAGATTTGCTGATGATCTCCACGATGAGATGATTCTTTTTGATAGATTAGATGCGAGTTGTCATTCAATAAGCAATCTCAGCCTAGATTCACAATGAGCATGGTTACACCCAATTCAAAACGAGTTTTAATCTCGGCGTATGCTTGTGCTCCTGATCGTGGCGCGGAGCCAGGGGTTGGTTGGAATTTGGTAGCGTATCTTGCGGGGCATTATCATTATAACGTCACGGTAATCACGCGGACAAAGCATCAATCTGCTATTGAAGGGAGCCGTGATCCCCGTATGAAGGGAGTCCATTGGATTTACGTTGATCCCCCCGAATGGCTGTCCCGGCGGAAGCGAGGAGCATGGGGCTTAAAAGCGTTTTATTTGCTTTGGCAAAAGCAAATGCATGCGGCAGCGAGTGAGTATCTGAAAGAAAATCAGGTAGATTTGGTGCATCATCTTACCTTCGGGAGTATCTTACCGGCAACATCGCTCGTGGGTTTTGGGTTACCATTGGTGGTTGGTCCTGTGGGTGGTGCTGAAATGAGCCCGCCTGAATTGATTGGAGATCTTAGTCTGAGGCTTTGGATACGTGACCGACTACGAACGGTGCTCTACTGGTTCGGAAGCAGGTTAGAGGCGACCAAGAGAACTTACGAAAATTGTTCAATCGCTTTGGGGGCTACCGAGGCCTCAGCAGCTTCTCTCAGTAAATTGGGTGCGAGAGATGTTAGATTGGTCCCTCAGTCGGGATGCGGAAATGATGAGGTTGCGGCTTTTGCTGCCGCTCATCCGAATACAGACAAGGCCCCGACTGGACCGATCCGACTTCTGAGTGCGAGTCGATTAGTGCATTGGAAAGGGGTAGATCTTACTATTGATGCCGTAGCCAGAGCTGTCGATGCAGGCTTTGATGTGGAGTTGGACATATTGCAGGAAGGGCCTGAAATGAACTCCCTCCAAAAATTGGTTAAAAAGCATGGGCTTGAAAAGCGGATTAACTTTCTTGGAAAATTAGAGAGTCTAGAAGGAGTTTATAGGGCGATGAGAGCGGTTGACGCTGTAATTCACCCAGCTGTGAACGAGGCCTTCGGGCAATCGGTTTTGGAAGCCCTTGCTCTTGGGCGGCAAGTGATCTGCTTAGATTGGGCTGGCCCAGGAATGATCGTAACTCCAGATTGCGGAATCAAAGTGGAGACTGGGAATAGACAGAAAATAGTGGAAGGCTTGGCTAGCGCGATTGAGGTGATGGGGGAGCGTCGAGATCATTGGCGTGAGATTCAGAGAGCTGCGGTGGAGAGGGCGGAAGTATTTAGCTGGTCCAGTGTTGCCCAAGAGCTAGATCAGGCTTACCAAGATAGCCTTGAACAGAAAGCCGGTTGATCTTCGATCTGAATTTTTCCTCCCTCTGCCGTTTCCTAAATTTTTTAACACCTTTTTAAGCTATCGTGTCCCTTGATTTTACCATCGTCACAGCCAGTTATAATTACGGGCACTATATTCGTGAATGCTTAGAAAGCGTGGCCAACCAGAAAGGCGTTACCCTAGAGCACATTATTTTTGATGGTGGATCCACAGATGACACGGCTGAGGTGATTTCACAATTTGGACATGTAAGCTTCTTCCAAGAGCCTGATAGCGGAATGAGTGACGCGATTAATAAAGGGTTTAAGCTGGCAAAAGGAAAATGGGTCATGTGGTTGAATACAGATGATCGCCTTAAGCCGGGTGCATTGAAGGCGTTTTTAGATTTTGTGGAAGGAAGAGATGATGCCGATGTTGTCTATGCTGGTTGGGATTTCATCGACAAAGATGGTGAGTTTTTGAGGAAGATGACGATTTTTCCATTTCAAAAATCGATGTTGGAAAATCTGGGCTGCTATATTGGATCCACCTCAGCTTTTTACCGGAATTCTACGGTGATTTCTGAGGGGCATCATCTTAACGAGGATTTTAAGTATGTGATGGATGGGGAGTATTACAATCGACTCGCTTCGTTAGGTAAGAAATTTGTCTATTTCCACGCTCGTTTGGCTGA
>JALZUO010000182.1 GCA_023301565.1 Oligoflexales bacterium
AAAGTCATCTCTAGTGAGTAACGGTCATCCTCAGTAACTGTTGAAGGGCGGTTTGCCATGGCGTCATCTATTGCTTTGCGGTATACCTTAGTGACTGCTGCAACATATTCTGGAGATTTTAACCTGCCTTCTATTTTATAGGAAACAACTCCACTGTTGATGAGTTGTGGGATGAGATCTACTGCTGCCAAATCTTGAGGACTTAGCAGGTAGCGTACTTCATCCATAGGTTTGGTTTCGCCATCGACTACTAGCTCGTAAGGCATGCGGCAGGCTTGTGCGCACTCGCCTCTATTTGCACTTCGTTGTCCTAGCGACTCAGAAGTTAAGCACTGTCCAGAGTAAGCAACGCAGAGAGCACCATGAACGAAGACTTCTAAAGGCACACAGTCTTTAGGAGAGAATTTTTCTATTTCTTCTATAGAGAGTTCTCTGGAAAGTACGGCACGCTCTAGTGTGAAGAGTGAATCGATGAATTCTAATCCCTCGGGAGAGGTGATAGTCATCTGTGTAGAGGCGTGGATTTCTAGTTTTGGTGCTATTTTTCTAGCGATTCTGGCGAGACCTAGATCCTGCACAATGATTGCATCTACTCCTGATTTTTCTAAATGTCTGAGCTGTTCCTCTGCTGCTTTGAGCTCGCTAGTGAAGATCAGAGTGTTCATTGTCACGAATCCTTTGACACCGTGCTTATGGAGAAATTCCATGAGTTCCGGTAGGTCGTGCTCAGTGAAATTTTCTGCTCGGAGTCTGGCGTTGAATTTGCTGAGACCGAAGAATATTGCGTCTGCGCCATTGGCTACAGCTGCTCGGGCACAATCCCAGTTTCCAGCAGGTGAGAGTAGCTCTGGATCTCTATAATATTGTACTTCTGACATTTAAATTATCGTGTTGGGCCGCGGCCTTCTTGAGATAAGGATTCAACCAAATGTTGAACATGAATATTGGCAAAAGCATCATGGGAAGAGAGTTCTTTTATTGCTTTTTCTATGTTGCCAGTTTTCTTTAAGAATATTTTTTTGTAGGCAGTTTTTAATGCGGTAATATCGTCTGCGGTAAAACCTCTGCGTTGCATTCCTACTATATTGAGTGAGCGGACAGCAGCGGGATTACCATCTACCATGGTAAAAGGTGGCACGTCTTTAGTTATTTTTGAAAGACCTCCTGACATGGAATGTTTGCCTATTTTACAGAACTGATGGATGCCAGCAAAGCCAGCTAGTAGTGCATGGTCAAATACTTCTACATGCCCAGCGACTGATGCGTTATTAGAGAAAATGGTATGGTTGTGAATTTTACACTCGTGAGCGATGTGCACATAGGCAAGGAATAAATTGTAATTCCCAACAGAGGTTAAGGTGTGTTCAAAAGTTGAACTATGAACAGAAACGTATTCACGGAAGGTATTGTTATCTCCTATTTTTAGATAAGTCGGGCCACCTTGGTGTTTGAGGTCTTGGGTTTTTAGTCCAATAGAAGTGAATGGGAAAAAGGTGTTGTTTTTGCCTATGTCGGTATGTCCTTCCATGGCCACATGGGAATGCAGGACGCACTCATCTCCGATATTTACATGATCACCAATCACGCAATAAGGTCCGATTTTCACATCTTTTCCTAAGGTGGCTTTTTCAGAAATAATAGCAGTAGGGTGAATCATTTTTAAACAAATTGTTGTTACTAGAGTGATTACTCATACTGTTTAAGATGTGCAAAGTAAATAGTGTTTTTTTGTATTATTGGTATTAGATTGAAGAGAGTGTGAAATAATGAGTTATGATAGTGTATAGAGTTGATAATAGTGTCATTTTTTATGTTAATAATTATCCTTTTCAAAAGACAATTTAATATTATAGAATATTAACGATGAAAGATAATGGAGTAGGACATTTTAGTGAGATAGCTCATCGTTTTGAAAAGAACATAAATTCTATTATATTGGGTCAGGAGAAATCGATTAGAATTATTTTGTCAGCTTTGATTTCAGGTGGGCACGTTTTATTAGAAGACAACCCGGGCACAGGTAAGACAACATTAGCGAAGGCATTAGCCCTTTCCGTATCTGGTTCAAATTTTCAACGAATTCAATTTACGCCAGACTTATTGCCATCAGATATTTTAGGGGTGAGTGTGATAGAACCTGAGAGCCATACTATTAAATTTCAAAAAGGACCGATTTTTTCTGATATTCTATTAGCAGATGAGATAAATAGAGCGTCGCCGAGGACGCAGAGTGCTCTTCTAGAGGCAATGGCTGAGCGCCAGGTGACTATTGAGGGTAAGCAATACACTTTAAATGAAATGTTTTTTGTTATTGCGACTCAAAACCCTGTGGAATCTCGAGGAACCTATCCATTACCAGAGGCTCAGATGGATAGATTTGCAGTGCAGTCATCGCTTGGTTATTTGACAGTGGAGAAAGAGATTATGATCTTGGGTTCTCAGACTCACCATCATCCGATTAATGACTTAAAGGCTAGTGTGACTTATGAAGAACTTGTTTCTTTAAGAAATGCTGTAAGAGAGGTGACAGTGTCTGATAGTATGCAGAGATATATAGTGAATCTCTGCCGATCCACTAGAGACTGTGAAGAGGTGATACTTCCTGCGAGTCCACGTGCATCGCTCGCTTTGATGAAGACCGCTCAGGCTTTAAGCATATTTGAGGGTCGGAATCATGTGATTCCTGAGACAGTGCAAGCATTAGCTGCAGATGTTATAGGGCATAGAATAGTTCTTAAAAATGAATCTAAATATTCTGGAACTACGGGGAGAACATTAGTTCAGAGAATGGTAGAGTCTACGCCTGTCCCAGTTTAACTGTGCTTACTATTTTGTGAAAAAAGAGAGTAGGAAAAAACGATTTTGGAGGAGACTTTACAGACTATATAAGTCTAATAGTTCTGCCTCTGAGGGCTTTGGGCATAGGATTACTGTATTTGGTTATTTGGTAATCACCTTCTTCTCTATAGCGCTTACCTTGAGGCTGAGTTCTGCAAGTAATAGTTTATTTGGATTAGTTTC
>JALZUO010000183.1 GCA_023301565.1 Oligoflexales bacterium
CAGTTTTTATACGCTTGGGTTACATGAACTAAGCGCATAAACATCATAAATCAAAAAATAAAAAACTCATAAAATATGAAAAACTTAATACTAGTAGCAGCGATCATGCTTTTTGGTACTGTGGGATTTGCTCAACTAAAAGTAGCAGCACCTAATGGTGATGTAAAGATTGGAAATACGGCAGTACTTCCGGTAGAGAAATTAGATGTTGATGGGAATGGTAGATTCACAGGTGGCAGCATATTTTTAGGATCTGATAGTGGTTTTGAGTTTATAAGAACTGGAGTTTCACAAAGTTCTAGATTTTTCCACTCTGGAGCTGGACAATTTCAGTTTACAGCATTAGACAATGCTTCTATTTCTTTTAGTACAAATAATGTCGCTAGAATGCTAGTAACGAGAAACCAAGGAAATTTGGTAGTACTAACTGGGCAAGCATTAAAGCCAGGTGGTGGAACTTGGGCAGTATTTTCTGACAGAAGACTTAAGGAAGATATTAACCCATACCAAGATGGATTGAATGAAATCCTTAGAATTAAGCCTGTGACGTTTAAGTATAACAAAGAAGTCATGGAAAATAACGAAAAAGAATATGTTGGAGTTATCGCTCAGGATATTCAGAAGATTGCTCCATACATGACCAACAGTGCAGATTTATTTAACAGTGAAGCAGACGTGAAAAGTAGTGATTACCTTTCTGTTGATCCTAATGCCTTCACGTATATGTTAATTAACGCTGTACAAGAACAACAGGAAATAATTGACGAGCAAAATGACATGATAAGAAAATTATCTGAAAGAATGGATGCTTTGGAAAATGGGTCAACTCAAACTAATAATCCAAGTATTTCTCAAGATGTTGAAATAAGTGATCCTAGCTTTGCAGAATTGGGTCAAAATCAACCTAATCCATTTACTAATGAAACTATAATAAAGTATTCTATTCCTGAAAATAGTAGAAGTGCCGCAATAGTAGTTACAAACCAAAATGGTCAGGTGATTAAAAATATATCTTTAGATACCAACTCAAATCAAATTGTATTGAAGGCACTAGGTTTATCTAGTGGTACGTACAACTATTCTATTTTAATAGACGGTGTACTTATTCAATCTAAGAAAATGGTATTACAGAAATAAAGAATTAAGCTTGCAAAAAAAAAGCCTGAGTTTTCATAAATGGAAACTCAGGCTTTTTTTTTGTTGAAAGTATTTTAATATTTCAACCACAAAACTATTTAACTGCTATTACTGAGGCGAAACCAATATGCCCCTTCCCTGCTAAATCTTGATCAAGTTGAATAGTGTGATCGATGAAGTGCTTATAGCGCTCATCCAATATCCTCGATGATATATCATTCAAAGCCAATGTCGACACCCCTGAGCTGTACAAAAACTCTTCTCTTTTAGGAAATATATAACTAATTGCTTCTAAAATACGAGCAGAGTCTGCAGCTTCAGAAGGATCAACGCCAGATACCATATTTTGATCTACCACCCTCATTACTCTATGTCTTTTTCTAGAGAACTGTTCTGATCTTTTAAATATAGAATCAGGAAACTTAGCACGCGCTTTATTACAGTATTGCATTACTATTCTTGGCCATTGAAAACGATTGGGCCCTACATAATCATCCATCACAAAAAAGCCACCCTTAAGTAGCATATCACTACTCCACTGTACCGCAGCTGGAGTATCCATCATATGATGAATAGCATTTAACCAGATTACAAGATCATATTTCTCTTTTTCCTTTTCCATCTCAAAGGCATTCCCGTATACAAATTCCACCTTATTTTGGATACCCATACGCTTAGCCATTGCACGCCCCTCTTCTATACGACTAGTCGCTAATTCGTACATTTTAATATGATCAATCATCCCCTCTTTTACCAATTGCATCTCTTTCCTCCCATTTCCACAAGCAACAGCAATTGCTCTTTTAAAACTTCCTCCTTTCTGAAGATATTTTTTCTTTAAGACTTCAAACAATCCTGCCCCCCATTTTGAGGAAGAACTTCCATATACTTTCTCATTGAATGACTTACTGATATAAGGATGTCCCATCCAGCTAATCGGTCGATCAGCCGCGGCACGACTATCCCAATAGTCACCAATATTATTCTCTGTACCATTAGATTCCTTATTCATATTACAACTAATTTTAATCTGTATCTCAGATTGTATTTAACAATAAATTTAATATTATTTAACTCAAGTATCAAGCAATTAATTTATAAAACATTAAAAAATAGGTTTTATAAATAACAGTTTTAACCTTTTTCTAATTCATCCAATAAAAATTCTGAAAAGAAATAATTCCTAAAAATTGTTTTTCCATGATTGTTCATATGATCAGAATTTCTAAACAAAAGAGGAAACTTAGACAAGCGATCATCTTTAGAATAATCTAGATGTTTTATGCTATGTTTTCTTTCTAAATAATCTACGTGCCTATAAAAATGCTTGTGCAACCAAGCACTATTAAATTTCATGTTATAATGCTTATAAAATGGTGGCGTAACTAAGAAAGGACGAAAACCAGACTCCTTACAATCTCTAATTATTTCCTCCAAATAGGGCAAACTCTTCTCCCCACCTGGCCTATATGACCCTTCTCTTATATGCGTTTTACCCCTTTTATTAGCATGAGATTTTAATTTCGGGAGTGGATCTCGTTTTCTATGCTTATTTCTCTCAAGCCGTCTTAAATGACCTTTATTCTTTCTTTCAATCGATTCCTTAGTAAAATCAAAATCTTCATCTAAGTACAATTGCTCATAATCTTCTTCAATTTCATCTGAAACGAAGTCTAAAAAATTTCTTTGTATCATATATAAACATACACTTAAATTTTTTCTGTAACTATAATTATGAATTGAACTCTTAGGTAAATATTCGTAAAAATCATTTAGAAATGGTTCGTTTACTTCATGTGTTCTATTTTCATCTAGCCCGAATGAAAAATAAGACACTGGCAATAACACTATAGCATTTGGTTTTAGTTTTTTCTTTAGATGATAATAGTTTTGCAAATCATAGTAATAGGTGTTTCCTCCTTTATTAATAAGTGTACTTTCGACAGGATAAATACTAAAATTAAACGCTGATCCATGAGAAGAACCAAAACAAATGAGCTCCGTATCATAAGGCATCTCCTTAGCTAAACTAGCTAATCGTCCAGATTTAATAGAATATATTCCTACGAATAATATACCTACAATTAGACTACAAATAAAAGTATCAACAAAAAATTTTTTCATAATACTAGAATTGAAAGTAAATAAACTCTTGCTCCACTGGCGACTGAAACAATACTATAAAAAGAATAACAGCTGCTATAACTGCATATCTACTGTATCTATTTATTGTCGCGGCCCATTCTAAACCAAATTTATATTCACGACCAATCCACTCAAAAATCATAAATACCACGATTAGTATTCCAATATTCGCGGCATCATCTATACCTTCAAAAGAAGGAATATTGAGAAACGAGCTTGAAAATATATTAGACAAAATATCTAATGCATGACCCACATTCTCTGCTCTAAAAAACACCCAAGCCAATACCGCTAACAGAAAAGTGAACGACATTTGAAACAATTCTTTCACACTTGGTAGATACTTCCCCTTTGCAACGACCTCTATATTTGATCTATTCTTCTTGGCAAGCAACAAGGGCAAAAAATATAATGCATTCAAACCACCCCACACTAGAAAGGTCCAATTGGCACCATGCCAAAATCCACTCACTAAAAATATAATAAATGTATTTCTAACCTTCATTCCAGTACCTCCTCTGCTTCCTCCCAAAGGAATATATAAATAGTCCCGAAACCATGTAGATAAAGATATATGCCATCTTCTCCAAAACTCCGCAATATCTCTGGAAAAATAAGGCATCGCAAAATTCTGCTTTAAATCAAATCCGAATAGTCTAGATGTTCCTATTGCAATATCTGAATATCCAGAAAAGTCACCATAAATTTGGAACGTGAAAAATACTGCACCTAAAAATAATTCTGAACCCGAGAATGTGTCTGAACTATTAAAAATCATATTGGCATAAAAGGCACAATTATCTGCTATCACAAGCTTCTTCACAAAGCCCCATAAAATTTGCATAATTCCATTTATCGCTAAATCATAATCAAAACTCCTTGATTTAGTAAACTGGGGTAAGAGATTACTTGCTCTTTCAATTGGGCCTGCAACCAATTGTGGAAAAAATGAAACAAAAGCAGCAAACTCAAAAAAGTCTTTCGCCGGCTCTAGTTTCTCTCTATATACATCAATGGTATAGCTTAAAGTCTGGAAGGTATAAAAACTAATTCCGACGGGTAATAATATGTTTAAAGACCTTGGTGATATTTCAAATCCCATGAAGGTAAAAGCCTCCACAAAATTATCTAAGAAAAAATTATAGTATTTGAAGAAACCAAGTATTCCAAGATTAACTACTAATGATAGGTACAATAACTTTTTTCTATCTCCCTTATTCTCTTTTGTACTTAATTGCCTACCAATAATAAAATCAACAACAGTGCTAAACAGAATTAGACTTAAAAATCTCCAATCCCACCATCCATAAAACAAATAACTTGCAGCCACTATCAGTATATTCTGTAGCTTTAAGTTCTTATTGCATACAAACCAATATAGTATAAATACTACTGGTAGAAATATCGCAAAATCAAATGAGTTAAATAACATTGTTTATAATCAATTTGTTTTTGAAGATTTTAAATGATTATAAACTCTTTGTACACCATCTCGAATAGAAACCTTAGGTGTCCAATTTAGATGATTCTTGATCTTATCTGTATTTAATACATTATAAGAAACATCATTTGAGTTATAGGCTATTTTTTCAAGCTCTACATCGAGCGCCAGTTCTGATTTAATTATTTCTAGTAGTTGCACTAAATTTAATCCATGGCTGCTGCCTATATTGTATACTTCATTGTCCGTTATCTTAGACATTAACATAGAAAGAGATGCTACTACATCTTCTACATGGACATAGTCTCGCACTTGCAAGCCATCACCATACAGTTTGACAGCTTGCCCATTTAATATATTATTTAGCCATACTGAAATTACTCCTTGATAATGATTGAGTCGTGGACGTTCACCATATGCATTGGAAATTCTTGCAATTACAAAATCAAAATTGTGATGATGTTTGAAGTAATGTAAATACTGCTCCACAAAAAGCTTCGCAATACCATACTTCGAAATGGGCTTAGGATGGAGGTGCTCAGAAATCAGCTCTCCTCTTTGCGTTTGTCCGTATACTGCTCCTCCAGAAGAAGCGAAAATAAACTTACTTACATTGCTTTTAATACACTCTTCTATTAACCTAATAGACCACACCACTGAAGTATTAAGATCCAGTATAAGATCGGATTTATTATTTCTAGGTAGAGAAGACCATGCGAGATGAAAGACTGTATCTACTTCGCTAAATATACTATGTGAGGTAAAATTGTTGAAATCAAAATCGACAACTTCAATTTTTCCTTTTACATCTTGAAGTGCGGCCGGCATAGGATCCCGAGACAACACGACAACATCATGGCCTTGTTCGCATAATTTTTTGACTAAATGCGAACCAATAAAACCACTACCCCCTGTAACCAATTTTTTCATAATTCAGTTCATTTGTCCCGGTCAGTATTATAACCAAGATTATCGAATACGTTTGTATCCTATTACAGTTCTCCTGCGCTAGCTTACTTTTTCGATGACTTGTACATAAGACGCAATCATCTGTTCATGAGAATTAGAAAACCCAAGCACTGTTTTACTATTATCAGATAACTTTTGCAATAGTTTTCCATCTTCAGACAAAGCACTCATTTGTTCTTGGAGCTTTGCTATATCACCAGGGGCATAAAACAACGCATTTTCATTATCAATAACTTGTTCTTTTATTCCATAGACGGGAGTAGTAATAATCGGGAGATCAAAAAGCATTGCAATAAGTATTACACGAGGAGATGATTCATTATAGGAGGTACATACAAATACATCAGAAGCGTAATAGTAATTGTTAATATTTGACACTACTGGCAACACTATAAAGCGATCTTTAAAACCGCTATTTTCGATTAAATAATTTATATTATCCGTATAACTAAATTTAGCAGGATTCTTATCTGCACCTACCATCACAAATGTTAAATCTTTCGGCTTTGGATGCTCCTTGAGCATCTTGATAGCGGCCAATACAAAATCCATTTGCCCTTTTCGAGCGCCAAAGCTCCCTAAGCTCAAATAAACCAAGCTGTCCTTAGCTATCCCTAACTCTTTCCTAATGGAAGATTTTGAACTTTTCTTTTTGAAAGCTTCAATTTCATCTTCTTTGATACCATTTGTGATAATAGTATAGTTATTTCTTTTGAGGTAGCCTTTGTAAAGATCCGCTGTATTTTTAGAACTAAAAACTACTTCTGATACTACAGAGAAGGCCATCTTTAAGCGTTCTTGAATATTAAAATTCACTTTGCTGAAAAAGGAAGTGATAGGCGTACTCTCGTGGATATTCCATATAGTAGGGATACTGGCCACATCTGCCGCCAGGATAAATTCAAAGTTAAGTACCGTATTGCAAAACACGAAATCATAAGCATTGCTGCTCATCCATTTTGTTATTTGAGATAGATTTCGCTCAAACTGAAATTCAGATTTAAACTTACTAGGATTCGTATTTATAATGTGAGACACCAAATTTACTTTGACACCCAATTCCTCGTATCTTGCTTTTAATGGCCCATCAGTTGGCGAGTACACCTCTATATCAAAGTTCCCCTTTGATGAAGACAGCATTTGTTCTATTATTTCAAATAAATGTATCGGTGCTCCTTCGAAGTTTAGATTGTGCGTACAGAAAAGAATACGAATATTAGCGTCTTGAATTTCCTTGGAAGGGGAATCCGTTATACGATAATCGAATTGATCAAATTTTGAAAAATTCTCGTTATAGAAAGGATCTTTAAGCTTAGGGTATTTGTTATAAAACTGCTTCAAATCACCTAGATTCAATTCAAATTCTGTAGTCTTCTTGATCTTAGTCTTTCCAGGCAAACTCAAATGCCTGTACCCGTTTTTAGTAGCTCTAACACAAAAATCTACCTCAAATAGTGTTTCCGAAAAAGCAGCGGTGTCAAAGCCATTTAGAGAATCAAATAATTCTTTCTTCACATAAAATAATTCCTTTGGTATAGCGGAATAATTTCTCATGATTTGCTTAAAGAAGAAATAACCATGGTCATTTACTTCTTTATGAAAAGCCTTAGATGGGTATAGATCATTATAGATATCGTTGGTCAGTCCCAAAAGATATCCCATAGAGTGTACTATATCATCCGCTTCCTGCAGCTTTGATCCTAATGCACCCATTTTATCCCGCTTAGCAAACAATTGCAAATTCAGCAATAACTGTTTTGCAACGGATTTAATATTTTCATCTAAAAACAATAAATCGCCATAACGCGCTTCTTTTGCACCGCTGTTGTATATCTCTGCAAGTGATTTATCCTCCGCTTTAAAAAGCTTGTAATTTTCAAATTTTACCGCAGAGAATATTTTCTTTAAAGAATCAGATGAACCATCATGATATATGATGATTTCGTTTGCATCGTTGTCTATCGCAGAAATCAATGTATTGATTAATTTCTTCTTCTTAGATGTAGATTTAAGGTGAATAATAATGCTTAAATCTTTAAGTTCCTTCTCTGTGCTGTCTATCTCGAATAGCACGACCCCTTGATCGACTGCAAACTGAGGTCTATAGGCTAGCGCTGGTATATTATTTCTCTCCAAATGGAGGTTTATCGCTTTTTCGCATTTGCTGTAGAATGACATATTTTCTTTGGCTGCACCCGATCTAGAGATAGAGCCCTCCAAGGTTCTCCAATTGTACAGCACTTTAGGAATGTGATGCACTTTATCAGTAAGCTCTATCAAGCGTAGGATAAAATCCCAGTCTTGGCAACCATCAAACTCTGTCCTGTATTTGACCTGCTCACACAGCGTTCTTTTCACGACCAAAATGTGATTGAAGTAGTTTGTCGTCAGCAACAATTCAGGAGACCAATCCGGTTTGAAAACAGGAGCACTTCGGTCTTCTTTGGTATTTATCTTATCTTCATCAGAATAAAGCACTTCTGCATCAGGATTTTTATTTAAGGCAAAAGCCACCTCATATAATGCAGTAATATCTAGTTTATCATCATTGTCCATAAACAAGATGTACTCTCCTTTGGCTAAGCCAACTCCTATATTTGTGGCTTTAGAGATATTACCATTTTCTTCACTCCAATGGACTTTTATCTGTGGGTGCTCCAAAGATGCTAAGTATTCTATCAGAGGCTCTGAAGTAGACTTATCATCTATTAGGAGTAATTCCCAATTGGTATACACCTGAGAGGTGATAGATTCCACAGCTATTTCCATCCATTTCACATCCACATTATATACAGGGACTATGATGGTTATCAAGGGATGATGCTTAAAAGTATCTATTTGCTTAATCAACGTACTTCTTCGCTTGAAGTCATAAGTATGATTCTTGAAAAAATCTTTATACACCTGATTACTATTTGTACCACTGTCTTTTGGAAACCAGTCCAATTTGGGTAAAACATAATCGTATTGGTAAACAGCTCCTTTTTCGCCGTGTATATATATTTGTACATCACGACTATTGGATTGATAGTCGATGTACCGTTGAAAGTAAAAACCAACGTCTTCGTGCTTGCACTCTTTAAATGACTTAGAAACATCGGCCCTATCGAATCCAATAGTAGCATCATTTGATTCATCATCGTATACCACCTCTATTCGCTTAACTGTGTCTTCTGTAATAAAGGACCAGCCTTGAATGATCAACATGTTACTGGCGGTGGTAGAAATATCAATATGAAATTTATACTCTATTTTTTTAGCCTTTTGGGGTTTAACAGGGGCTTTGGGAAAATTATCTTTTGCAGTCTTTGCTACCTGTGTTTTCTTGACAGGTTTTACTTCGGGCTTAATGGTTATCAAACTAGGATTCCAATGCTGAGCAGGAATCTCGTATTCAAAATCATATATTTTTCCATTCTCCCCTGTAGCTACAAGTATCATTTTTCGGTCTTGCTCCTTAGAATCAATTTTATGTTCAAAGTGAAATCCTGCATCAGGAAAATTACAATGCTCAAATGATTGCTTTACATCAGGTCTTTTCAAACCAAGCTTAGCACTTGAAGATTTTTCTTTATACAGAACATCAATACTGACTATTTTAGTCTCCGCACAATATGCCCAACCATGCAGTATAAACATTTGGTCTCTAGCTACCGCAGAGTCAATATTCATATTGAATTCGAAAGGTTTCAAGCCCTCTATTTGTGCTGGAACACTTGCTTCAGCTCCATTATCTTTAGTGCTTTCTTGGCCTTTTTTTCCAAATATTTTCGATAATTTAAACATATCTAATTTATATTACTAAATACTAAACACTACCATTTCATTGTTTTTTAAGCTAGGTAGTACAGTTGATTTGTCATTTCTTTAAATAATAATTTTATACTCAAGACTTGATTGTCCTTGTAGCTTGATGCAGGTCCAAACCTTGCTGACCTACCTCAGAAAACCACTGCAGATTATCATCTGTAAAGTACTTTTCCCAAGAATTTTTGACTCCACG
>JALZUO010000184.1 GCA_023301565.1 Oligoflexales bacterium
CGGATTGAAAATCCGCGTGTCCTTGGTTCGAATCCGAGTGGAGCCACCACTTTTTAAATCCCTTATATTACAAGGGTCACAGCCTCCCACCTAACGGGAGCGTAGCAAGAAACGTAGCAAATAGGGCTGCGTATCCCCTCTCCACACTAGGAAGGAGGAAGGGTGCAATATAACCTCAGGCGTAGAAGTTCGACGCAATCGCCCGATGTGGATGCGCGCGGTAGCGCGCGCCGCGCGGACGATTCGCGTGAACCTGCTTGTCATAGGTTCATAACACCCACCCCCTCTAAAAGGCGAATGCCTCTCAAGGAGTGGATAGAACATAAGTTTCAAGCTCCTACCAAGCCTGCCGAGCCGAAACCGTTCTCAATCAAATCATATAGAAAGGGCAATAAGCTGACTTTCACACCGCCACCAATGCAAGGCGGTGTAACGGTTCCCCCTGAGTCGAAACGGGGAAACATATCAAAACTCACTCCTGCAACGATGCGCAGAATGAAGAGAGATCTGGGGGAAGTCGAAGCAGATACGGAAGCCTACACATTCTGCCTCACGTATCCCGTTGATTTTCCAGCCGCCAAAGTGGCTAGAGCGCATTTTAACAAGCTCACAAGGTGGTGTGCGCGCAAGAGATGGAAAGCGTTCGGGGCACACTACAAGAGAGAGCCACAAAAGCGCGGAGCAACGCACTTTCATATTTTGCTCTACTGCAATGAGGGAGAAGAAGCTGCCAGAGAATGCGCACATGCATGGCTCCGTAAATGGTGCTCTATTAGCTCAGAAGGGCAAAGTGAGGAGAATAAAGCTAGGCAGTTAGAGGTGCATTTGCACGCAACTAACTTTGAAAAAATGCGCGGTGATAGTTTCTTCGATTACCTCGGCAAGTATATCGGCAAAGATGGGGGCAATATGCCAGACGGATACATCAACGAGGGCGGTGGCAAATGGTGGGGAAAAATCAACAAGGCAGCAATTCCATACGCTGTGGAAATCGATGAAACCCCCGAGATTGATTCAGCGGAGCAGCGGCGAATCATGCGTATCAGTTACAAGCTCAGAGAGCAAAGGGCGCAAGCGTCACTCGATGCGCTTCATTTTGTAGCAAGTAATCCAAGACTTCAATGTGAGCAGCTAGCCAAGGCAATCTATCGAATGAGAAAGGATGAATTTGGCGAGACACCCAAATCAGCTCGAAAAATGGCCACACGAATGATGTTCAGAATAGACGGATCACGAAAAGTAACAACGGCACCAATCAAAATCGGCCAGAGTAGCCGCCTGGACTGTAAAAAGAAGATCACGCGTTTACCGAAACACGGAAAAGTCGTTTTATTAGGCCGTCCAATTCCAATCACAGATGCAATCGAAAGGATGATTACTGGCACAGCCGATCATACTGCCCGAAAGAGGATTTTCTCAGATAACTATCTACCACCACAAAAAAATGAAGACAATGGCACCAAAACTTAATTTTCAGCAAATCACCCACGCAATTTCACATTTCCCTCACGGAATCAAATCTGAAACAATCCTCTGACCTGTCTTCAATGAAGAACTAGCTACTAAATCGTTTGCAATACGAGACAACTAATGCACTTATCGATCACGCATTCGCCTGTTACACATTTAACATGAAACATAAAAGCGACAAAAAGAAGGGACTCACCTCAGATGGGGAGATGTATCATTACATTCTCGTTGCGTCAGACGTTGGACGTAATTGCCGATTCCTCCCATCGGGGATGGACGTCGCGATGCACCGCTTAAATCTAGGAATGTGGGGTTTAAACTCCCGTACCGCAAACCGCCGAGGTATTAAGTCGGGAGAAAAAGCCCTAGTGTACATTTCAGGAGGAGGGCCATATAGTCAACATTTAGTAGCAAGTTGTACATTTGTTTCCGATGCTAAGTTGAGCACGTGGGACATTAGGCAAGATGTTGACGCTCCAAACAAAAAAGGCTACATGATGCCTGAGTACTATGTCAGGTTGAATGATGTAGAAATTTTTAAGAGGCCTCTCCCCATGGTCGATTTGGTGAGCAATTTAAATTTCATCAAAGATAAGGAGGATTGGTGGAGATATCTACAAGGAGGGGTGCGTAAAATCAGCCAATCTGATTATCAGCATGTAAGTGACACCGCAAAACTCGGCTAAATAGGAGGTGTTAGCTGAAAAAGGAGTTTCGAATAGATGCCGCTAATTGGGCGGCTAATACTGGTGGGACAGCATTTCCAACCTGAGTGAACTGCCTTGCGGAAGGCCCTGTAAATGTATAGTCATCAGGGAAGGTTTGTAGACGCGCGCATTCCCTAACAGTCATTGTCCGAGGTATTTCAGGGTGAAGGTGAGAGCGACCCCCTCCTGAAACCCCACCTGCAATTACGGTTTTTGATGGTAACTCCGGGTCAAGTCGATCCACTCGACCTAACCGGTCACGTTCGCCATAGTATAAGTTTATATAGCGAATTATTGAGCCCGCCTTGTGTTTCCTTGGATCATGATTAGTGACGTTGCGATATGACTTAAATAGTACCGATTGGCAAGCCACATGACCTGAATGTTCTATTGGTGGTTTATAGGGCTTAGAAATACGGCGCCCAATTATAAACATGCGGCGTCTGCGTTGCGGGAGGCCATATTTTTCAGCATTCAGTATCAATGGTTGATCAATGCTGTAACCCGCAGATTCTAGTTTTCTGTATGCTCTTTTAAGCTGTACGCCACCATCCACTTCAGCCAAACCTACTACATTTTCAATCATGAAAACACGTGGTCTAAATTCGATAACCTGTTCAATGAAATCGAATAATAGATTGCCATTCGTTTTATGTTCAAATCCAATTCTTTTGAAATCTTCACCTGATTTTTGGTATCTCTGGTTAGATGCGATGGAAAATGGCTGGCAAGGTGGCCCTCCTACAAAAACTCCTTCGAATCCCTTTTTTGTTCCTATAACAGAAGATAATAACGAGTTTATACTATCTCTATTGGCTACATCACCGTCGTGTTGAGGTGGTCCAAATACTGGCCAATTTGGTCTATTAACACGCAACGTTTCGCAAAAAACTTTATGATGCTCTATTAGAGCGGTGTGTTCGAATCCAGCTGCCTCGAAACCTAAATCCGCACCACCCGCGCCAGAGAAAAAACTCACTACCGGTATGGATTTCTCCTTTGTATTAAATTGCGCTAGACTGTGACCTGTAATTGTATTTTTTTTGCGCGGTTTCCCACGTAAATACTGTAAGTGGTCAGCAGTTTTACCCTGCGCATTGAGTGCTTCATCGACTGCGATGTCTTCAAGTAGACAGCTCTTAAGTAAGCTTGCTTGGTCTCGCAGATGTTTGGGGGAATTGTCGAGAATCGATAATAAGTCTGATTGAAGGGTAGATCTCATGATAATACAGAATACATTGTTAATTAAGGGCTGCTTTACTCTCGTCGTAACAAGTTAGAGCCTCATCTTTGGATCGGAAGTCTTCCAGTGTGTATTTTTTTAACCATTGGCGGTAATAAGTATGCACCGCTCTGTGGCAAGACGGACAAATAGCTACAAGGTCACTTAGTGAAGTTCTCATGGATTCAACTCTGATTGGTGATGCCAAAGGAAGCAAGTGATGAAGTTCCAGTAAGTTGGGCACCCAAGAGTAAGTACACGAGACGTTCAATCCACACATGTCACAACAATAAGGGGCAGGTGAATGTTCGAAAAATATTTCCCTCAGCTTGGAGCTGCGTTCATACCGAAGATGGGTTACACGTCTGGCTTTACCCTCAGAAAATGAGACATCTGGATCAGGGGTTATAAGCTCCATGAGTTTTAGATTGGTTTTAACTGTGGCACTACGCGATCCGAGGGAGAGAATTTGATCAGCTTTATCCTCTTTGGCTTCAAGGATGTCAGGACTAGCTAATGTGAGCAAAGCTTCATAGCCGTCCCCCATTAAAATTGATGGATCAATGAAAATACTAGGGTTTGACCATTGTAAGAAGCTAACTTGGCTTGCAAAGCGTAGCATTTCTCTCATCTGTCTGGTTTCATCTGGTCGAGGTTTATAAACTTTAGGCTGCAGGGCAGCATAAGAACCAATCTCTTCAGTGCCCTTCATATTGTTTGCAACGACGTAGTTTTGTATATCCTCTATCGAGACACTATACTGTTGCTGAGAAAGAGCTCTAGATATTAGGAATTTAAGAATAGCGCAAAAAGGAAATGTCTGATTAACAGTAGCTTCATAACCTGTGAAACTAGGAAAAGGAGAGCAGAAACGCTTAAACATATGCGTAAAATATTCATCAGGGCCCATGTCGTCTGGCTCATCAGCCGCTAACGAATGAGCCACGTCTGTGCATATTAACAAACCATTTTTTTTTGTGGCAAGTAGCGAACAGCCAAACACACGGGCATAGTTTCTCCAAACTGTATAGCCCCCTGGGGAAAAAGGAAACTGTGTGGCATTCTCTAGAGGTTTACGTAGGGGGTCACCACCTGTAAAATTGGCACCTTCAAGACTGACGAGCCCTTTCGCTAGCGCTTTTAAAGATTCAAATTGAAAATAGGCCATCCGCCCTTGGTCCCAGTGCCAGCTCATAAATTACGTGTGTTAAAGTGTTTTTAAATTTTGATCAGGATATCTTTATGGGCAGCTGGTTGACAGCTTTTTTTGGTATACACATCTTAAATGTTCAAGAGAACATCTACTTCAGCATTATTAAAGATTACTGTCCAGTCTAATAACATCAACGATTGGAAGCGTATTTGATGGTCTTCGAATACTGATGTGTCACAGGCTCATATACTCAATGGAACAGAGCAAGATTATGCACTTCAGTAAACCAACAAAGATTTTTTGAAGTTATCAGGGGAGTTTGAAACATATGCATCTCGCGAAGCTCTCTAGTCGTGGTTTTCAGACGCAGACGAAAGACTTTGAGCTAGCCCTTGCTCTTGAGTCCTGCGGCGGAAAATTGCGGAGGCAAGCAACGCGCGCACAGATCGTGCGATCATTTTCGCTGTATTTGAATTTCCTATTTAAGTTCACACTACTACGATAACCACCCTCGTTTTTTCTGCCTGCCTAAACAATAAGTTCCAAAACGAAACTTTACGTTTACGTTTCGTCACTTTTATTGTGTGTTTCTTGCATGGCACCTGAACTACCTCGCATAATATCAATTCCTGACGACATTCGCCACGTATTCGGTGAATGTGTCCCAGATACTCGAATGTATCGCGCAGAAGGACCAGAAGGAACATCAGGCCCATGGTATGAGGCCGTCTGTGAGATAGGGGGGCGCTGCGTCTCGCCTGGTGGAGCTAGCATGTTTGCGCCTGTTTCAAGAGCAGCCGTTCACAAGCGGGTAAAAGAAGGAAAATTAACCGCATTCTGCTTCTATGTGACCAAGACACGCAAAAGTATTTTTGGGAAACAGAGGAAAAGTCGAGAGACTCCATTGGTCTATATTCCAGTCTGTGAACTCAAACTCTGGGCTGAGGAACTAGAGGAGCGCATGATTAACTTGGGTCGAGTAACTAGGGAAGAAATCGAAGGTGATAAACCTGATTGGGAAGGAAATTTCTGGCAGTGGCAGTCAAAATGGCATCAGGAGAAAATCAAACAGGAAGAGCCCGATTAGCAGCAAAAGCATGAATCAGTTAGATACAGAAATCAAACTACTCAACGCATCAGGGCTAGCAGATGCCATGGGGGTTAATGCTCATTACATCTCCCGAATGAAACGAGCAGGTTTCCCGATGCCTGATGGTCGCGCTACCGTCAAAGAGGCTTTAGCGTGGAGGCGTGAGAACCCAACCTACCATATACCTAAAGAGCATCACCAAGATGCTTCAGATCAGCAGGACGTAGCTTCCTGTAAATAGAGTATACCATATCGCTACAGTGCCCCACGTATTCCATTGTCTGAGCTTCCGAATGCCCAGCCCTCGCAAGTCTGGTAACGACTGTAACACGAACACAATGGAAACTGATCCCCTCTGCTATGTGTCGAGCAAACCACTGAGCAAACAGCTTGGAGGCGTTATCAGGCAGAGTCACCAGCCTTTCTCTCTCTTCTTTACGCGCCTTCTTAATCAATGGCTTCAAATCTGGATGCAGAGGCGCAGAGTGGGTTTTCCCTCCCTTCACATGAAACGTGATGACTCCCGCCTTTTCATCAATATCCTTCATAGGAACTTGAACCTCGGACAATCGACAACCTTGCTTGATGCCTACAAGCCAACAGTCTTGCATCCACTCCGAAGCCTTGAGAAGTTTTTCGTTAATCAATTCTATTTCATCGCTGGTAATCTCCCTCTTCTCCTTGGTGTTTCTTCTACCAAGCTTCAATCTGGCGCAAGGATTAGCCATTATATACTCACGTCTAACGGCCTCTTGTTCGATAGCCCCAAGGGCGCGAAGTTCGGTAATCGCCGTATTCCAAACGCAAGCCCTTCTCCCCTCTTTGTCGGCCTTATCCTTATCAGTGCGCCACCTCATGTATTCGTGGCAAAGCTGATAGCTAACCTCATTCGGATGAGTGATACCTTTAAGGTCAAAAAAAGCAGTCAAGTGCGTCCAGGCGTTGCGATATCTCCAAGCGGTTTTCTCGTTGTCGTAGTTGTAATCAATCCACGAAAGAACCCACTCACTAAACAATGCTCCATTGCCAGAGTCTTTGTCCTCCTGCTCTCTCGCGGTGAGTTGATCACACATCGTCCTAACCTTTCTCAAGCCTCCTTTGGTGGCTCTCTTAATTCCAGACGATTTACTCCCCCACTCTCCATCAGGCTTTCTATATCGTATCCAATAAAACGGAGAATCTTTTCTTGGGAAGTGGGATGCCATGAACTTCACGTAGCACAACGTAACAAACCCCACAACTTTTCATTACAGAAACCTACAGAAAACAACGTTTTAATACACTCTGATACAACATGCCAGTGTCCTTGGTTCGAATCCGAGTGGAGCCACCATTTATTCCTTTCTTACGATTGTCCCTCATGTTAATGCATGCAGGGATTTTTTTATACCCCCCATCC